>NC_014759.1:4145000-4511574 GCF_000183425.1 Marivirga tractuosa DSM 4126
GGGGGACGTTAGTGCGCAAGTGCGAAGCGTTGAACTGAAGCCCCAGTAAACGGCGGCCGTAACTATAACGGTCCTAAGGTAGCGAAATTCCTTGTCGGGTAAGTTCCGACCTGCACGAATGGTGTAACGATCTGGGCACTGTCTCGGCCACGAGCTCGGTGAAATTGTAGTAGCGGTGAAGATGCCGCTTACCCGCAACGGGACGAAAAGACCCCATGAACCTTTACTATAGCTTCACATTGACATTGGGTAAAATATGTGTAGGATAGGTGGGAGACTTCGAAGCTGTGTCGCCAGGCATGGTGGAGTCGTTGTTGAAATACCACCCTTATTTTATCTGATGCCTAATCCGCTAACTAGCGGAGACATTGTGTGGTGGGTAGTTTGACTGGGGTGGTCGCCTCCAAAAGAGTAACGGAGGCTTTCAAAGGTTCCCTCAGCACGCTTGGTAACCGTGCGCAGAGCGCAATAGCATAAGGGAGCTTGACTGTGAGACCTACAAGTCGATCAGGGTCGAAAGACGGATATAGTGATCCGGTGGTTCCGCATGGAAGGGCCATCGCTCAAAGGATAAAAGGTACTCTGGGGATAACAGGCTGATCTCCCCCAAGAGCTCACATCGACGGGGAGGTTTGGCACCTCGATGTCGGCTCGTCACATCCTGGGGCTGGAGAAGGTCCCAAGGGTTGGGCTGTTCGCCCATTAAAGTGGCACGCGAGCTGGGTTCAGAACGTCGTGAGACAGTTCGGTCTCTATCTGTTGTGGGCGCTAGAAGTTTGAGAGGACCTGATCTTAGTACGAGAGGACCGGATTGGACAAACCGCTGGTGTACCAGTTGTGCCGCCAGGTGCATCGCTGGGTAGCTATGTTTGGAAGGGATAAGCGCTGAAAGCATCTAAGCGCGAAACCCGCCTCAAGATGAGACTTCTTTAAAGGAACCCTATAGATGATGGGGTTGATAGGCTGCAGGTGTAAAGGCAGTGATGTCATAGCCGAGCAGTACTAATTATCCGTAGCTTTCCGTTCAACAGTCTTGTGTTTACTTTAAGACTCTTTCACTTTAACATGTTGATTAATCTCTAAATGTAGAGGTTGATTATAAAATATTGATACACCCTCCCGGTAAAATGGGACAAGGTATCATAAAGAAATTAAGTTCATGCTCTATACAGAGAATGACAGACTTTATGGTGACTATGGCGGTGGGGTACACCTCTTCCCATTCCGAACAGAGAAGTTAAGCCCACCAGCGCTGATGGTACTGCCGTAAAAGGTGGGAGAGTAAGTCGTTGCCAACTTTTATTTATAACCCTGATAGTGAAAACTATCAGGGTTTTTTTATGCCTTTTCTATGATAGACTCTGCATGGCCTCTTTGACAAGTTGAATTATTGGTTATGATATTGATTGCAGTTTAACCGTGAATTTGATAGCTCTGTCAGCTGAATTAAAATTAATGCTTGCTTTACAAGCTGTAGGCTCATATATTCGAAATGTATGGAGCTATCCTTTATTATTACCAGTTTAGTTATACTGTTAGCTATTGTTTTATTTGCTACGGAAGCTGTTCGCGTAGATTTGGTAGCAATTGGAGTAATGGTAGCTTGGATTGTATTTGGTGTTTTGGAACCAGCTGAAAGTTTCACTGGCTTTGCAAACAGTGCAACACTCACCGTCACGGCTATGTTTATTTTAAGTAGTGCGTTGATAAGGGCTGGTGTCATAAAATTATTGGCGCCTATGGCTACTCGCCTTTTTAACAAGTCATACAGTGGAGCTATTTTGGGAATGAGTTCTGGGGTGGGGCTGTTATCTGCATTTATTAATAACACGCCCGTTGTGGCAACGTTTATTCCAATAGTTTCAAAAGCAGCTAAGAAACTTAATTTACACCCTTACAAATTTTTAATACCATTATCATATGGAGCTATATTGGGGGGGACTTGCACTTTAATCGGTACCTCTACTAATCTTTTAGTAGCAGGTATTGCTAAAGATAAGGGTTTCGATGAAATTGGCTTGTTTACCATGGCACCTATTGGACTAGTATTTTTAGGGGTGGGATTACTGTATTTGATGTTTGTAGGTAAGCATTTATTACCAAAGGAGTCTCAGGTCAAGCCTTTAAAAGATGAAAGTCAGATCAAAAAATTCTTGACTGAAGTTAAAATAAAAGAATTGCCTGATGAGAAAAAGGGTATTAGCATAGAAGAATTATTCAAGGAAAAAGATTTAAGTTTTGAAGTACAGGAGTTAAGAAGAGAGGATAATACCATCAGAAATCCAAAGATGGATACGAAGCTCCAAACAGGAGATGTGATGTTGATTAAAGGGGAACTTGATAAGGTAAAGAAAGTAGTAGCCGATCAGCACCTATCCATAGTAAAATCTATAACGGATAAGTATTTCCCCGAAGAAGAGACCAAAGTAGTGGAAGTGATTATTATGCCCGGTACTCACTTGGTTGATAAAAAATTGAAAAGCATTAGTTTTTTGAAAAATTATCATTCTCACTTATTGGCTATTCGGCACAGAGGTAAACGAAAATTTAATGATATGGAAAATATCCGCTTGAAAGTAGGGGATATTTTGTTGTTACAAACCAGTAAAAAAGGTCACGAACTTTTAGAAAAGGCAGAAAGCAACCCTAATGCACCTTTCTTATCTATTAGAGAAAGTGATCTGGACATACCGGATAAAAAGAAGTTGTATATATCAGCTGGTGTTTTAATATTGGTGATTTTAACGGCTACCTTTAATATTCTACCCATCGTTGCCTCTGCCTGGGCAGGTGTGTTTTTATTGGGCATTTTCAGGATTATTAGTATGACAGATGCCTATCGATCTATAGATTGGCAAGTAATATTTTTGCTAGCAGGGTCCTTGAGTTTTGGCGCAGCTATGCAGAAGAGTGGATTGAATGATTGGTTGGTTACTAATTTTTTAGCATTTACAGAAAATCAAACTGCTCCATTTATTATGATAGCGGGTATATATTTGGTGACTATGATTTTTACTGAAATTATGTCTAATAATGCAGCTGCTGCTTTGATGGCCCCACTTTCCATGTCTATAGCAGAAGCATTAGGATTTAGTCCTTTACCTTTTTTAATAGCGGTGATGATGGCAGGTAGTGCCAGCTTTATGACACCGATAGGATATCAAACGAACACTATGGTTTACAGTGCTGGGAATTATGAATTCAAGGATTTCTTTAAAATTGGGGCTCCGCTAGGCATTATTTTTTGGATAATTGCTTCCTTACTTATCCCTGTTTTTTATTCTTTTTAGATGTAATTTTTATTTCATTTTGAAATTTATCATATATATAATAATTCAGCTTAACACTATTAGTATCTAGTTTTAGAGCTGTTTTGAATTGAAATATCCTACATTTTAATGCATAAATAGCAAACTAAGATTTAAATATTTCATGTAATTTATTTTGCTTTTGCATTTTTTTTGTTTTTTGATTTACGACATCAATTCAAAAATACTATTGAAATCGACATTAAAAATTCTACTTCGAATTTTATACAAACCGAAGTTGAATTTTTAATCAAAGATTCCATGTGACAGTTGAAAAGCTTAACATACACATGAAAAATGGTATGGATGTAGAGTTGTTAGTGCTAGCGAAAGCAGCTTTTGACCAAACCCGCAAAGTGGAAAGAATTACTTGATCTCACCTAAGTGTTTTCATCTCGAATAAGTATTTCATTTTAAGTTTTTAGTAGTATAGGAGGATTGTGTTCTTAATATTATTCTGAAAAAAAATTGAATAGAATGCAAAGAAATTTTATACTTATGTTATTGTCTATGTTTCTGCTTTTCAGGTAGTGCCAAGAAAGTGTAGAAGTGCTGGAGGAATTTGAAAGAGAATTGAAGATTTCTGATGTTCAGAGAATATACGAATTGAAACAACAAGAAGGAGCTCTTCAAACTGGCAGAAGTGTGGCTGATTTTCCAATAGCAATTGATTTGGAAGACCAGATTTTTACAAATATTGATTTAGGGGAAATAATTATTCGTCTCATCAAATGTACACACTACGCTGCCGAATGCATACCATACGCCCTAGTTTCAAACTACAGGCAGCTACCACACCTCGGTGTCCGCCCCCAACGATAACGGGCTGACCATTTAGGGTTGAATCTAAAAAATGTTCGACAGATACGAATAAGGTGTCCATATCTAAATGAATGATGAATCTGGTAGTGTTTTCTCGCATAAAACTAAAATAATTAGCTTTTATTTGGCTTTTTTGATAATTAATACTAAATTTATTATCAAAATTACTAAAAAAAATAGTGATTTATTCGAAAAAGTTCACGGCTTTTAAAATTATTAAGTGGGATGGATGTAAAAATTAGATTGTCTAGTAAACGCCTTAATTCAGGAAGGTGTCAGGTACATTTTCATGTTCGTACGAAAACAGGAGATGGCAAATGGTACGGTTATACACTAGCTGAACCACAAGATACAGTAAGTGAAGTGGTCAATAGAATTAGGAGTCGTTTTAGCCGAGCGGAAGATAAAATTTCTTTGCATCAAAAGGTGCTATATCATATGAATGAACATTATAGAGAAATGGATGATTTGATGATTTTTAGAGCTCCTTAAGGCCCCTAACCCGCCAGCTGGCAGGGAATTAGGCAGCAGGAATATGAAAGTTTGGTGGGTCAGCAGCGAAGGTCAGAGCGGAATGGGCAGAATTGACAATAGACAGTTGACAAAATGAGAATTAATGTTTTGGAGGATGGAAGTTTAGTTCAGACCGGTTTATAAAAATTGAAAGAAGAATATAACGAAATTTAAGATAAATGATATAAGTTTGAATTGGGGAGTAGGAAATTAGAAGATGGAATTGGGGAGTTTGATTTTTCTAGATACTCGATACAAGTTGATGGATGTTAGATGTGGGATATTTAGTTCAGTACTGATAGTCTTCAAAATGTAATTAACTTAAAGTAAAGTTAAGATGAATGAAAATTGAGTAGAGTGATGTTGAAGTTAAGTTTGCATACTCGTTTATAATTAAATTTAACTTAATGCTTATAACTTAAAACTTAATACAAAAAAAAACGATGAAAGTGTCTTGATTTTAGGCTCTTGATTCTTGATTCTTATAAAAAATGAGCTTAATTAATAACAATATTAAATACCTCAGAAAGGAGAAGGGGTGGACGCAGCAAGACTTAGCTGATGAGTTAGGAGTGAAGCGCCCGCAGATTGGATCTTATGAAGAGGGTAGAGCAGACCCAAGGATTCAAACTTTACTGAAATTATCCGATCTATTTAATGTCAGTGTAGATGATTTATTGGGAAAGGATTTATCCAGCCCGATGGTGGTTACTAAAAAACCGACTAAAGTTTTGGCAATTACAGTGGATAGCCAAGAAAGAGAAAACATTGAATTAGTCCCTCAAAAAGCTTCTGCCGGCTATACCAATGGCTATGCAGATCCTGAATATTTGCAAGAACTCCCACGTTTTCAATTGCCAAATTTGCCTCGAAATAGTACTTATCGCGCATTTGAAATCAGTGGTGATTCTATGTTGCCTTTGGAGCCGGGCACTATCATTATTGGTGAATATGTGGAAAGTCCTGATTCAATCCGAAATGGTAAAACCTACATCATCGTAAGTGAGCAGGAAGGTGTGGTATATAAAAGAGTGTTCAATTATGCTGAGGAAAAAGGCGTGTTATTTATGGTTTCAGATAATACCGTTTATTCTCCTTATGAAATTCCCATTGAGAGCGTAATGGAGATTTGGGAGGCAAAAGCTTTTATTAGTACCCAATTTCCTGATGTGAAAAATAATGAAAATCCTCCTATGAGCTTAAGAGAACTTACTGACATTGTGCTAGAAATTAAAGAGGAAGTGACAAAGTTGAAAAGGTAAAGCCTATTTTCAAAATTTTTAGTTAGATGCTTTTTTGGGATAGTGGTCTATTTTAGGGTTTGAAATGATCCATTGATCCTACTAGCCAACTTATCACTTCATGCTCTATGGCTACCATCAAATATCCAATTCGTCAACACCTAAACACCTAAACACCTAAAAACCTCCGTACCTGAAAATACACCAAAGGCACAAAATACAAAGCTGTAAATGTCCCTATAGTCAAACCACCCATGACGGCCAGTACTAATGGCTTTTGTAACTCTGCTCCGAGACCACCAGATAGTAAGACTGGACTTAAGGCTAAGAGAGAGGTAATTGAAGTCATTAGAATAGGTTTCAATCTGATTTTTCCAGCTGAAAAGATAGCTTCATAAACGCTTTCTTTATCTCTTTTTTCTAGGGCTTTTAAATTGCGGTTCATTGTATCTACTTTCAAAATAGCATCATTGACCATGATTCCCAGCATTACCACCATCCCGATAGCCGACATAATATTGATACTACTTCCGCCTAGCCAAAGCACTATCATAGCGCCCATAATTCCGAATGGTAAGGTGAAAATTACGATTAAAGGCTGCCAGAAACTTTCAAACTGAGCGGATAAAATGAAATACAAAAGCACTACAGAAATCAATAGTATAAAAGCTAGTTCCTTTAAATTTTCTTGTTCAGTGAAATATCTGCCTGAAATCTTTTGAATCAGGCTGTTGTCACTTGCCCATTGATTGATTTCTTCTGTTAGTTTTTCAGGGTTCTTCTGAACAGTTTCTTGTTCTAGATTTACTGAAAAATAGGTACCTGAAACATCAGCGGTAATCTTTTTCAATCGGTTGCCCCAGTCATAATCCACGAAATTCCCTAAGGCATAACTCTTGCCTTCATTGTTTTTTACTTTAGCAGTTTTCAATAAATCGGCAAAAGCTTTTTCATCAGTCTCTAAAACCACTGGCGTAATAATGGCAAATTGCTTTAATTCAGAGATTTTATAATTGCCTAATACTCGTTCCAACTGATTGATGATTTGCTCAGGCGAAATGCCATAGTGCAATAATTCTTTTTGCTTTATGGTTAGGATCATGCTGCTTTCTTCTTCCAGAGAAGGGCCAGCTTGAAAATTATCACAAGGGAAGTTTTCCAGTGCTGGTTTCACACTTTCCGGATTAGCATTTTTTAAGTTCGGGTCTTGCCATTGTACCCGGAAATAAGGTTCTTCGCTGGCAAATAACATATCAAAAGCATTTTTGGCATTTTCCATTTCAAATGAAGCTTTTTGATACGATTTCTTTACTTGATTTTGAAGGAATGTCAATTGCTCTGCTTTAGCATTGTCACTTTGAAATTGGAGGTAAATCAAGCTTTCCTGTAACTCTGCATTTTCCAAACTCAGTAAATATTGAGGAATGCCAGCGTCCGTTTCGCTAAATTCAAGTTGTTTATTCAAATTATCCAGTAATTCCTGACTACGGTTAGCATTTTCAATTACATCAATCGGTTCATTCCAATTAATTTTGACTACTGCATCTGTTCGGGTGATTTTAGGTAAGCCTTTTTGTTCCATGTTCCAGAAAGACCAAATACCCATAGGAAGGATAAGCAAAATCATGAAAAAGCTTAGCCTCTTATTTCTAAATGACCAATGATGCGATTTCTCAAATCCTTGAATGATACTTTTAAAAAATCGGCTGTCCTCTTTTTTAAAATCCTTTTTATTTTTAAAAAATAAGCGATAGAGTAGAGGGAGTAATACAAAAGAAACTCCTAAAGATACTGTTAAAATAATACCTACAGAAACGGCCTGATCGAAAAACAACACTCCACTAACTCCACTTAAGAAAATCAATGGGACAAATACAGCCAAAGTGGTCAAAACTGAACTGATTAAAGCGCCCTGAACTTCAGCTACTCCTGCCACGCAAGAGTCAATTAGATTGAGGCCTTCCATTCGCTTACGGCTTATATTCTCCAGTACGATAATGGCATTATCAATCAGCATACCCAAACCTAAAGCCAAGCCACTTAGGGAAATGATATTGATGCTTAACCCAAATATTTCAAAGAATAGAAAAGATAGAATAAGCGAAAGTGGCAAACTAATACCCATAATAACTGGCAATCGAAAAGAACCCATAAAAAGGAAGAGTACACCGAAAGCAAACAATCCACCGAAAAGCAAACTGCCTTGTAAATTGTTAATTCCTGCTTTTAGGAAAATGGATTGATCTTGAGTAATGGCGATATCCAATGTTGGATAATCTTTTTTAAACTGCTTAATGGATTTTTCAATTTCGGGCATCAAATCCGTCATCACCGCTTGGGGTTGCTTGTGGATGTTCATTACAATGCCTCTATTTTGATTGAAGAAATGAAATCCGCTGACCTTCTCCTCTGCGGTTTTTACTTCTGCCAATTGGCGAATAGGAATATATTTATCCTCATTGATTCTGACAGGAATTGACGCAATATCTTCCGCATTATTCAATCTGCCGGCCATGCGCATATAATATTGGTATTGCCCATCTTTTACTTCTACTCCGCCCAATTCTTGATTAGCCGATTGAATGGCTTGAGAAATGGCTTCTAGTTCTAATCCTGTTCTTTGCAAAGCTTTGAGATCGGGAATGATTTTGATTTGTTCATCTACAGTTCCGTTTAAATCGACCAAAGAAATTCCTTCAATTTGCTCAATTCGCTTTTTTATGACATTTTCTGCCAGTCGTGAGCTTTCAATCATATTGGCAGCATCTGTGGGAATCAATTGAACTTTCGCAATAGGAATGTCAGTATAATTAACTCGAATTACTCTTGGCCGAGACATATCAGCAGGGAATTGGTCTGTCAGTCGATCGATTTTTTCATTTACTTCCACAAAAGCCAAATCCATTCGCTGCCCATAGTTAAACCGTAGGCGAAGCAAGCCATTTTCATTTGATGCTGTAGATTGTAAATCAGACAAACCCTGCATGGTAGCCAAAGATTCCCGCATGGGCTTGAGAATGTTATTTTCTATAGCTTCGGGAGAGGCATTGGCATAATCGACTCTGATGGCCATTTCAGGCACATCAATATCGGGTAATAAAGAAACTGGCCGATTCAACCATGCTAAAACACTCAATCCTATGAGTGCGATGAAAAACATAATGACGGCTATGGGTCTTTGGATGAAATAGCGGGTCATTAGTTATCTGAATTTTGAATGCTGATAGGGGCATCATGTGCCAACTGCAGATTGTTATTGGTAATGACCACTGTTCCAGCTGTTATGCCATCTGTGATTTCTACCATTTTACCATTATCATATCCGAATTCTACATAATTCCATTTTGCCAAATCATTTTCTACCGAGAATACAACCGGCTTTCCTGAACGCAATACCAAGCTGCCTTTCGGCACTTGCAATCGTTCGCCTTTCGGGATTCTAATCTCTACTTCCACGTTCATACCCGGCCAAAGAGCATGTTCTCCTTTTAAGAGGATCTGCGTTTGCACCAAACCGTTTTCATCTACTTTAGGGTTGATGCTGTAAACCTCGCCTGTAAAACTTTCATCCATTGCCGGATTTCGAATTGCTGCAGGCATACCTTCTTTAAGGTTTAAAGCTTCCGATTCCAATAAATTGACTTCCACTAAAAGGCGGTGGTTAAATTCAGCGAATAATTCATCCCCAGCTTTCACACTTTTACCTTTGAAGGCTTGGACATCATACAAAGTGCCGGAAAATGGTGCTCTAATCACTGTTTTCTGAAGTGATAATTGAGCTTCTTTGAGTTGAATGCTGCTTTCTTGCAGGCCACTCCCGATTTTTAGTTTTTGGTAAAGGCTGTCTTGCTCCGGATTCTCTTGAGCAATTAACTTCGGAAAACCGATGAGGCTATTTTCAAATTCTAGTTTGGCTTTTTCAAATTTGATTTCAGCAGACTGCAACTGTAGTTGCGCTTCTTCAGGATTTAGCCGAACTAATACCTCGCCCGCTGAAACTTTTTGTCCTGATTTAATATGGGCTTGTTGAATAGTGCCGTTTGTTTCCGCTAAAATTGTGACATCTTTATGCGCTTTTACTTTACCTGAGCTTTCGATTAATAAGTAGAAAGGGGAACTGATCGCAGTATCGACCGTGACCATAGTGTTGGGAGGTGTATTATTGACATTTTCTGTAGCGGTTTTTTCATCTATCTTTTCTTCTTTAGAACAAGCCCAGAATGCGATGGAGATGAACAGTAAAAATATTTTTTTTGACATATTGATTTTGGTTCAAACTTAAATCTACTACATTGCTAGTTTATAATCAAAGAAAATTGGTTTAAACTAAATGAAATGTTTTCTGCTATTAGTTTATCTCCTTGTTTTTATATGCGGGTTTTTAATAAGAAATCATATGTACAAATAGAGCCACTATTTGAATATTTAAACCTACTATATAATTAGTTTGAATTAACTAAAATAGTCATATATGCTCGCAAAAACTCCTCTAATTGTTATTAGATGAAAGAATTAAGATTTATTTCTAGGGATCAGACCGAAATTGTAATATTTTCATAGAAGTATAATTATTTAAATAAGCTTTTAGTTTGTGACAAAAACTAATGTAATAAGTTTTGCTTTTTCGTTTTTTTCTTTTTGATTTACAATATCAACTCAGTATTACTATAAAATGTATAAACTGATTCAGAACAGCACCCGCTAGCAAAAACTGTTTTGAGCAAAACCTGCAGAGTGAAGAAATTTGACTTGTCCCACCTTATTAGGCCTTTGGTAGTTCAAGGAAGGTTTGTTTTCATGATTTAGTTAAAATGAGTTTGATTTTTAATTTATTTACAAACTAAACCAAAAAAGTTATGAAAAAGTTATTTTTCGGTACCATAGGTGCCCTATCATTAATTTGTACAACATCATCTTCAATTGCAACACCAACGTCAGATTTAAAAGGCGAAGACTATAGAAGAGTCTGCGCTCATGTTACATTGGAATGCGGTGTTTCTGGTGATTTGTGCGGTGAAAATCAAGCAAATTTTGAAAGAAATCTTGATTGGGCGATAGATTATTGGTGTAATGGAGGAAGACAATCCCTAATGTAATATGTTTAAACATACTGATGAAGATTTGTCAGTATGTTTTTTTCTTAACACTAAACTTTACTTTAATGAAATACATACAGTCAATAACTATATTATTAATCTCAATCTTAAGTTTCACTGCTCACGCTCAAAGTAACTTTAAAGCAACATACAAGTTGACCTATCAACCTGATTCTACCAATGAAAAAAACAAAGAATCAGAAATCTTTCTTCTATATGTTAACAATGAATTATCAAAGTTTTTGAGTTACAACAATGCTTTGAGAGATTCTATTAGGCTGGAAATAAAAAAAGGCAATATGACCACGGAGGAAATAGTACAACAAACGATGAGTCGACCCAGAACCAATTTTTATGTAAAAATTAACAAGATTTTTCAGGAATCCAGAATTGAAAATTTACATCAGGTGACAACAGAATTGTATAGATATTATCAACCTCTGAATTTGATGGATTGGACTATTGGAAATCAAACTAAAAGCATCAACGGCTATAATTGTCAAAAAGCTACTACTTCCTATGCGGGTAGAGATTATGTGGCTTGGTTTGACGCTGAAATACCTATAAGTGATGGGCCTTATAAATTTTATGGTTTGCCGGGTCTTATTATATCAGTTTATGATACCCAAGAGCATTATAAATTTGATTTGGTCGGTTTGGAAAAAGGGAATTATGAAATAAAGAGAAACCTAGTGAATGAAGATTATCAATTAATAACCGAAGCTGAGTATAAGCGAATGAGGGAAAATTACAATGCTAATGCAGAAGCTATGGCCAAAAGAGTATTTTCACAAATGGACGGTAATAAAAAGCCAAAAAAATCCTCCGCCAATAATCCTATTGAGCTGGAATGAAGTAATTGTAAACCAATGTTGATAAATTAAATATTTTGTTAGGATTATTATAAAATCGGATTAAAAGTATGAAATATTATTTCCTCTTTTTTACGGTAGCACTCCCAACTCTGAATATGAAACTGCCTGTGCAATCCAGCTTTAAAGCTACTTATGAGCTTATCCATCAACCAGATTCTACTAATAATATGAATAAGGATTCAGAAACATTTTTATTATACGTCAACAATGAATTATCTCAATTCCTTAGTTATAATAATGCCCTAAGAGATTCATTATTTTTGGAGATCCATGAAGGTAAGATGAGCAATGAAGAATTAGTTCAGCGAACGCTTGAAGCACCCAGGACAAAGACTAAATTGAAGGTTAATAAGGTCTATGGGCAGTCCAAAATGGAAATTCTTCAGGAAATGATGACCAATTTATATAAATACTATCAGCCACTAAATTTGATGGATTGGGAAATTATCAATGAAACCAAAAGTATCAATGGTTACAGTTGTCAAAAAGCCACCACTTCTTATGCAGGAAGAGATTATATTGCCTGGTTTGATCCAGAAATAGCTATTAGTGACGGCCCTTATAAATTCTATGGTTTGCCAGGACTAATAATATCCGTTTATGATACCCAAGAGCATTATAAGTTTGATCTTGTTGGTTTGGAAAAAGGAAATTATGAAATCGAGAGGAATCTGCTTAATGAAGATTATCAAGTACTTACCCAGCAAGAATACAAGCAAATGATGGCAAATTATGAAGCCAATTCCCAAGCCATGGCCAAAAGACTCTTTTCTCAAATGAGTGGAAAACCAAAGAAACCCTCAGCCAATAATCCTATTGAGCTGGAATGAGAATATTTTTTACCATAATAGTTTTTTTCAGTATTGGTTTAACCAATGCTTATGCACAATTCAAAATTTTTGGTAAAGTTGAAAATGACAGAGGAGAATTGCTCATAGGGGCATCTGTTCTATTAAAAAATAATAGAGATAGAATCTTAGATTTTAGCATTTCAGATAGGGATGGTAAGTATCAAATCCCATTTGATGAGGCAGATAGTGTAATATTAGAAATTTCCTATATCGGATATAAAAAGATTAAAAAGGCAGTCTTTGTGGACGCTTCAAGGGAGATTGACGTTAAAATGGTAGAAGATGTTGTGGAGTTAGATGAGGTGAAGTTAAGAGCACCTCCCATTATTGATTTTGGTGATACCATCAATTATTCTGTCAATGCTTTCAAAAGTCAACAGGATAGAGTGATAGCCGATGTATTGCGAAAATTACCGGGCATATCAGTGGATGGTGATGGTCGTGTAAGCTATATGGGAGAGCCTATCGAAAAATATTATATTGATGGACTTGACCTATTAGAAGGTAGATATAATTTAGCCAATAATAATTTACCGGCAGATGCAGTAAGCGATGTTCAAATATTGGAAAACCATCAACCGATCAGAATTTATGATAGTTTGGTTTTTTCTAATAAAACTTCATTAAATATTAAGCTCAATAAAAATGTCACACTAACCGGGAGTGGGAAATTGGGCGGAGGTTTAAGTCCGGCTTTATGGGAAGCCAACGTCAGTCCGATGTTATTTAACAAGAAACAACAAGTGATAGCTTCTTTTCAATCAAACAATACTGGTAATAATCTAGAAAGAGAACTGCAATCCTTTCGATCTTCTAGTTTAAATTTTGGACAAAAAGATTATCTCCTGGAAGTTCAATCTATTAACCAACCTCCATTTAATGAAAAATTTTGGTTAGATAATCAATCGCACTTGGGAAGTATTAATTATTTGAGAAAAGTCAATGAAAAATGGGAGATAAAAGGCAATATTAACTACTTGAATGCAGGGAAAGTGCTAAACGGGAGTACAGAAACACAAATATTTACACCCAATGACAGCATTCAATTATCAGAGAATAAGAGAAATGAGTTTAATTCAAATGTTATAAAAGGGGCACTATTTTTAGAGAAAAATATAAGTAGTAGCTATTACAAACAGAGCATTTCCATTAATTCTACTGTAGATAATAAATTTGGTTCACTGAATCTTACCAATCAGTCAGATTTTAATCAGGATTTAGATCAGTCTCATTTATGGATTCGGAATGATATTTTAGCAATTAAAAAGGTTTTTAATTCTTTGATTACTTTTAAATCCAGTTCTAATTATATCAAAAATAGTGAATTACTCAGTGTCAATCCTGCGGTTTTCCCGAATGTAATTGGGAATACTCCAATTGCTATCCAGCATCTGAATAAGGATATTTTGGATACAAAAAATAAAATGAGCATGTCAAAAAAGTTCGGACGATTATTAGTGAATCCTGAGATGGGATTTAACTTATCATCTGAGGACTTACATTCAGAAATTAATGCGGAAAATGAAAGTGAAGAGTCTTCAGATTCCTTAAGATCAAATGATTTGAGCTTAATTAATCTTTCTTCCTATATAAACATTAAGACAGAATATGCATATAAAAAGTGGATTTTGACTTTTAAACTCCCTTTGTTTTACAGGAACTTCTGGATCAAAGGCAATGATTTAGCTACACAAGAAAACAGTTATACTCGTTTAAATCTCGAGCCTGAGTTCAATGCGCACTACAAATTCAACAACTTTTGGAAAGCAAATTTCAATGCAGCAATCAAAAATGAATTTGGCAATGCAAACAGAATTCACAGTGGGTATATTTTAAGAGCTTATCGTAATTTATTGAGGTTTGAAACGCCTCTGGAAGAAATTCAATCACAAACTATTGGCGGAAATATTCAATATCGAAATCCTATTAAAGCCTTCTTTTGGTCTTTTCGCTACAGATATGGCCTGATGAATTCCAACATTCAAGAAAGCTATAGTTATTCTCAGCAAGGAGCGTCCATTGTTAATTCATTGGAAGATGAGATTAATTCAACCAGACAAATGGTATCAATGGACATAAGCAAGTATTTCAATTCCATTAAGACTACTTTTTTTGTTAATTCGACTGCCATGCAAATGCGGAGTCCAAGAATTTTAAACGGTAGTACTTCAGATATTGAAAATAATAATTTCAATTATAGTTTTGGGGCAAGAGGTACCTTGACTTCCATTGTTGAATATGATTATTCTTTTCGACAGGATTTCTTTTTTAATGAAATTAATGAAGTTCGGGCCAATTTCTTAAGAAGAGATATGCATGAGCTTTTATTAGACGTTTTTGTAACTGAAAGTCAATATTTTGGAGTCCAATTTCAGGCTAATAATAATTTTATTTCTGATGAGAATACAGGCTTTAATCAATTTCTGAATGTGTCATACAATTACATCTTTAATAAGATAGGCCTGGATTTAACCTTCGAATGCAGGAATTTATTGAATAATCAAAACTATATTTCAGTATTTGCAGATGCTAATATTTATGTGCTTAATCAATTTCAAATGAGACCAAGACAGTTTTTGTTGAGTGCCCAGTTTTCTTTGGGTAAATTTGATTAGTGATTTTAAATATTTTTGATAAACTTAAACTCTAGTTTACCTCTTTCCAATCCCCCAATAATTCCTATCTTTACCCTCAATGACCCCATTTCGAATTATTATTGCTTTTTTAGTCGTCAGTTTAATGGGTTTGGCCCTTATTCCCAAACTGTCGGTCAACCTGAACCCTACTTATCAGACGCCTGAGATCAGTCTGCATTTTAATGTGCGTAATGCAGATCCTACGCAGGTGGAGAAACTGGCTACAGCACCGCTGGAAAACATTCTTTCCCAATTGAGGGATTTGGATGAACTCAATTCCCAGTCTCGTTATGGAAGCGGAAATATCACACTTCGCTTCTCTAAAAATGCAGATTTAGCCTATAAGCGCTTTGAAGTAGCTACTCTAGTCCGTCAGCTATATCCCGAATTGGATGAAAATGTGAGCTATCCCATTCTGCAAAGCAGTGGAGGAGATGATGAAGAAGGAGAAAATAAAACCATTCTAAGATATACGGTTCGAGGCCCTTTTGCTTCTTACCGAATAAAAGAAATCACGCAGGAGTCCATTGTTAAGCCATTGCAAAATGTTGCAGGAATCGAATCTTTACCCGTTTATGGAGCCAATAGCTTACAAATCAGCATCAATTTCCATTCTGAAAAATTGGAAGCTTATGGACTAAGTCCTGTTGATTTAAGAGCTGCTTTACAGCAAGGTGGTCAGTTACGATATCCCGGCTTGGCACAAAGTGCAAGCAATGAAAAATACGTTTTGGTACTTGATCAGAGGTTTACGGATATTCAACAAATCGTTGAACTGAAAATTACCCAAAAGGAATCAGGTAAAAGTTACAGATTAAAAGATTTAGCCGATATTGATCTGGAAGAACAAGAGCCTAGTAGTTACTATAGAATCAATGGTGAAAATTTTGTGACATTGGTAGTGGAGGCTCGGAAGGGCGTAAACCGAATCAACTTGGCCAGAGAAGTAAAGTCTCGACTAAATGAAATTGAGGATAATCTGGCTCAAGGCGTGGCACTCCGTTTGGTTTATGACGATACTGAATATCTAGAAAAAGAGCTGGATAAACTCTATGAGCGTTCTATTCTTTCCATCAGTATTCTCATACTTTTTATTTTTCTGATCAACCGTAATTGGCGCTATTTATTGGTGCTTTTTGCAGGCATTCTGGTGAATGTTTCCCTGGCCATTATTGGCGTTTGGGCATTGGATACGGAAATTCATCTCTATTCATTGGCGGGTTTGACCATTTCCTTTGGATTGATAGTCGATAATGCGATAGTGATGATCGACCACATCCACAAATACAAAAACCGTCATCTGTTCTTGGCACTTTTGGCCGCTTCTTTAACTACCATAGCTGCTTTATTATTGGTTTTCTTATTGCCCGAAGAACAAAAAATGAATCTGGTGGATTTCTCTAAAGTGGTGGCTTTGTTGTTGGGTGTTTCCTTGTTGGTGGCTTTGTTTTTCACACCATCGCTTTACGCATTGTTATTTACTACTCAAAATCAGAAAAGGAAAGGTAATACGATGAGGCAATTACGCAGGAAAGTGCGTTGGTTCAATCGATATTCTAGTGCCATTCATTGGTCAGCTAAATACCGTAAAGCCTTTTTTACCTTACTTTTATTAGCATTTGGCTTGCCTATTTTTATGCTGCCAGCCAAATGGGAAGACCAAGAATGGTACAATAAAATTATCGGTTCGGATATTTATCAGGATGATATTCGTCCGATTTCCGATAAATGGCTGGGTGGTAGTTTGAGACTTTTTGTGCGCAATGTTTATGAGCGATCGAGCTATAGACAAAATGAAAAGACGAGGTTGTACATCACGGGAAGATTGCCTTATGGTAATACACTGGAGCAGATGAATACCATAATGAGGGATTTTGAAGGTTTTCTGCTTCAGCAAGAAGGTATTGATATTTTCACTACTCAAATTTATTCGGGCCAATACGGTAGCATTGAAATTATTTTTGAGGAGGATTATGAAAAATCAGCTTTTCCTTATCAGCTCAAAGCACGTTTGTCGTCTAGAAGTACCAATTGGAGCGGGGTCAATTGGAGCGTTTACGGAGTAGGTCAGGGTTTTTCTACTGGCTCGAGTGATAGAATTCCATCTTTTAGAGTGGCTTTAAAAGGCTATAATTATTTCGAATTGGAAAATCAGGCCGATAAACTGGCCGAGATGCTATTGGAACATCCACGAATTCAGGAAGTGAACACTAATGAAAGAATGAGCTGGCGTGACCAAAAAAGTAAGGAATATATCATCCGTCCTGACTTGAAGGAATTGGCTTTTCATAATATAAGTCTTTCAGATTTTACTAATGCCATTCGAATGCATGCTCCTGCGAATGGTGCTACAGCATATTTACCAATTAATGGAGAACAGTTTCCTGTGGCTTTGGCATCTGCTAAGGCAGATGATTTTAATAAATTTGCTTTAGAGCAATACAGTCTCGGTTATGAAGGAAAACGGATTCCTACTGGCAACCTGAGCAAATTGCAATTAGAAAGCACTGTAAATGCCATTTATAAAGAAAACAGAAGCTATATAAGGATACTCTCCTTTGAGTATTATGGTTCTTCCCGCTTCGGAAGTAAATATTTGGAAGAGGTCTTAACGACTTATGATCAAATTAAACCTTTAGGTTACCGTGCAGAAAGACAATCTTTCAATTGGGGCTCTAACACTGCCAAGAAACAATACTCACTTTTGCTTTTACTGATAGTGGCCATTTTCTTTATTTGTAGTATTTTGTTCGAGAGCTTTAAATTACCATTCTATATTTTATTACTGATTCCGCTATCATTCATTGGCTTATTCCTCACTTTTGGATGGTTTGAATTTTATTTCGATCAAGGGGGCTACGCTGCTTTCGTGATGTTGGGTGGGTTAACCGTAAATGCGGGTATTTATATTCTATATGATTTTAAAAATAGAAAGATTCAGAATAGCAGAAGTTTCCTGAAATCGGTAAGTACTAAAGCCGCACCAGTTTTACTCACTATATTCTCCACTTGTTTTGGTTTAATCCCATTCGTCATGAGTGGACAAAATGAAGTTTTCTGGTTCTCTCTGGCCGTAGGCACCATAGGTGGATTGATATTCTCGATGATAGGAGTCTTTTTCTTTTTCCCACTTCTGGCGGTTGGCAAGGGTAAATAAGAAAATAAGAGCTACGCCAGAAGGTAAATTAAGAAAGAAGTCAGTGAAAATTCCGCTAGCAGGGCTAGCGGAAAATTACTAGCTTTTTGTAATTAAGCTTTCAATGCAGCTACACCTGGCAATTCTTTACCTTCCATATATTCAAGTAAAGCACCACCGCCAGTTGATACATAACTTACTTTATCTCCATAGCCTAAACTATTAACCGCAGCCGCTGAATCACCGCCACCAATTAATGAGAAAGCTCCATTTTCTGTGGCTTTCACAACAGATTCTGCTATGGATTTTGTGCCTTTTGCAAAATTCTCCATTTCGAAAACTCCCATTGGCCCGTTCCATAGTATCGTTTTGGATTCTTCTACTGTTTTTTGAAAAATAGCAGTTGCTTCTGGTCCAATGTCTAAGCCCATCCAACCATCTTCTATGGCGTGATTTTGAGCAATTTTTGTGTTGGCATCATTGGCAAAATTGTCAGCTACTATTGAATCAATTGGTAGTTTTAATTCCACTCCTTGTTCTTTGGCTTTTTGAATTAACTCCTTTGCTAGATCTAGTTTGTCCTCTTCCACTAACGAACTCCCGATTTTTCCACCCATAGCTTTAAAGAATGTATAGGACATTCCACCTCCAATGATGAGGTTATCGACTTTAGCTAATAATTTCTCAATGATTAATATTTTATCAGAGATTTTAGCCCCTCCCATAATGGCCGTGTAGGGCTTGTCTGCTTTTTCCAATACCTTATCAGCATTTTCGATCTCTGCAGCCATCACGAAGCCTGCCATTTTATCTTCAAAGAACTTAGCGACCACTGTGGTAGACGCATGCGCTCGGTGAGCCGTTCCAAATGCATCATTGACATATACATCTCCTAATTTTGAAAGTGCTTCAGCAAATACCTCATCGCCTTTGGTTTCGCCATCATGAAAACGAACATTCTCCAGTAACAAAACTTCTCCATTTTTTAAGTTTTGAGCTGCAGATTCTGCTTTCTCACCAATAGTTTTTTCACTAAAATGGACTTTCGTGCCATATGCCTCTTCTAAATCACCTACTATATGTTGTAAGGAGAATTTATTTTCAGGTCCGTTTTTAGGTCTACCTAAGTGTGACATTAACACAGCTTTCCCTCCATCGTCCAATATTTTTTTGATAGTTGGGATTGTGGCCTTAATTCTTGTATCATCGGTTACCTGAAAATCTTTATTTAAAGGGACATTTAAATCGACTCTGATTAATGCGGTTTTGTTTTCGAATGAATAATCTTTTACGGTTTTCATTGAGTTATAATTATGGTTTAATATTTATTCTTTTACTGCTGCACGTTGCAGCCTGTCATTAATGGCTTTACCTAAACCTTCTGAAGGTACCTTTTCGGTAATAATCAAATCTACATTACTCTCATCTAATTTACGAAGATGGGAGAATAAGTTTTTTGCGGCCTCATGCATATCTTTTGATTTTGATAGCATTAATGATGTTTCAACATCTTTATAGTATTTTGAAAAAGACAAAACTCCCAGTTTTAGGTTGGAGTTTTGTTCAATTAATTCTTCAATGTTTCCCAAAATAATATTTTTACTTGGGGCGTAATGACTTTTCAACATACCTGGGGCATCCGGTTTTGAGCTAGAATGGGGGAGTATTCTAACTTTCCCAATCAGGCTTTCTATTTGATCCACGTCCAATCCCCCTAATCGATAAATTACCGTTTCGCCATTTTCAAATCCAACAATTGTAGATTCAATCCCTACTTCGCTTATTTTCCCTTCCAAAATAAAAGGTATTTTATCACCCAATTGCTGTTGGACGTGCTGGGAATTTGTAGGACTGATATATCCAAACGGATTTGCACTAGGAGCTGCCAGAGGATAATCCAATATTTTTAGCAGGCTTAATGCGTTTGGGTGCTTGGGAATGCGGAATGCTACCCTATTTAGTCCTGAGCAAGTCAAATCCGGAATTTTCTCGTTGCGCTCCAAAAGAATAGTTAAGGGGCCTGGCCAGAATGCTTTAGCTAAGATTTTTGCCGTTTCAGGTATTTCTTTAACATACTCACTTATTGCATTTAAACTGTATGAATGTAGAATTAAAGGATCGAAATGAGGTCTGTTTTTTACTTCAAAAATCTTACTTACCACATTAGCTTTTAAGCCATTTCCTGCTAACCCATACACTGTTTCTGTTGGTAGTCCGATTAGCTGGTCAGCATCGAGTAACTCTTTTGCTTGATTAATATCGCTATTGATTTCTGCCATAGTTCAAGGGGCGAATTTAAGTTAATTTTTTATGAAGTGCAGATTTGTAATTTGAGAATGATATATTTATACTTGAAATCACCAAAACAGTTGACATTATGAGCAGAAAATCAAGAAATTTAATTAAGCTGGTTGCTATTGTAATAATACTAGTGCTAGTTTTTATGGAATTAGGAATTATTGCGATCCCAGCCTTAGCTACTTATAAATTTTGGTTAAGTGTTATAGCTTTTGCAATGGTATTATTAGCCTCCAGGTAAAAAAAGTAGAAGGGAGTGACTTGTGACTCCCTTTTTTTTATTCGCAGAATTTTTCCAGGGCTTCAATTGCATCCTGAAAGCCCCTGTTTTTGGCTTTTATTAAATCATCACAGCCCTCGCTTTTCTGGTCAGTATTGATTTTGATGAATCCACTCCAGTAATAGCTTTCTCCATTTTCAGGATTTATTTTTAAGCTTAAATCTAGTAAACTGTCTGCTTTGTTGAATGAACCAAACTGCAACAATGTTTTCGCACTATTAAGGTATGGTATATAATTATTCGGTGAGAGCTTAATAGCAAATCTATTGTCTTCCAAAGCCGCATCATATTGCTTTAATTCAAATAAGGCAGTGGCTCTATTTATATATAAATCTGCATTATTAGGACGTAAATCTATAGCTCTATTGTAATCTAATAATGCTTTTTCGTAATTTTTCGTCTCTAAATGCACATTTCCCCTATTATAATACGGCTTGTAGTTTGACGAGTCGATTTTTATAGATTTTGTAAAATCCTCTTTTGACTTCGAATAATCTAATAGCTGGAGATGTGCAACTCCTCTCATGTTAAAAGCATCGGAATTAGTATTATTCTTAGAAATCACCTTGTTTAGGTAATTTATAGCCTCTTTATAATTTTCAGATCCCATATTTTTCCTGCTTTCTTGCATCAATTCTTCCTCTGAAGGGCTACATGCAAATAATATGGTGGAAGTAATTAGTAAAATAATAGTGTTAACCTTGAACATATGTTTAAACAATTAATGTTGTAATATATAAAAAACCTTACATGAATGACTTAAATAGTATTTGTGCTATTTCTGTTTAAAAAAAGCGTTTTACATTTGTATTAAGCTTTACGATTCATTTATTCAAATGGGCGTAATTTTAAGGTTGATAGTTTACCCCGGTTTGGTTCACCGGGGTTTTTTTATGCCCTTTCAATTCTTTCTACTTTTTCAAATTCCAAAATAAAATCTACCCCAAAAGCTTGAGATGGGGTTAAATAGCCATTTAAATTAGCGTTTTCTAGTTTTAAGGCAGAATTTATAGCTGTTTTAGCTGTAAGAAAATAGGCCTCTGGGGTAATTAATTCTGCTGAAAAGCTATTTCCAGCGTCATCCATTATTTTCCCTAGCACATAAGTTTTTCCAGATTGTAGGTTTTCCTCATTTGGTCCTGTAACTGAGTTCTCAATTTTATTTCTGACTAATTTCTGAATCCAACCTATTCCTAATAGAAATTTTAAGCCTCTATACTTTTTTATTTTTTTTATCATTTTGAGGCTTGCTCCACTGAATACTTTTATATTAGGGATTTGTGTTTGATGATAACTAGTCATTAAATCTCCCCAAGGAATGGTCATGCACCATTGATTTCTATGGGAAAATTTGAATTCTTTGACTTCATACGCTAATGGAACATTTTTAAGTTCTCCATTTTCCCTAATGAATCCACCTTTCGAAATGTTTTTGGCCATAGTAACTGCTGTGCCACGGGACATTCCTGTTTTGGAGCCCACAAAAGCTAATTCCAATGAATTTCCAGAAGGTAGTTTTTCCTTTAGATATCCAGCTAAACAATCTGTTGGTACTACATCAAATCCAACTCCAGGCATAAGAACTATCCCAGATGCTTTGGCTTGTTCATGATACTTCATGATATCTTCAAACACCCATATTTCACCCGTAATATCAAGGTAATGGGTCTTTGATTTCAGGCAAGCCTCTACCATAGGTATAGCCGTTTCAGAAAAGGGACCTGCACAATGAATTACAGTATCGAAGTCTGTTAGGAGCTGCTCTAATTTATTGGTTTCGGCTAATTCAATAATATGGAATGGGTAATCAGTTTCCTTAGCTAAAGCCTTGATTGCTTCTTCGTTTCTCCCTGCTATTTCTACTTTAACTCCTTTTGCCTTCGCTTCTTGAGTTATTAATTTACCCGTATAGCCGTTAGCGCCATATATCAGAATTTTATTTGCCATTTAAAATAGTTTTTGATTTCTCTACCATTCTTAATAGTGATGGTTCCTTTGTAAGTTGTTCAACCTGATTAATATTTACCCATTGAAAGTCATTACTTTCATGATTTATTTGAGTGTCATTTTTGTCACTGCAAAAATAAGCAAACCTCACGTCATAATGGTAATGTTGGGGGACTCCTTTATTTTCTGGAATAATATGGATGTCAATGTCAAATGGCATATCCGAAACTAATAGCAAATTGCTAAGTCCAGTTTCTTCATTTGCTTCTTTTCTCGCAACTTTTTCTAGATCCGTTTCACCATCAGCATGACCACCCGGTTGGAGCCATTTGTTCAATTTCTTATGATGAATTAGAAGGACTTCGTTAGTATGTGGATTTGTTATCCAAGCCGATGCAGTAAAATGAGCTTCCAAATTTTCCCTGCTGAAAGCCTCTGCACCCTTTGTGCGGTAAAGATGCAGCATTTTGTTTTTGTGTATTTCTTCTTCTTCAAATACAGGGCCGTATTGTTGTAATGCTTTCATTTTGAAAGGAAAAGATAAAAAAAAAGCCGTCAAAGGACGGCTTTAAATGTAGTATAAATTTTGTTTATTCAACGAATTCTAAAGTTAAAGTAATGTTGGTTGGATCATCAGTACCTTTTGGAAAAGGAGCTTCATAAGATAATGTTAAATTACCATTGTCTTTATTCAAAGAGGCAATCGTTAAATCTCCACCAGGACTTAATGAAACTACATCTAAATTATCATTTAAAGAAAATGTTCCATCACCACTTAAAGTTTCGTTATGATTTAAATTTGCATCAGCAAATGCTTGTAAACCAGTAACTGCGTAGGTAGTGTTTTCAACTGTAAATGTTATTGAAACTCCGGATAATGCTTCATCTAAAACATTTGCTCCTACAATATTCCAAGTTCCTTTTAATTCTTCAATTTTTTTCTCTTCTGCAGTTGGTTCGTCTTTTTTACATGAGCTAAGTATTACAACAAATGACAATGCTAAGAAGCTCAATAGTTTAATGTTCCTTTTCATAATGATAGATTAATTGTTTGTATTCTAAAGTCTAAAAGTCTGAATTATTGTTCATAATCCAATAAAATATTTAATTTTTTTACAAAACGTGTTCTTTGTATTATCCCTCAATATTAATGATTTTTTTTGCAAAATCATTGTATTCGTCAGGGTTATTTGATGCAATAAGGGTTATTCTTTCATTAGAGGTTCTGTTAATTAGGTCTTTATACCATTCGATCCCCATCGAGTCTAAGTGAGATGTAGGCTCATCTAAAAGTAAAACTTTTGCATTGAAACTGCAACATAAAATTAATTTCAACCTTTGTTGCATCCCAGATGAAAACTCAGCTATAGGTTTATTAAGGCTCTGAATTAGGTTTGCCTTTTTTATCTCCTCCATTATATCGGTATTCATTAGGGTAGTTTTAAATTTTGAATGAAAATCTAAATGCTCTTTTAAAGTGAATTCTTCTATGAGATTTAGATAGGGGGCGGTAATTCCTAAAATTTGGTAAATGCTCTCTTTATCAATTAACTTACCCTTTTCAACATATTTCACAATCCCTTTGCTTGGGGCTATTACTCCAGCAATAATCTTAATTAAGGTTGACTTTCCACTTCCATTTTCACCAGTAATAGCATAAGTATTATTGATTTCGAATGTATGATTCAAATTTTCAAATAACTTATTCTTCGGATATTTTTTGGAAAGTCCTTCTAGAATTAATTGCATAGGATACTGATTTATGATTCTTTAAGTAAAATTTAACCTTAAAAAGTCAGCTTGGCTACTTTAAGAATCGTTTAATTTCCGTATCCTTTCATAATACCTCTTTCAGATTTTCTAACGAATGCAGTTATATTATCTCTTTCTTCGCTGCTTCTGATTAAGGTTTCAATATTCTCCAGCGCTTCAGCATTATTTTTGCCACTCAAATATAAACTCCTATATATCTCTTGAATATCGTTTATTCTTTCATTGCTAAAACCTCTTCTTCTTAAGCCCACGGAATTTATACCGCAGTAAGTAAGTGGTTCTCGAGCTGCTTTAACGTAAGGCGGAACATCTTTTCTGACCAAAGATCCGCCAGATATCATCACATGACTTCCTATCTTAACAAATTGATGAATAGCAGTGGCACCACCAATAATAGCCCAATCGTCTATAGAAACATGGCCGCCAACTTGAACGGAATTTACTAGGATACAATTATCGCCTATTACGCAATCATGTGCGATATGCACATAGGCCATGATTAAAGTATTAGCACCAATTTTAGTTACTTTTCGGTCATTGGTTCCTCGGCTGATGTTTACGTATTCTCTAATGACAGAATTGTCGCCAATTTCAGTAGTGGTGATTTCTCCACTAAATTTTAAATCTTGCGGAACCGCTGAAATGGTAGCACCTGAATAGATTTTACAGTTTTTCCCTATTCTAGCTCCAGAATTTATTGTGACATTAGGTCCGATCCATGTGCCTTCTCCAATTTCAACATCTTTATCAATGAAGGTGAAAGGCTCGATTACGACATCCTTTCCTATTTTAGCGTCAGGATGAATATAGTTTAATGACTTGTCCATGTAAATTTATTTTTAAGCATACTATGCTTTTTTCAACCTCAGATGAGGTTTATTCTTCATCTTTTTTAACAATTCTTGCAGTTAGCGTGGCTTCACTAACAACACTATTTCCTACATACGCATATCCTTGCATTTTGGCAATACCTCTTTTTATAGGAGCTAAAAGTTCGCACTTTAGGATAATCGTATCACCGGGCCTCACCATTTTCCTGAACCTGCAATTATCGATTCCAAGAAAATAGGTCCAATATTCTGATGGATCATCAACGGAGCTCAATACCAGTATTCCGCCAGTTTGAGCCATTGCCTCAATTTGTAAAACACCAGGCATTACAGGATTTCCAGGGAAATGACCTTGAAAGAAATTCTCATTAATTGTGATGTTTTTTAAGCCAATTACCGTTTTGTGATCTTGGTGGATAATTTTATCCACTAACTGAAAAGGATATCTATGGCGCAGCATTGCAGAAATCCCGTCAATGTCCATTACTGGCTCGGCATTAGGATCGTATTTCGGAGCAGATTTTTCTGCTTTCTTGATATATTTTTTAATTTTCTGTGCGAAAGCCACATTAGTCGAGTGACCTGGACGAGCAGCTAAAATTTGACCTTTAATTGGTCTGCCTACCAAAGCCAAATCACCTACTACATCCAATAATTTGTGTCGGGCAGGTTCGTTTTTAAATCTCAATTCAATATTGTCGAGAATTCCTTCTTCTTTAACTTCAATATGTGGTTTGTTGAAAATTTTAGCCAGTTCCTTCAATTCATCATCAGAAACCAATTTATCAACAACAACAATGGCATTATTTAGATCGCCTCCTTTGATTAAGTTGTTATTATATAATTGCTGTAGTTCATGAAGAAAAACAAATGTTCTGCAAGTAGATATTTCTTGCTTGAAATCTGCAATATTATTTAATGAAGCATGCTGGCTCCCTAGTACTTTAGAGTTATAATCGATCATGACCGTAACCCTGTAGTCATCCACTGGCAGTAATGCCATTTCTACATTCTTTTTTTCATCTGTAAGAAAAATACCTTCAGGAATCTCAAAAAAGTTTCTTAGTGCATTTTGTTCTTCTAATCCTACTGATTCGAGTGCTTCATAAAAAAGCTTGGCACTTCCGTCCATGATCGGAGTTTCAGGACCATCGACTTCAATCAAAACATTGTCAATTTGAAGCCCCACCAAAGCAGATAAAACATGCTCTACGGTTGATACTCTAGCCTCTCCTTTAGCAATAGTAGTTCCTCTTGAAGTGTCAACTACCAAGTCAGCATCGGCCTCAATAATTGGTTTTTCAGGAAGATCTACTCTTTGAAACTTAATACCACTATCGATTTCGTCAGGTTTGAAAGTTAAAGTTACTTGATGACCGGTGTGAAGTCCTACTCCAGAAACACTTACCGCTTTCTTAATAGTGTGCTGCTTATTATACATTTAGTTCTTTTTTTCAGACGGCAAATTTAAAACTATTTTTTCCAATTGCTGAACTTGTTGGTGTAATTCCGGTAACCTTTTAAATAAAGTACTTGCCTTAAGGAATTGCTTATGATCAAAACCAACCATTCCAGATAGAATTGTACCGCTTTGTTTTACTGACTTAGAGACACCGGCCTTTGCACTAACTGTAGTGCGATCAGCAATTTCAATGTGTCCTACTATTCCAACTTGGCCCGCTATTACGCAGTTCTTACCCAATTTTGCGCTTCCTGATATCCCTGCTTGTGAAGCAACTACAGTGTTTTCGCCCACTTCTACATTATGAGCAATTTGAACTAGGTTATCAATTTTCGCTCCTTTTCGGATGATCGTAGATCCTAAAGTTGCGCAATCAATCGTTGTATTGGCACCAATGCTGACATTATCTTCCAAGATTACATTTCCTAATTGGGGAATGGTTTTGTAAGTCCCATCTGCTTGAGGAGCAAAACCGAAACCATCACTTCCGATTACTGCACCTGCTTGTATGTTACAATTCATGCCAATTTTAGTATCAGCATAAATTTTTACGCCCTGATAAATGATGGTATTGTCACCAATCATAACATTATCTCCTATGTGTGCCTGCGGGTATATTTTAACATTATTCCCAATCTTTACATTATCGCCTATATAGGAAAAAGCTCCTCTGTAAATATTTTCACCAACAGAACTTCCTTGCCCCATAAAAGCTGGAGTTTCCACACCTGATTTTGCGTAGGACATGATCTTATTGTATTCTTCCAATAACCTAGTAAAGGCAGAATAAGGGTCCTCAACTTTTATTAAAGCGGGTTTGATAGGGGTCTTTGGTGAAAAATTATTTTTTACAATAATGGCAGCTGCATCTGATTTATATATGTAGTTCTCATATTTGTCATTTGACAGAAAGCTAATGGTTTTGGCTTTGCCTTCTTCTATTTTTCCCAGATTATCAACTGTTCTTTCACCATCACCTTCAACAGTTCCACCGATTATTCCGGCTATTTGATTTACGCTAAACTCCATTTACATTGATTATGGTTGCTATAATTTACAAAGATACGTTTTTAGGTAGGCATAGGTAATATTTTTTGACAATTTTACTCATAGCTTTGATGTTTGGTAAATCGGCTGCTTGAGCAATATCCATTAAATGTCCTTTTTTGGTAATAATTTTAATGCTTTTCCCTCCTTCAACATAGGCTGAATTTGTAACCTCACCGTGAGAAAGGAAAAAGGCGGATTCCTTATTTAGAAGATTGAATTCTTGTGCGATTTTTCCCTTTAACTTGTTGATATCTGCTTTTTTAAGTGGTTCATTACCTAATTTAATTTTGAATAGATCTCGCTGCAGTATCCTTTGACTTAAATTTTTAAGCACTTTATCTTTATTGCTTTCCCAAACTTTGATGGCATGCCAAATGTCAGAATCATCCAATTTAGAAAATTGATGAACAATTTCAGGATTTTCTTGAAATTCCTCTAATGTGAAATTATTTTCTAGAAAATACTTTAGAGCTGGCGAGATGTGGTCAAGGCTATGGACTTCTTTTGCTCTACTCATTAAATGGACTAACATTCTTTCAGCACTTAAAGCAGTTTTGTGTAAGTAAACTTGCCAATACATTAATCTTCGTGCATTCAAGAAATTTTCAATACTGTAGATGGCCTTTTCTTCTACTACAATTTCATCTTCAATTACATCCAAATGACTTATGATTCTGTCCACACTGATGTTGCCTTCTGAAACGCCCGTATAGAATGAATCCCTATTGAGGTAATCCAATCTATCAACATCCAATTGACTAGAAATGAGTTGATGGAAAAACTTTCTTTTGTAGGAATTTTTGAACATTGCAATAGCAGTGTCCAATTGCCCTGAAAATTCTTTATTCAGCATTTTCATGAATTGTAAAGAAATGTTTTCGTGCGTTATTCCTTTAATTAAACTGTACTCTAAAGCATGTGAAAAAGGACCATGTCCTATGTCATGAAGTAAAATAGCAATTTGAGCAGATTCATATTCGATTTCGTTAATACTGACTCCTTTTTCCTTCAAATGATCCAAAGCCATACCCATTAAATGAGTTGCGCCCAATGCATGATGAAAACGAGTATGGGTGGCACCAGGGTAAACCAATTCACTCAAACCCAATTGCCGTATCCTGCGTAAGCGTTGGAAATAAGGGTGGTTAAAAATACTGAAAAGTAATTCACTTTTAATTGTAATGAATCCGTAAATAGGATCGTTTACCTTTTTTAACTTTTTCAAATCAACTAATTTTAAAGGCTCAAATATATATTATGCAAAATTATCAAATCTTATGGGCAGATGACGAAATAGATCTGCTAAAACCCCACATTATTTTTTTAGAGAACAAAGGTTATCAAATTACTCCAGTTAATAATGGTTCGGAGGCAGTAGATTTATGTAAAGAACAAAAATTTGATGTTGTTTTTCTAGACGAAAATATGCCGGGTATGACAGGATTGGAAGCTTTGAGCCTTATCAAGAGCAATAATCCCAATACTCCTGTGGTGATGATTACTAAAAGTGAGGAGGAATATATCATGGAGGAGGCAATCGGCTCTAAGATTGCCGACTATTTGATTAAACCACTTAATCCTAACCAGATATTACTTTCAGTTAAAAAGATTTTGGACAATAAACGTTTGGTCACGGAGAAAACAAACCAAAGCTATCAACAAGATTTTCGCAATATAAGTATGGCTTTTGGAGATGATATGGATCACCAAGAATGGGCTGAAATGTATAAAAAGCTTGTTTACTGGGACTTAGAGATAGATGAAACAGATGACCAGAGCATGTCGGAAGTACTTGCCATGCAGCATGTTGAAGCTAATACGAATTTTGCGAAATTCATAGATGATAACTATGAGGATTGGTTGAATGAATACGAAGATGAAGCCCCACTATTGAGCCATAAATTAATGGAAGAAAAGGTTTTTCCGAAAATGGGAGATGAGCCAGTCTTTTTTATAGTAATTGATAATTTACGATTTGATCAATGGAAACTAATTGAGCCTGAAATCCTTAAATACTTTAATATTGAAGAAGAGGATAATTATTATTCTATTTTGCCTACAACCACTGCATATGCCCGTAATTCCATATTTTCAGGGCTAATGCCAGATGAAATGGCTAAAAAGCATCCAGATCTTTGGGTGACAGAAGATGATGATGAAGGTAAAAACAATTTTGAGGATAAATTCATCGAAAGACAATTGAAGCGGAAGAATGTTCAAGGAAAATTTACATACAACAAAATTGTAAATGTGAATCAAGGAAAGCAGGTCTTAGATCATGTATCTGCTATGATGGATCATGATTTAAATGTGTTGGTTTATAATTTTGTGGATATGCTTTCACACGCCAGAACTGATATGAAAATGATTCGTGAATTAGCTCCCGATGAATCGGCATATCGTTCGTTAACTAAAAGCTGGTTTTTGCATTCTCCTCTTTTGGAGCTATTAAAAAGAGTTTCAGCAAAGAAAGCCAAAGTTGTTATAACCACTGATCATGGCACCATTCGAGTGAAAAAGCCATTTAAAATTGTGGGTGACCGGAATGTAAACAGTAATTTAAGATATAAACAAGGGAAGAATCTGGGATTTAAGAAGAGCAACGATATTTTAGAAGCTCCTAAGCCAGAAAGATTTCATTTACCCACCATAAATGTGAGCACATCCTATGTTTTTACAAAAGGGGAGAGCTTTTTCGCCTATCCCAATAATTATAATTATTACGTAAATTACTTTAAAGATACCTTTCAGCACGGAGGAGTTTCGATGGAAGAAATGATAATTCCTATTATTTCATTAACTTCGAAAGATGGAAAGTGAAATCTCTGAAAACATATCATTTTCGGACATACATTTAGATGATTTGCCTACGGTAGTAGCTGACATTTATGATTTTGGGAAAAATCATAAAGTTTGGTTGTTTAAAGCTGAAATGGGTGGCGGAAAAACTACTTGTATCAGCCAGCTTTGTGAATATCTAGAAGTAGAAGATCATGTGAGCAGTCCAACATTCGGCTTGGTAAATGAATATAATTCTACCAAAATGGGAGAAATCTATCATTTTGATTTCTACAGAATTAAAAATGAGCAAGAAGCCTTTGAAATCGGGGTGGAAGATTATTTCTACTCTGGTGCGCTTTGTTTGATAGAATGGCCAGAAATGGTACCTTCTTTTATTCCTGATCAATTTTTATTGATTGAGATTACTCTTTCCAATGAACAGACTAAAAGGAATTTTAAAATAAGTAAGCATGGCTAAGGAGATTTCAAGAAAAGGCTTTGACGTTCTTGCACGCAAAGGTGCCCTTTATCCACAAGAAGAATTATTGGCAGTAGAAAGAGGTAAAAATGCCATGCAGATTGGAATTCCCAATGAGATTTCCTTACAAGAAAAAAGAGTTCCGCTTACGCCAGGGGCAGTTGCATTATTATCCAATAATGGGCATGAAGTGATAGTGGAAAGTGGAATGGGCTTGAGTAGTAATTTCACCGATAATGAATATAGTGATGCAGGCGCCAAAATAGTTTATTCCTCTAAAGAAGCATTTGAAGCACAATTAGTAGTTAAGATTGAACCGCCAGTTAAAAAGGAAATTGAAATGTTCAAGCCTGGCAGTTTTTTGATTTCCGCACTTCAAGTTGGGCAATTGAATAAAGAGTATTTTCAGCTTATTAATGAGAAAAGAATTACCGCCATTGGAATTGAATTGATTGAAGATAAAGTAGGTGGAATGCCGATGGTGAGGGCAATGAGTGAAATTGCTGGTATTTCTGCAATTCAAATTGCTACTGAATTATTAAGTAATTTGAATAATGGGAAAGGCATTATTTTAGGAGGGATAACCGGTGTTAGACCTACTAAAGTGGTGATTCTCGGTGCAGGAACTGTAGGCGAATATGCGGCTCGTGCGGCATTGGGTTTGGGTGCAAATATTGAGATATATGATAATCACTTGTATAAGCTGAGGAGAATAAAACATGCTATTGGTCAGCCTATTCATACAAGTTCAATGGACACGGTAATGTTAAGTGATTCGTTAACGGAGGCCGATGTTTTAATTTGCGCAGTTAGAGCTGAAAAGGGTAGAAGCGGTTGCATAGTGACCGAAGAGATGGTCATGAATATGCGTAAAAATGCAGTAATTATTGATGTTAGTATTGATCAAGGTGGTTGTGTAGAAACTTCTGAAGTGACTTCTCATGATAATCCTACATTTAAGAAATATGATGTGATTCACTACTGTGTTCCAAATATAGCATCAAGAGTTTCTCGGACGGCAAGCAATGCAGTGAGCAATATTTTAACGCCTATGCTGCTTCAGGCGGGCGATGTAGGAGGCATTGAAGAAATGATATTCACCCATTCTTGGTTTATGAAAGGTGTTTATACTTACAAGGGCAGTTTAACCAATATGCACATTGCCAAAAAGTTTGATTTGAAATATAAAGAGTTGAGTTTGTTAATGGCGGCTAGATTCTAAGTCAATCTAAACCCTATTAAAAGCATATCATCCACTTGTTCTTCGGTGCCTTTCCAGTTCTCCACCATTGCTTTTATATGTCTTTCTTGCAAATGAATTGAATCCTGATGAATGGAGGTTAGGTTTCTCCTCAAGTGCTTTATTCCTAATTTTTTATCTTTTGGGCCACCAAATTGATCTTGGATGCCATCGGAAAAAAGGTAAAACATTTTTGGGCTGTCAATTGAAATAGTATGATTTGTAAAGTTCATTTTTTGATGACTGATAAAACTTTCCCCAATAGAATAGCGGTTGTCTTTTAGAATGTTTATATCACCATTCTCGAAATAAATCAACTTATGTCCTGCTCCTGAAAATTCCATTTTGCCATCATATATGGTGCACAGCCCAATTTCCATTCCATCATTACCATAACTTTCATCTTGCTTCAGCATGATTCTAAGCCTTCTGTCCATTTCAGTTAAAATTTTAGCAGGTTCATTGTAATCCAACTCAATAATGACCTGAGAAAGTAAGGCATCTGCAATCATACTCATAAAAGCACCGGGAACGCCATGCCCTGTACAATCAATAGAAGCTATAAATTTGATATCTTTTCCATTGATGGATTTCTGATGAAACCAATAGAAATCACCACTTACAATATCCCTGGCTTTATAAAATATGAATGACTGAGGTAAGGCTTTTTTGATGGTTTTTAAATCGGGTAATAGTGAATTTTGAATCTTTTGAGCATAGTTGATACTATCAGTTACATCCTGATTTCGTTTTTCCAGTATACCGTAAGCCTCTGAAAGCTGATCTCTGTGCGTTTCTATTTCCTCTTTTTGGCTTTTCAGCTCTTCAGTCATCTCACCCAATTGGAAGTTCCTTTCTTCTATCTCACGTTTTTGAGCGTCTAACAAAGTCAGTGCTTTTTGTTTTAATCTGTTTCTGCTTATGTACAGAGCTAAAAATAGAGCAAGTAGTAGGAGAATGATCAATGAGCCTATTATTACAATATTTTTTTGGGTGATGGATTCTTTACTTAATTCACTCTCTTGTTTGAGTAGATTTATTTCTGCTTCCCGCTGTTTTGCTTCATATAATTCCTGAAGCTCTAAAAATTTTTCCGTTGTTTCTTCATTGTAAATTTTATCATTAGTCTCAACGTATTTTTTCAGATCATTATAAGCTTTTGCATTATCTCCCAAAGATTTATGAATGCTACTTCTCAGTTCGTATCCTTTTCTTAGGTAATAGTTAGATTCCGATTTTTTCGCACTGTTAATGGAGGAATCAGCAAATTGCAATGCATTAATTAATTGCTTTTTCTTTACATAAATGTTTGAAATAGTAACATAAGCTTCACTGATGGCAGCAAAATCTGGTGATGATGTGTATTGAATTTCTAAACCTCGTAAAAGGTAGATCAAAGCTTTGTCAAACTTATTATTTTTTTCTAAAGCGACTCCATAATTGATATAAGCAATAGATCTAACGTATTCTTCACTTTCCTCTTCGAATTTAATAGCCTTCTCAGCATAGTATTCCGCAGAATCATATTCCTCCATTCGGACATACATATCAGCAATGTTCAATAAACCAATCATCTGGTCTTGAGGTAGGTCGTTTTCTTTTGCGTAGTGGATATTATATCTATAATATTCTAAGGCTTTTCCATAATTACCCATTTCATCATAAATAAGCGCAAGGTGGGTAATGATATAATCTATTAACTTTTCATTTTTTGATGTTTTTGCAATTTCATGAGCTTCCAAATTTATTTTTAAGGATTTATCAAGAGCTCCTAAATTATAGTAGGAATAAGCGATCATGGCTTTACCATAAACAATATTGGTAGTGTCTTTCTTCTTTTTGGCTAATTCCAGTAATTGCTCAGCATATGAAATGGCTTTTTCATTATCATTGAATTGATATTCAGAACTTAGCTCATAGTATAAACTCATCCGCTGAGAATCGGATTTGGCATTCTTTAAATCTTCTTTCAATTCTTGAATAGACTGGCCTACACAAGTCAGATTAAAAAAGATTAGAAAAATGAAAAATACTTTGTACACTTTTATCGGACTTATTGGGTGATCGATATGCAATTTATCAATTCATTTTTTAATAAGTCAAAGGTTAAGGTATTTAATAATCGAATTACAATATGGGCTGAATTTATAGTTTAGGAGGAATCCATTTGAATAAAGTTCAATTCTTCATCTTCCTTTTCAGCAATTGAGCATTGAGTGCAACTATAATTGTACTTAAACTCATTAAACCTGCGCCAACGGCAGGACTTAAAATAATTCCTGCAAAAGCCAATGCTCCAGCTGCCATAGGGATAGCCACAATATTATAACCTGCTGCCCAGAACAAGTTTTGCATCATTTTTTGATAAGTTGATTTTCCAAATGCAAGCAGATGCACTATATCCATTGGATTGCTGTTTACCAAAATGATATCAGCTGTTTCAGCTGCCACATCCGTTCCTGATCCTATTGCAATTCCTACATCTGCTTTGGCAAGTGCAGGCGCATCATTTACGCCATCGCCTGTCATGGCTACTATTTCGCCCTTTTCTTGCAGATCTTCTATGATCTTTTGTTTATCCTCGGGAAGTACTTCCGCATAATAATCATCTAAGCCTAATTCTTTACTGACTGATTTAGCCACTTCCTTATTGTCTCCTGTAGCCATGATGACTTTTAAGCCATTTTCTTTCAATATTTTCACAGCTTCATAAGATTCATCCCTTATTTCATCAGCCAAAGAAATATAGCCTATCAAATTTTTATCTTTCAGAATATAAACTATCGTCTCTGCTTTTTCATTTTTTGTATCTTCAGGTAATTCAATACTATTTTCTTCCAAATAGCCAGGGCTGACAACTTTAATTGACTCACCGTTGATTTTTGCTTGAATACCTTCACCTGTGAGGTTTTCAAAATCAGAAATGTCATGAAAATCTAGTTTTTCTTCTTCGTGTTTCTTTACAATGCCTGTTGCAATGGGATGTTCGGATTCTCTCTCCAAAGATGCCGCCATTTTAAGTATGCCTTTATTTTCATATTCACTAGAAGTACTTTTAAACTGATTGACTACAAAATTTCCTTTTGTGAGTGTCCCTGTTTTATCAAAAATAATGGTGGTGATATTGCGAGCATTTTCAAATGCAGTTCTATTTCTTATCAGTAGTCCGTTTTGAGCAGAGACAGAAGTTGAAATAGCCACAACTAAAGGCATTGCCAAGCCCAAAGCATGTGGACAAGCAATAATCATAACAGTTACCATTCTTTCCAGTGCATAATCAAATTCTTTACCTTGCCACAACCATACGCCTAAAGTTGTAAAGCCAGAAAAAAGAGCAATGTAAAATAGCCAAGCGGCCGCTTTATTGGCAAGATTTTGTGTTTTGGATTTTGTCTCTTGAGCGGATTTCACCATTTCCACTACCTTATTCAAATAAGAACCTTCGCTATCTTCTTTGATTTTAAATTGAATAGAGGAAGAACCGTTAACAGAACCACCAATTACCTCATCGCCTTCTTTTTTGCTTGCTGGTTTTGATTCACCTGTTATCATGGATTCATTAATATCACTTTTGCCTTTTTCAATAATTCCATCGGCAGGGATTTTTTCTCCGGGTTTTACCAGTACTAAATCTCCTGCTTCCAATTCGGATATTTTTACTTCATGCGTATCTCCCTTTTCATCCACTTTTAAGGCGGTTGAGGGAAGTAATTTCGCCAATTCTTCAACTGCACCAGAAGCACCCATTATCGACTTCATCTCAATCCAGTGTCCTAAAAGCATGATAGTAATAAGACTAGTTAGTTCCCAAAAGAAAATTTTACCTTCCAGCCCGAAAACTACAGCTGAGCTATAAAAGTAGGCCACACTTATAGCCAGTGCGATTAAGGTCATCATGCCTGGTTTGCGATCTTCAATCTCATCTTTTAACCCTTTTAGGAAAGGATATCCACAATAGAAAAAGACTATCGTAGACAGAGCAAATTGAACGTATCGATCAAATTGAAACCTTAATTCATATCCTAATAATTCTTGAATCATGGGAGCCAAAACCATGATAGGGATTGTGATAATAATTGAAATCCAAAATCGCTTTTTGAAATCTTCTATCATCTGAGCATGATGTTGGTGATGATCGTGTTCATTATGGTTATGTCCATTCTGATCATTATGATCATGATGATGTTGAGCATCTTGATGGTTTGAAGACATTGGAAAAGTTAGTTTAATTGTATAGAGATTTTAAAAAGTAACCTATAATATAAATGGAATTAATTTATTAATGTTTCGTAAGCTACAAGATAATGAAATCAGACTTGCTTTTGAGTGTGCCATTTATTGATAATTGCAAACCAGTCTGTCATTATTGCAGCTTTTTGACTATATGGCGTACTGACTAACGAGTTGTAAATAAAGTTGAAATTAATTTCAATTTCTTCAGTAATTCAATTTAATTAATTGATAATCAGTCAATTGTAATTAAAATTTTTTTCCGTTATTATTGATTTCAATTGAAAAATGGGTTTAGATGCACAATGCTTGCATAGGCAGAGGTACAATTGGAATTAATTCTTTATATTTAATAAACAAAAATTTACTTATGAAAGTACTTGTAATAGGAGCTGGAAATATGGGCTTAGCTTATGCAAAAGCCTTGGTGAAATCTGAGTTTTTATCTAATCACAACTTAATGATATCAGATACCAGTGCTGAAAAAACTGAAGAACTTAAGAAAATTAGTCGTTTTGATGTTTTCACTAATCTGTCAGACTGTCTTCCAAAAGCCGACATTATATTCATCGCTGTTAAACCGTATCATACTGATGAGTTGTTTGAGGAGCTTAAGCCAATGATGTCTCCTGATCAGATTGTTATTTCCATTATGGCTGGTGTAACCATTCAGAGTATGAAAGACGGTTTGGGAATAACTAAAGTAGTTAGAGCAATGCCAAATCTTCCTGCTCAAGTTGGAAAAGGACTGACTTCTTTTACAGCTTCTGATGAGGTTTCAAGATTAGAGCTTTCCACAGTTGAAAATTTATTAGATACTACTGGTCGATCTGTAAGATTAGATACGGAAAATGATGTGGATGCTTCTACAGGGATTTCTGGTAGTGGGCCTGCCTATGTTTTCTATTTTATGCATTCCATGATGGAAGCAGCCAAGAAAATGGGATTTTCTGTCCATGATTCAAAAGTATTAGTTGGAACTACCTTCGAAGGAGCTGTGGAATTATTTAATAAATCAGATTTAAGTCCTGAAGGTTGGATGAAAAGAGTTGCTTCAAAAGGAGGTACAACTCGCGCTGCCTTGGATTCAATGGAAGATAATAATATCAAGCAATTAATTGAAGATGCAGCTTATGCAGCGTTCAACAGAGCTGTTGAATTAGGAAAAGAATCGTAAACATAATATTGAATTGTGAAAACACATAGTAAAAGAATTGTAGTTAAAATCGGTACCAATGTGATGACCAATAAGGATAATCGCATTGTGGTACCTATTTTGAAAAGAATAGTAGATCAAGTAGCACGCCTATATGAAGAAGATGTTATGACAGTATTGATTTCTTCTGGTTCTGTTATAGCAGGAAAGGAAGTGCTAGATGATAATGAAATTGATACAATTGATAATGCTGCCCAAAGAAGGCAGGTATACTCTGCAGTTGGGCAACCAAGGATGATGCGTCATTATTACAGTATTTTCCATGATTATGGAATGCGATGTGCTCAGGTTTTGGCAACTAAAAGGGATTTTGATTTTGGTAGGCATAGAGATAATATGATCAATTGCTATGAAGGCCTGCTAGGGCAAGGAATAATTCCAATTGCGAATGAAGATGATGCCGTTTCATTATCAATGTCCATGTTTTCTGATAATGATGAATTGGCAAGTTTGGTAGCTGAACTTGTGGATGCAGATGCACTAATTTTACTGACAGATACTGATGGAATATTTGATGGTCACCCTGATCATGACGATTCTAATGTGATCAAAAGTGTCAGTACTGATCAGGAAGTGGAACAATTTATCCAAGAATCCGATAAAAAAGAAGGGGAAGGTCGAGGAGGAATGGAATCCAAGATCAATGTAGCTAAAGGTGCTGCGTCAAAGGATATTGTTACCTACATCGCAAATGGTAAACGTGAAGATGTTATCATCGACATAGTGCATGGTAAAGATGTAGGAACCAGGATTTATAAAGAGGATGAATAGTAAGCTTTCCCCTGGGAATTTATTTTTAACTAAAATATAACGCTTTTATGAAGCTTTTAAATACAGAAATCAAAAATGCAGTTTTACAATCAATGATAGATAATCTCGATAAGAATAGAGATGCTATTATTGCTGCAAATAAAAGAGATTTAGATGCATTTGACAGAGATGATCAGGCACTTTATGACCGCTTGGTTGTAGATTCAGCAAAGGTTGATGATATGATCAGAGCGGTGAAGGAAGTTAAAGATCAGGACGATCCTGTTGGAACTGTAATCAGTGAAGATAAACTTGAGAATGGTTTGCACATAACTAATAAAGCAGCTCCGTTCGGAACCATCATGATCATTTATGAATCTCGTCCGGATGTGACTATTGAAGCGGCTGTTTTAGCATTTAAAGCCAATAATAAAATATTGTTGAAAGGTGGTAAAGAAGCACACCATAGTAATGAAGAGCTAGTAAAATGCTGGCACCAATCATTACAGGATAATGGCCTAGCTGAAAGCTGGATACAATATTTGAAAATGGACAGGCCGACAACTCAGGAATTCTTAAGAAATCCTGACCAACCTTTAGATTTAATTGTGCCTAGAGGAGGAGAAAAATTAATTGGTTTTGTTAAAGAGCATGCAAAATGTGCTGTTTTGGTTAGTGGTAGAGGAAATAATTTTGCCTACATAGCACCAGATGCTGATATGGAAAAAGTTATTCCAGTGCTCATTAATGCTAAGACCGATAAAATTTCTGGTTGCAATGCCTTAGATAAAATTTTGGTAGATGAAAATCATCCTAAGTTTGAGGAAACACTTAGAGCTATTGAGAAAGCCTTAACTGATAAAGGTGTTCAAATTGTAGCGAGTGGTAAAGTTATTGGTCAACTAGAGACCAATGAAAAAATTGATAACGAGGATGTATGGTATGAAGAGTTTTTAGCTATGAAAGCAGCTATGACTTCAGTTAATGGATTAGATGATGCTATCGATTTTATCAATAAGTATTCTGGAGGTCACTCCAATATTATTTTAACTGAAACTCAGGCCGATGCTGAGAAATTTATGGAGCAAATAGACAGTGCAGCTGTTTACCATAATGCATCAACCCGATTTACTGACGGTGGTCAGATGGGCGTGGGAGCAGAGTTAGCCATTAGTACGGACAAGTTGCACCACAGAGGACCACTAGGTTTAAAGCAATTAGTGACGAACAAATACTACGTCCTAGGAAATGGACAAGTGAGAAAGTAATAAAACAAATATTGAAGATATAGATTTAAAAGCTTGCCCGATGGTAAGCTTTTTTTAATTCCAAAAGTTATAGCCGACTTGAAAACCGAGTCTCAAGTTAAGCAAAGTCCCAGTTCCTAAATTACTCATTTCTCCTCTTTTATTAAAGATTTTATCTGGAGCTGGATCATTCATCAAGTCTGAAAATTCAATTACATGCCTTATTCCGAAACCCATGAATAATGTAAACTGTAATGGATCATATTTATAAATTTTACCTAACTTAAAGTTTAAACCTGGGATTAGGCGATCAACTCTTGAATCAAAAAAACGATAATACTCGCAGTCCCCCCAGTCTTCATTGCAGCTATATCCAGCAATTCTTTCACTTTCAAAACTTGCCCAAAAGATTTGTGGTTCGATGTCTATGAAAATTTTAGAATTGAGGGGATAGGGGTCGCTTTCATTTATAAAGATCCTATAATAGAAATATGCTTTTACACCATATGTATTTTGATACCAAGAATCTGGGATTTCAGTATTAAAAGCACTAATATCATAAATGTAGCCTAAATCCATTCCTATGGAATTGCCATTTTTAGTAGGTTTTGAAAAGCCAATATCAAAAGAGCTATATTTTTCAAAAGCTGAAGTGAGAGAAATATAGGGAGTAATCTTATTTAGATTTGATCGTTTTAATGAATCCGACTCTTGGTTTTGTGCTGTTAAATTATGAAAAATAAAAAAGAAGAAAATTGTTATAGTAAGTAATCTATTCATTTTCTGGGAAGCTCAATATTTGACTCAGTTCTTTCAATTCATAAGGATTCTTATAATCGTATTGAAATATCCCTTTTTTGCCAGTAATAATCAATTCTTTTCTGCCGTAATTTGTGATTACATCATAGCTTGGAATGCTATCATAGTGCGAAATTAACTCAGGGTTTGATCTATCTTTAATATTAAATACCTTAAAACCGAAGTCTCCTTCGCAAACGAAAAGTACAGTATCGCTCACAGACAATCCATGTGGATTCTCCATGGGGATAGTTGTTAACAATTCTGGGTTTCTTAAATCGGATACATCCACAACTTCCATTCTATCCTGACCAGTTTGACAGGTAGTCCCACTTCTTAGTGTTACATACGCTATGCTATTGGAAACGACAACCGGATCGCATGAGAAGGAATGTTCGAAATCTGACATGAAATTTGGAGTCGGTCCGTTTTCAACTGAATATATTTTCATTCCCCATTGAGTCCCTAAAAACAAATAATTTTCGTAGGGAAAAATAGTCTCTACTCCAGCTCCCACTTCTTCAGTTCCTAATAAGGTAGGGTTTTCAGGATTGCTAATATCGAAAGTTTTTAAAGTACTTTCATCCACTATATACAAATAGCCCTTAAGGAAAGTGAATCTTGCCATTGAACCTCCTTTTCCTTCCCCGCTTGAATCAAATTCTGTGTCCGAATCGCATGAAGAAAAGGTAATTAAAACTGCTAAAAAAGTCAGTATTGGTATAATTGATAGTTTAGTAATTTTCATCTTTTATATATTTTTTTCTTAAAATTAGCGATAGCATTTTGGTGAATTCAAAGTAGTGTATTCCCATCCAATCACAAGTCCCTTATCAGGATCAGGGCACTCAAAGTAAACCCCTTGTTGTTGTGGATATTGACTGCCAAAAGGGAATACATTTTTAACCCTTGAAGCGATTTGTACATTTTCAGGATTGCTAATGTCTATTGCAAGCAAGTCAGTAGCTTGATCTGCATACAAAATATTATCTCTCACAGCAACATCATTGCTTCCGGTAATTTGTATGAAGCCAACGTTTTGTGGGTTTTCAGGATTGTTATTGTCAAAAACATGAATCCCCTTTAATTGGTCAACTACCAGTAAGAAATCATTTATAGTGTAAATTTTACCAGGATTTTCAATTTTTCTTGCCGGTAAATTTTTGACTTTCTGCTCACTTTCAGTTGCATAAATAGGACGATAACCTTCTACTTGTTCCACATCAAAATCTGGCACTCGTTCCCAATTATCACAAGAACTCATTGCCAAGAGTATAAATCCTAAGGTTAAAAGTTTAGTAGTATAGCTCATAGATTAATAATTAATTTCACTTTTAAAGTTCGGTATAGTGACACTAGGAGTTGAATTTAGGTTGTAAATTCAAATCCTATTTGTCCTAATTAATGTATAAACTATTCTACTAATCACACAAAATTTGGGATGGAATTTATATTCCAAATGTTACTTTTTCAAATATTTATAGCATCTTAGCAAGATGTTTAAGGCAGCAACAAAGTACATAATTTACACCCTGTTTTTTTCTTGCTTTTTCGTTAATTCTTTGGATTTATATGCGCAGAGGAAAGGAAACAAGAAGGATAGTACGGAGGTAATCAGGTTAAATAATTTATTTAAAATTAAATATGCCAGCGAACCATCTAAGAGTTTTACTTATGCCACCTCCGCATTAGAGATTTCTCGAAAGATTAGTTTCCTCAAGGGGGAAGCAACAGCCAACAACAATTTAGGAGTTTATCACAAACAAAAGGGTGACTATGATCAAGCTTTAAGGTATTTTAAAGAAGCACTCAATTTATATGATTCCCTACGTGAAAAATCAGGTGCGGCAAAAGCTTTAAGCAATATAGGAAACATCTATTCTATAAATCAGGATTTTGAAAGGGCGTTGGATTATTATTCTGATGCAAAAATCATATTTGAAGAACTTAATGACTCCTCCAGATTATTGCGAATTCTTAATAATATTGGAAATATATATCTAGACAACGGACAAGAAAAAGAAGCTATTGATTATTATAGAAGAGTCTTGGAGATTTATCAGGTCAGTGATGATAAAACTAATTTATTTGATCCATTTAGTAATATAGGCAAGATATATTTCAATCAACAGCAATATGATAGTGCACTTTATTATTTCAACAAATCCTTAAAAAAGGAAGAAGCAGCAGATAATAAATTTGGAATTTCAGGCTCCTTGGTCAAAATATCGCGCCTTCACAATGCGAGAGGGAATCACTTGGCAGCTCGAGATGCCGCATTAGATGCTGTAGAAATTGCTCAAAATATTAATGCTAAGCCAATATTACTGGATGCCTATAGTACACTTGCCGAAGTTTATCTGCATTTGAATGACCTTGAGAATTCATATGTCTATATGAATCAATTTCACATTATGAATGATAGCCTTTTCAACGAAAAATCTCGTAGATCTATCGCTGAGTTAGAAAAAAGTATTGAATTAGAGCAAAAGGAAAAAGAAATAGCCTTGCTGAAAAAAGAATCTGAAATTAAGGATTTACAGTACCAAAATAGCAGGCTTTATATTTATGGATCAATTGGCTTTTCTATTTTATTGTTGGCATTGGCCATAATCTCCTTTTTAAAATTTAAGCAAAACAGGAAAGCAAAATCATTATTAGAATATCAGAATAGAGAAATCCTTAAAAGTAAAAAGGCAATAGAAATACAAAAAATGAAATTGGAAAGCTGGAATCAAAATATTACAGATTCCATTGAATATGCTAAGAGTATTCAGGAAGGTATCATGAATAAGAATAATTTTAAGGAGAATCTTACTGCTTCTTTTGTTTTCTATAAGCCTAAAGATATCGTAAGCGGTGATTTTTACTGGTATTCTCGTCAGAAAGGCTGTGATATTTTGGCGTTGATTGACTGCACTGGTCATGGTGTAGCTGGTGCTTTTATGACCGTGATTGCCAATGCTACCATGAATCAAATTGTAAACGAAGAAAAAGAAATTGAGCCGAATAAGATTTTAACTAAATTGGATATTAAAGTCATGGAAATCCTAAAACAAAAGGAGGTGACCAAAACTAATCATAGCATGGATGTCGCTTTATGTAAAATTGATTATGAAAATAAAGTTGTTACTTTTTCAGGTGCTAAAAGACCACTATATGTGGTGGAGCATAATAAATTGAGAGAATTTAAAGGGAATAATTTCACAGTAGGGGAGTACTTCAACACTCCGGAAAAGAAATTCACTTATCAAGAAATCGACTTTGAAGAAAATCAAACTTATTATTTGAGTTCAGATGGTTTTGCCGATCAATTTGGATTCAATACGCAGAAAAAATACCTGCGTAAAAGATTTAAGACCCTCTTAGAAAGCATATCAAATAAAAGTCTTCCGGAACAACGCAAAAGCCTTGAAATGGAAATGAAAAGATGGCAAGGCGAAATGGAACAAACCGATGATATGTTGGTGATAGGGTTTAGGGTTTGATTGATATGAAAACAGCCACCTCAAAATTTTCAAGATGGCTTTTTAAGATGCTTATTTCAACACTTATTTTATCATTAACCTGCCATTAGTATCTTAATCCTCTTAGGGTCCAAGCGGACGCTTGAACCATTCATTCAGCAACAAACTGAAATGACTTACAATAGCGCAAGCATCCGCTTGTGCCTATAAAGTACTCAATGTAATACATTACTTAATCAACAGTTTTCCACCAACTGTTCCACCAGCAGATTGCAACTGATAACGATAAAACCCAGCAGGTAAATCATTTCTCTCAAACCTAATAGACTGTTTGTCTGAACCAAGAATATCATATTTCTCTTGTCTTACTAGTTGCCCTTTTAGGTCAAAAACCAATAAGTTAACCGACTGTGTTTGCGGTAGGTTAAATTGAATAGTTGTGATATCAGAAAAAGGGTTTGGAAAAGCAGAATGATCAATTGGTTTTTGTTCTTCCTTTGAACTCAATATTCTTTGAGTAGTAAACGACCAGCTGATGGCTTCATTTTCTTTACCCGTGCTACTTATGATACTGCTTTCAGGCATTTCAACTTGATAAGTATTGAAACCTAATCCACTATGCACCAAATGCAATGTTAAGCTATCAATATAAATATCAGTTAGAGAAATTTGGCTACCGCTTACATCCCTCAATGTAATTCCATTTAAATCTATCTCTTCAATTTCTTGATCAAAAGTAAGGTAGATTTCAGTATCCTTTTCTACTGAAGTGGCTTCAGCTGCTGGCATTGTTTCTTGTATTGCTAAGCTACAAGTCTCATCTCCCATAATGTTCCAGCCAAAATCGTCTATCAATTGCTGTCGATATTCTGCCGAGGCGCAATAAAATAATCCCTCTGCACTCAAGGCAATATCAGATGGGATATTGCCATTTGTTGCCCAGCCTTCAAGAGATAAATCATAGTTTTGAATAGACAATCCTGAATTTGTTAGAAATTCAAATAAGCTACCGGCATTTGATAAATTCCAACTTCCTAAATTTTGATCAAAGGAAGTGGCTTCATAGAACATACCTGAAATATCCGTAACATTGGCTGTATTCCAGTTATTGATATCTTGATTAAAAGCAGCGGCTGCTCGAAACATCTCAGTCATATTGGTCACGCCACTCACATCCCAATTTGAGATGTCAGTATTGAAAGCATCAGCCCCATAAAACATTCCCCACATACTGTTTACAGTTGATGTGTTCCACTCACCTATATTTCCCTTGAAAGAATCAGCGTCCCAGAACATAAAATCCATTTCTTCCGCATTTGCTGTATTCCAGCTATTCAAATCTTGATTAAATGCAGCGGTATTGGCAAACATGCGAGTCATTTTTGTGACATTGGAAACATCCCAGTTGCTTAAATCCTGATTAAAAGAGGACGCTCCATGGAATAAATCTGACATATTAGTTATTGTGCTTACATCCCAATGACTAATATCCTGATTTAAAGACTTAGCATTATAAAACATACGTGACATATCGGTGACTTGAGATAGGTCAGGAGCATCATTAGCTGATATCGTTAAATTTTCAGCACCAGCAAAAGCGGTGTTCATGGAAGTCCATTGTATATCACCCCAGTTTTCAATATCTAGAATCTTGGATTTATCTCCTAAGTCTGAAAAATTTATGCTTGAGAAATCTCCATAAATTTTAATACGGTAAGTACCTGCCTGAGGAAAAGTGACGGTGTGGGCATAACTGGCTGTTTCCTGCCCACTGGTTTCAGTATTTTCCACATCTTCCCAATGCACGATGTAATCAGTTCCTATGCCAGGGATGCTTATCTGATTGTTTTCAGTTGAACCATCATTATCTGTTTTCCAAGTACTAATAAAAGTTTCTTTACAATCTTTAGTATCTCCACTTATCGTCCAGCCTTTTTCATTAATCAACTTGTCTCTGGCGGCTTCAGATAAACAGTATTTCATATTTATAGCACCAAGATTCACGTTATAGGATAAATTTTCTAGTTCTGACCAACTGATGAGTGTTTTATCATAATTATAGGTGTCTAAACCAGTATAACTAAACATATAGCTCATATTGGTAACATTAGAGATATCCCAATTAGTTAAATCCTGATTAAAAGAAGTAGCACTAGAAAACATATAGCTCATATCGGTAACACTAGACACATCCCAATTATTTATTTGACCATTAAATTTATAAGCAGAAGAGAACATGCCTTCTAAACTTGTAACATTAGTTAAGTCTGGTGCATCCACGGCACTATACTGCAAGTTGCTACATTGATAAAAAGCATTTTCAAATGATTCCCATTCAAGAGCCCCCCATTGCTTTATCTCAATAATTTTATCAGTGTCATTAAGATTAGCTAGACCTCTAAAACGGAACTGCCGTAAATCTCCTCTAATAGATAATTGATATGTTCCTGGATTAGGAAAGCTAATAGTTTTAATACCAGAAGCATTTATTAACCCACTATTCGATGGCCTACCTACTTCTTCCCATTCTATACTATAATAACCGTAATTGCGAGCAGGAATTATTATTTGATTATCATCTGAAGAGCCAGGGTTATCAGATTTCCACACTGTTATAAATGGATCAGAACATATATTTATATCTCCTATTATATTCCATCCCTTTTGATCAATTAAGAAAGATCGAGCAGATGAATTGCAATGGATTAAACCAATTGTACTAAGTGCAATAGAATCGGGTACAGTTGCTAATTGTGCCCAACCATTCAATGTACTTTCATAATTTACTTGATTTAAAGCAGTATTTTCAAACAATCCATGCATATCAATAGCATTTGAAATATCCCAATTACCCAAGCTTTGATTGAATGAAGTAGCTTCATAAAACATTTTTTCAAAGCTTGAAATATTAGATACTTCCCAACTAGAAATATTGCCATTAAAAGATGCAGCCCCTGAAAAGATTTCTACCATAGAAGTCACTTGGGATACATCCCAAGTATCGAGATCTTGATTAAAAGATTTAGCATTTTGAAACATGTGATCCATATTTGTAACACTGGAAACATCCCAGTTATTAATGTTTCCATTAAATAAGTGAGTGTCTTCAAACATACTTTCTAAAGTTGTCACTTTATTCAAGTCGGGAGCATCAGTCGCATTATATTTTAAGCTATCACAGTCCTTAAATGCGAATGCTAGAGCTTCCCATTTGGTATCTCCCCATTGATCAATAGAAATTAATTTGTTTTTTTCACTATTTCCTTCGGTTGTAAATCTTACACGGTTGGTCTTTCCTACTATTGAAACTTTGTAAACACCAGGTGAATCAAAAATTAAAATTGGATCGTTATATTTAAAAATAGTATCTCCACTATTAGTGTTGTTATCAATCTCTTCCCAATGAACTCTAAAAAATTCGTTAATATTGTTTCTTATAGGTAGAAATAAGGTAGTAGTGGAGCCATCTATTGCATTTCGAGTGTCCCATGTAGTAATAAATGATTCTCCGCATGATTCTTGATCTCCAGTAAACGTCCAGTTTTTCACCTGTTTTAGACTATCTCGTCCTAATGAAACACAATATTTAACTCCTTCAGCACCAATTTTTACGTTACTAGGGCAATTATATGAATCAAACCATCTTTCTAAAGTAATTTCATAATTATTTTCTGACATAGCTGTCCCATCCAACATTCCAGCCATTTCTTCGATAAACCTTAAATCCCACCGGCCAATATTTGCATCAAAATTAGTAGCCCCAGCAAAAAGGAAATTCAAGTTTTTAACACTACTTAAGTCGGGATAATCAGTAGCTTCATAGAGCATATTAGCACATCCCATAAAAGCTGAATCAAGTGATTGCCAATAAATGTCTCCCCAACTTTCTAAAGCTATTAATTTTAGCTTGTCGCCTTTATCAGCAAATTTAATTTGCTCCAAATCGCCTGATATTTTCACTCTAAAAACACCAGAGTGTGGGAATACTAAAGTCTTAGCCCCACTAGTTATCTCTGAACCAGTATTGCTAGAATCATTTACATCTTCCCATTCTAAATAGAATGGACCTCCTGAAATTGGTAGTTCAACTTCGTTTGCCGCAGAAACACCCGAATTTTCAGTATTGAAAACAACTGTGAAAGGTTCACCACAGAAATATTGATCATTAGTAATCGTCCAATTTTTACTGTTTATTAAAAAATCTCTACCAGAGCCAATACAATATTCCATTCCAAATGCTCTCAACTCAACATCAGAAGGCACATTTGCTTGTTGAGCCCAACCATTTAATGTGGCTTGGTAATTTTTTCTAGAATAAGTACGTGGAAAAATATTATACAAAATTGTAGCACTTTCTATTGACCAATTAGCCAATGAATGGTTGTAGGCAGAAGCCGAAAACATGCTGGCGAAATCTTCAACACTCGACACGTCCCATGCACTTAAATCTTGATCAAAATTTGAAGCATTTTGAAACATAAATGAAAAAATTGTAGCATTAGAAACATTCCATGAACTTATATCTTGGTTAAAATTTGATGCATTAGAAAACATTGAATAAAAGTCATTTATATTTGAAACATCCCAGTTCCCTATTTCACCATTGAATTTATTTGCTTTCCTGAAGGTACTATTTAAAGAGTTTAGCTGACTTAAATCTGGAATATCTGTTGCACTACATTCCAGGTTGTCACAATCATAAAATGCATAATTAAGATTTTGCCATGTAATATCTCCCCAGTTTTCAATGTCAATAATTTTGTTATTGTCAACACCTAATTGGTTAAACAATATTTGTGTTAATCCTTCATAAATCTTCACCCTATAAATCCCAGGTGAAGGAAATTCAATTTTAGCTTTACCACTGATACGAGCTAAACCGGAATTACTGATATTATTTACCTCCTCCCACTCAAGATTAAATGTACCTTTTGTAGGAATAATTATCTCATTGTCTGCACTAATACCAGGGTTACTGGTATTCCATATTGTAACAAATGGATCTATGCAGTTTTCTATATCACCTGAAAAACTCCAATTTTTATTACTAATCAAAGATTCGCGCTCGGGTATTTTACAATAACTTAATCCAATAACGCCTAAACTTATATCAGAAGGAGTTGCAGGGTTATTCAACCATCCATTTAGTGTTGCTTGATAATTCAATTCACTCATGCTTGTATTATCTAACATGCCAACCATATTTTCAACATTAGATAAATTCCAGCTTTCAAGATTTGCATTGAAATTTAAAGCTCCAGCAAACATTAGTGACATTGTAGTAACATTACTTAAATCTGGCTTATCATTTGCCTGATATACTAAATTTGAACATCCATGAAAAGCCCCATCAAATCTATCCCAAGCTATATTACCCCAGCTTTCAATCGTTAAAATCTTATCCTTGTCACCATTATTTACAAATCTTATATTCCTAAGATCACTAGAGATTTTCAGTCTATAGGTGCCAGCTTTAGGTAAATTCAAGGTAGTCAAACCACTACCATAATTCACCCCTTTATTAGTAGGGTCTTCTACTTCCTGCCATACAACCATATAGTTTCCCTCTAATGGTAATAGCAGTTGGTTATTATTAGAAAGACCAGGATTATCAGTTTTCCAAACTGACACAAATGGTCTGCCACAGCTTAATTCATCACCGTTAAAAGTCCAATTAAAGTTTGTAATCAAATCCGTTCTTACAGCTTCATTACAATAGTATTGCCCTTGTGCCCCTAGAGTTAGGTTCGCTGGCAGCGTAGTAAGCTGACTCCAGCCTAATAAAATATTGTCATAATTTTCGGAAGATAATCCTGTGTCATTAAACATAGATCCTAGGCTTGTAGAGCTAGTCGCACTACTAATATCCCATTGACCTAAGTTTTGATTAAAGCTTCTAGCTTCAGAAAACATTCCATTAAAATTGGTTGCGTTAGACACATCCCATCCACTTATATCTTGATTAAAGTTATAGGCTCCTCTAAAGGTTACGTTGAAGTTATTTACCTGTGACACATCCCAGTTTGATATATTTCCATTGAATGCTTCTGCAATTAAAAACATTCCACTCATATTAGTAACATTAGAGACATCCCAACTATTTAAGTCTTGATTAAAACTTTCTGCTCCAAGAAACATTGAAACCATATTAGTTATGTTTGAAACATTCCAATGATTAATATTAGCATTATAAGAATACGCATTACGAAACATCCTAGTAAGATCAGTCACATTTGACAAATCAGGAGCATCAATTGCTTGGGATGTCAAATTAGAACATCCATCAAATGCTCCTACGAAGGTAGTCCATGCAATGTCGCCCCATTGCTCAATTTCTAATAATTTAGATTTATCATTTTGAAATCCACTAAAATCAATCCTAGTAAAATTACCACTTATTTTCACTCTATAAGTCCCAGCACTAGGAAAAGTGATGGTATGCTCATCGGTACCAGTTTCACTTCCATTATTATTGGCTTCATTGCCTACTTCTTCCCATTCTATCAAATAATCTGTCCCTGTCCCGGGGATTTTAATTTGATTTTCTTCGCTATAGCCAGCATATATAATATCCGTTTGCCAAACGGTAATGAAAGGAGCATTTTGAGCTAATGCGAAACTTGTTTGGAGGATTAATAATGTAAATAAAGACAAAAGTATTCTGCTAACTTTTGAAAAGTTGGTAGGGGGAGTAAAAATGTGCATAAAGGGGGATTAAATGAGATGTTAAAATTTTAATATAAATAGAAAGTACAAAAGTATGACTTTCGATGAAAACTTAAAAGATTTATTGAAAATATGGGTAACAAGGTTACTGATTTAGAGTTGTTTAAAAACTTTCATCCCATTCCAGCTTTCCTTGAGAGACACCCATTAAATTGCATAAGCGGTATAAAATCCTAGCGCCTACATTGCCATTCCAATCCGTGTTTTCTCCTGGAGCGACTTCATTCAAATCAAAGCCAATGATTTTCTTGCCGTTTTTAACCAACCTAGTCAATAAATAAATGATTTCGGAATAGCTAATGCCTCCTGGCACTGGCGTACCGGTATTGGGACATAATTCAGGTCTTAAACCATCAATATCGAATGTGATATAAACTTCATTTGGTAATTCTTTTATGATTCTATCGCAGATGATAGTCCAAGATTCCCCTTCAAACATGCCCACTTTTATATCATCATCATAGAAAACACTCACTCTTTCCCCTTGCTTTTCAGCAAATTTGATTTCTTCTTCGCAAAAATCCCGAATCCCTACCTGAACCATTTTTTCGATTTGCGGAACTGTTTGCAACATATTATAAGAGATGGAGGCATGAGAATATTGAAAATTCTCATAAGCTTTCCTGAAATCCATATGGGCATCAATTTGAAGTACGCCAAAAGTTTCATGATTGGTTGCTAAAGCTTGAACTGCGCCTAAAGGCGTACTGTGGTCACCGCCTACTAGTCCTAAGAGTTTATGCTTATCCAATTGCTTTAAAGACTCGGTTTTTACCCATTCTACCATTTCAGAACAAACCGAGTTGACTTCCTTTAATAGGTTTTTTCCTTTATCGCTATTTTCTTCTCCTGATTCCAATAAGCCAATATATTCCTCCGCCATTATGCGATGCTTATTGCTTTTGGTCAATAAATCCTGATTGATTGGGAGCATTTGAATTCCCATTTTCCAGGCATCAATAATATCTTTCTGATATAAATCGACTTGTGTGGAGGCTTCCAGAATATGTTGTGGCCCTTGTGCTGTACCCGCTTCATAAGATACAGTCACTTCCCATGGAACGGGAATTAAAATTAAATCTGCAGTTTTTTCATCAAAAGGTAAAGCAAAAATATTATCTACATTGCCGATTCCGTTGGGGTCAAAGGCATTGATTATTTCCTGTTTCTTCGTCATAAATAATTATTGAATATCTTCTGGTCTAATATATTCTATTAAATCACAATTTTTTTCCGATACCTCCGACCAAGAGGAATAAGGAATTTGTATATGCACCATGCCAGCCGGTTCCACATAGCCTACTTCCGAGCCTGTTATGTATTCAGAAATGTAGGTAATGGAAGGATTATGGCAAATAATGATTGCAGAACGCATTTCTGCTGGGATTTCCGAGATCACGCGCAACATAATGCGTGCTGAAGCTTCATAAACATCTTCCGATGCTTCAATATGATCTGTTTTAACACCTAATTGTTCATTTATTCTGTACATAGTTTGCGTTGTCCTTTCGGCAATGCTATGCAACATTAAATCAGGGTGAAATTCTTTTTGTTTTAAGTACATACCTACTTTTGAGGCATCCTGCAAACCCTTTGCAGTTAATTGGCGTTCCACATCTTTTAAGCCGGCAGTTGGTTCTTCTGCCTCGCCATGGCGAATTAAGTAAAGATCTTTAACCATTTGATTGATTAGCTGTTTGATAGTAAAATTAGGATTATTAAATAAACTATCTCAATAAACGAGTAAAAACCTAAATTCTTTTTTTCTAAAAAAAATTAATGATATTTGAATTTCAATTTAAAATAAGCCAGCAGATATGTCGAAAAATTTAGTGATAGTGGAGTCACCAGCCAAAGCCAAAACTATTGAAGGTTATCTTGGAAAGGATTATAAAGTGCTTTCTAGTTATGGTCACGTTCGGGATTTGCCAAAAGGAAACAATGCCATCGACATTGAAAATGGGTTTAAACCTACTTACGAAGTATCTAAAGATAAAAAAGAAGTCATTAAGGCTTTGATAAAGGAAGCGAAATTAGCAGAAATGATCTATCTCGCGACTGATGATGACCGCGAGGGAGAAGCAATTTCATGGCATTTGAAAGAAGCTTTAAATTTAGATGATGCCAGAACCAAAAGAATTGTTTTTAGAGAAATTACAAAATCAGCCATTCAAAATGCGATCAATTCACCTAAAGGGATTGATATAGATTTAGTAAATGCACAACAAGCCAGAAGGATTTTAGACAGATTAGTGGGTTTTGAGCTTTCTCCAATTCTTTGGAAAAAAATCAAAACCGGACTTTCTGCTGGTCGAGTTCAATCTGTAGCTGTAAGAATTGTGGTGGAGAGAGAAAGAGAGATTGAAAAATTCAAAGCTGAATCATTTTTCAAAATACAGGCCTTCTTTAATGTAGAAGGTAAAGAATTAAAAGCAGAACTTCCGGGCAGATTCAAAACGGAGGAAGAAGCCATGGCATTTTTAGAGAAATGTCTGGACGCTGAATTTTCAATAGGAAAATTAGAGAAAAAGCCGGCTAAGAAAACTCCAGCGCCCCCGTTTACAACTTCCACTTTACAACAGGAAGCTTCCAGAAAATTAGGCTTTTCTGTTTCTCAAACCATGACTTTAGCGCAAAGGCTATATGAGTCAGGTAAAATTTCTTATATGAGAACCGATTCCTTGAATTTATCTGATGAAGCAAAGGAAGGTGCTGCCAAAGAAATTAAATCTGAGTACGGGGCGGATTACGCGCATACTAGAACCTTTAAGACAAAATCAGCTGGAGCGCAGGAAGCTCACGAAGCCATTCGTCCAACCAATTTTGCTACAAAAGAGGCTAGCAGCGATTACAATGAACAAAGGCTTTATGACCTGATTTGGAAGAGAGCTATTGCTTCTCAAATGTCAGATGCTCAAATTGAAAAGACTAATGTAAGTATTGATATCTCCAATACGGATCAAACCCTAAGTGCTAGTGGTGAGGTTGTAAAATTCGAAGGATTCTTAAAAGTTTATATTGAATCTACTGATGAGGAGGAAGAAGGCGAGACCAATGTGACAAAAGGCATGTTGCCTCCCTTACAAGTTGGGCAGACTTTGGATTTGAAAAGGATGCAATCGAGAGAAGGATTTACAAGACCGCCTGCTCGTTATAATGAAGCAACTTTAGTAAAAAAATTAGAAGAGATGGGAATTGGACGTCCTTCTACTTATGCGCCAACGATTTCGACTATTCAGAAAAGAGGCTATGTCAACAAAGAATTCCGTGATGGAAAAGATAGGAAATACGTTGAAATGGTATTGGAAAATGGGAAAATTAACCGTTCAGAGAAAACAGAAATAACCGGAGCAGAAAAGAATAAATTATTCCCAAGTAATCTAGCCATGGTAGTAAATGATTTCTTGGTGGAGCATTTTCCTAATGTTACAGATTATAATTTCACTGCGAAAGTAGAGCAAGAATTTGATGAAATTGCCAAAGGAGAGAAGATTTGGAACAATATGATCAAGAAATTCTATGGCGAGTTTCATCAAAAAGTGGATGATGCAGAAAGCATTGAAAGAAAAGATGTTAATACAGGTCGTGAGTTAGGAGTTGATCCTAAAACAGGTAAAAAAGTCATTGTCCGCTTAGGGAAATACGGCCCTTTAGTGCAATTGGGCGAAACGCCTGATTCTGAGGATGAAAATGCAGAAAAGCCAAAATTCGCTAGCTTAAGAAAAGGTCAGTTTATTGAAAGCATTACCTTAGATGATGCCATGGAGTTGTTCAAATTACCAAGGGAATTGGGTGATTACGAAGATCAGAAAATGGTAGCTGCCATTGGTCGTTTTGGTCCTTATATTCGTCACGATGGCAAATTTGTCAGCATTCCAAAAGGAGAGGATCCATTGGACATCACAGCGGATAGAGCCATTGAATTAATTGAAGAAAAACGAAAAGCAGATAGGGAAAAATTCATCAAAAGTTTCGATGAAGATCCTGATGTTCAAGTGTTGAATGGGAGATGGGGGCCTTACATTAAGTTCGGTAAAAAGAATGTTAAAATCCCTAAAGATAAAGAGCCAGCGGAGCTGACTTATCAAGAGTGTGTTGAGCTAGCCGAAAAAACTCCCGATAAAAAAGGAGGAAGAAAAGCGGCTCCAAAGAAGAAAGCAACTAAGAAAAAGTAGTATAAAAAAGCTTGTAGCACTATGGAACCATGGTCGGTGGCACACCAACCATCTAAAATAGCTTGCTTCTCTGCTTCCGGTCGGTGAGCCACTGACCGGAGGCTAGGTTTTTTCTTTTGATTTTTCAAAGCTGAACATCTTTATAATCATCATATTTATTGAAAACATGCTGAACATATGAACAGTCGGCTTTTAACTTAAAGTTTTCATTCCTTGCTTTTTCAGCCAAATGATCTAATAATTTTCTACCAACACTTTGACCTTTTAATTCCTCTGAAACTTCGGTATGCTTCACATTTAGAATGTTTCCACTTTCTTTTGTAAACTTCATTTCTGCTTTAGGATCGTTTTCATCCCCAACAAAAAGCTTTCCTGTATGTTGTTTTTCTTTTATTTCTATTTTCATTTTAGTGGTATTTATGTGGCAAATTAATGATAAAGCGATTGAAACCAATGGGTTTTCGAGTTAAGCCTTAGCTTTGCATTTCTAAATCTTAATCAGAATGAATAAAGGTATCCTTTACATGATTATTGCAGGTTTTTTGTTCGCAACCATGAACGTTTTCGTTAAAATGTTGCCCAATATTCCTGCGATTGAAATTGTATTTTTCCGATCTCTCATTTCTTTTGTCATGAGCTTTGTTTATCTCAGAGCCATAAGAGTTCCGGTGATGGGAAATAATAAGAAGCTTTTGGTGGCGAGAGGCGCAGTAGGGGCAGTGGCTTTAACCATGTATTTCTATACTTTGCAGAATATACCATTGGGCAGTGCGGTAACCATGCAATTCCTGTCTCCAATTTTCACTTCCATATTGGGGGTTTTTATTGTGAAAGAAAGGGTTCATCCTAAACAATGGATTTTCTACATCATGGCTTTTGCAGGCTTAATTATCATACAGGGATTCGATCCAAGGATTTCAATTGAAATGTTTGCTATTGGTATTGGCTCTTCTATCATGGCAGGTTTAGCCTACAATATCATTCGGAAAATCAATAAAACAGAACATCCTCTTGTCATTGTTTTTTATTTCCCTTTAGTTACTACTCCACTCACAGGTCTTTATTCTGCTTTTAATTGGACTATGCCAGTTGGTGAAGAATGGCTGATATTACTAGCAATTGGAGTATTAACTCAATTTGCCCAATATTTCATGACCATGTCTTATCAATCAGAAGATTTGTCAAAAGTAGCTAGCTTGAAATATTTAACCATTGTTTATGCACTTGCCTATGGATATGTATTCTTTGATGAGACCTATAATTGGATTGTTTTCTCAGGAATAGCCTTAATTTTGGCAGGTGTGATCTTAAATGTATGGTTCAAAAATAAAATAGGAAAGGCATAATTGCTGATTTTCCGTTTTTTTCTCGAACAAATAGACCGTATTATCGAATTGATTTGAATTTGATTGCTCGTTCCAAAGGTTTTTCACAATTTGTTGATTGAAAAATAATGAGCTTCTAATAAGATTGTTATATCTTTAAAATTAGTAATTCATGGAGAAGTGAATTTTGATGAATATTAGTAAAGAAAATATCTCTTTGGAAAAGGAAAATCTTCAATTAAAGAATGAATTAGCAGGGGTCAAGAAAAAGCTTGCACAATATCAATATGCAGCAGCTGGAGCTAATGAAGGTTTATGGGATCGAAATCTCATCACCGGAGAGGTGTTCATTTCCCCACCTTGGATTACGATGCTAGGCTTCCAAAAGGATGATTCAATAGAAAAATCTCAATTGTGGGAGAATTTATTGCATCCTGAAGATAAAGAGAATGCTGTAAATTCATTAGAGGAATTTATTTCAGGTAAACGGCAAGAATATAATATTCAATTTCGTCTAAAGCACCAAAAAGGCCATTATATCTGGGTGCAATCCACCGCTCAATTAACTCTGGATAAAGACGGTCAACCAATCAGGGTTTCGGGTTCTCATCGAGACATCACTGAAAAAAAGCGTAGTGAGGAGATTATAAAAACGAGTGAGCAAAAGTATAAGCATTTCTTTCAAAACTCCCTGATTGGCATCATGAGAGTGCGCAAATCAGATTTAGAAGTTACAGAAATCAATCAAAAGGGATTAAATATTTTGGCTCTTTCTGAGAAAAAGCGTCACATGAAGATGACTGATCCCTTCAAGGATAAAGAAGATGTTAATAAGTTTTTAGAACAATTAACAGATAGAGAATCTATAGAGGAGTTTGAAGCCAAATTTGAAAGGTGGGATGAGTCCGAAACCTGGGTTTCTATTTCTGCATTAGAGATAGAATCAGAGGAAACAGCTTATTATGATATTATTTTCCGAGATATAAGCGAGTTTAAGGAAAATCTTGTAGAACTCCAGCGTTTAAACTTTGAGTTGGATAATTTCGTTTATCACGCTTCTCACGATATTAGGAGTCCATTGAGATCATTAATGGGCTTAATAGATATTTTAAAAACCGAAACTCGAACAGGTGAAATCCGGAAAATAATTGAAATGATTACCGGAAGCATCAATAGGTTAGATAAATTTGTGGTAGATTTATTGGCCATGTCAAGGGATAATCGCTTAGAGGAGCCAGACACTGTGCCGATTAATTTTATGGTGGAGGTGAATAACAGTATCACGAATTTTCATCATGTTTATACCACCAAAAACCTGGAAATAAGAACAAAAATTATTCAATGGTATCCTTTTTATTCTGACTTAACAAAGATTAGAATCATACTTAATAATTTAATTTCTAATTCTATTAAGTATAGGAAAGTTTTGGAGAATGAGAAGGAGTTCTCATACATAAATATTACGATCGAAACTTCTGAAAAAGAAGCTGAAATTATAATTGAAGATAATGGGGAAGGGATTCCTAAAGATAAACTTCAAAAAATATTTGATATGTTCTATCGGGCTTCTGAAAATAGTGAAGGAAGTGGTCTAGGAATGTATATAGTGAAAAATGTCATTAAAAAATTAAACGCAAAGATAGACGTTGATTCAAAAGAAGGAGTAGGTACGAAATTTACCATTAAAGTTCCAAATAGTTTCAAATTAGAGAATTCTAAATAAAGCATTTCATGTCAGTTCATAAGAAACCCATTAAGAAAATTACTACACATCAATTGCAGGAGATGAAAAACCGAGGCGAGAAGATATCGATGCTTACGGCATATGATTTCTCGATGGCAAAATTAGTGGATGCTTCGGGTGTAGATGTTATTTTAGTGGGTGATTCGGCTTCAAACGTCATGGCTGGACATGAAACCACGTTACCCATCACCCTTGATCAAATGATTTACCATGCTTCTGCTGTTGTTAGGGCAGTTGAAAGAGCTTTAGTAGTGGTTGATATTCCTTTTGGTTCTTATCAAGGAAATTCTTCAGAGGCATTACGTTCTTCCATTCGTATTATGAAGGAATCTGGAGGACATGCCGTAAAAATGGAGGGTGGTGCAGAAATTCAAGAATCTATCAAAAGGATATTAAGTGCAGGTATTCCAGTGATGGGGCATTTGGGCTTAACTCCGCAATCTATTTATAAGTTTGGAACCTATACCGTCAGAGCAAAAGAAGAAGAGGAAGCAGAAAAATTAATTGCAGATGCTAAAATACTGGAGGAATGTGGTTGTTTTAGTATCGTATTGGAGAAGATACCTGCTGAACTTGCTAAAAGAGTAGCCAAAGAAGTAAATATACCAATTATAGGGATCGGTGCTGGTCCTTATGTTGATGGGCAAGTGCTGGTTTTACATGATGTTTTAGGAATCACCACAGAATTTAAACCGCGGTTCTTGCGCCACTACGCACGATTGGATACGGTTATTACTGAAGCTATCGGTAAATATGTGGAAGATGTTAAGAATATAGAATTCCCTAATGAGGATGAGATGTATTAATTGAGGGTGCTGTTTTCTCGGCAGGCAGTTAATCATTATTCTTAAAGTCTGTTTAGTTTAATTGGCACTTTACATTTACATCATCTATTTTTCAGTATGAAAAAATTGCAAATAAGCAATAAACAAGATTAGAACGTCATCCCTTTCTTCAAAGGGATGACGCCCAGATTTTATTGAGATGCATTAAGTAAATTTATCATACCGATATAAAGACAGATTGATTTCACGCATTATTAAACAGCAGGAAACTGTCTCTCATTTTTCATAGAACGATGGCTTGTACCATGAAGAAATTTGTCTTAAGTGTTAAATCATCCAATCTCATAAATCAAGTATCAATCTCTAAAAACTCTTTTCAAAGAAACATAAACTACCCCGATTGCTATTAAGACCGTACCTCCTGCTATTACAAATTCCATGATTTTTTAAGAAGAAACAGCAGGAGCGGGACATTGTTTTGTCTTTGTCGTGGAATGCTGCGGAAATAATTTTATCTACTATTACTTTTATTTAATTTCACATCCTGAAATTTGGAACAAGGCTTCCGAATGACCGTTACTTTAAAATAATTATTAAACTTGTAAATCAAATACATTAACCATGTCTAAAACTGCAAAGATTTTATATACCAAAACAGACGAAGCTCCAGCTTTGGCAACCTATTCATTCCTACCTATCATAAAAGCATTTACCGATTCAGCTGGTGTAGTTGTTGAAACTAGAGATATTTCATTGGCAGGACGTATTATTTCTCAATTCCCTGAGCGATTAAAACCAGAACAACAAATTAATGACGATTTAGCGGAATTGGGTGAAATAGCTAAAACGCCTGAAGCCAATATTGTGAAACTTCCTAATATCAGTGCTTCTATTCCTCAATTGAAGGCTGCAATCAGGGAGTTACAATCGTTAGGTTATGATCTGCCTGATTATCCTGATGAGCCTGAAAATGATGATGAGAAGAAAGTAAAAGCTAAATATGACAATGTAAAAGGTAGTGCAGTAAACCCAGTATTAAGGGAAGGGAACTCTGATAGACGTGCTCCAAAAGCAGTTAAAGAATTTGCTCAAAAGCATCCTCATAGCATGGGAGAGTGGAGTAAAGATTCTAAAAGCCATGTGGCAAGTATGAGTGAAGGAGATTTTTACGGAAGTGAAAAATCACTCACTTTACCATCTGCAACAGAGGTAAAAATTGAATTGAAAACTAAATCCGGAGATGTTAAAGAATTAAAAAGTGGATTGAAACTTCAAGAAGGAGAGATTATTGATGCAGCTGTAATGAGTGCTTCTGCCTTGCGTGCGTTCTTAAAAGAGCAGAAAGAAGAAGCTAAAAAAGCTGGGGTTTTATTTTCAATTCATATGAAGGCAACGATGATGAAAGTATCAGACCCAATTATTTTCGGACATGCCGTAAAAGCTTTTTTTGAGCCTGTTTTTGAAAAACATCAAGCAACCTTGGATGATTTAGGTGTGGATGTCAACAATGGATTTGCTTCATTGCTATCTCAAATTGAAGAATTACCAGAAGATAAGAGAAGCGAAATTGAAGCTGATATTGAAGCTTGCTATAATGATGGGCCAGATTTAGCTATGGTAAATTCTGATAAAGGAATTACGAATCTGCACGTTCCTAGTGATGTAATTATTGATGCTTCTATGCCTGCCATGATCAGAACTTCAGGTCAGATGTGGAATAAAGATAACAAAACGCAAGACACAAAAGCCATTATTCCAGATAGAAGCTATGCAGGAGTATATCAAGAAACCATAGATTTCTGTAAGAAAAATGGTGCCTTGAATCCAGCTACTATGGGAAGTGTTTCCAATGTAGGATTGATGGCTCAGAAGGCAGAAGAATATGGCTCACACGATAAAACCTTCGAAATCCCTGAAGCTGGAACTGTTGAAGTTAAAGATTCTAATGGCAATGTTTTATTGAGTCACGAAGTAGCTGAAGGTGATATTTGGAGAATGTGCCAAGTGAAAGATGCACCTATTAGAGACTGGGTGAAATTAGGGGTAAACAGAGCTAAAGATACAGGAAATCCAGCTGTTTTCTGGTTGGATAGCAATCGTTCACATGATTCGGAATTGATCAAGAAAGTGAATGAATATTTAAAAGATCATGACACTAATGGTTTGGATATCAGAATCATGAACCCAGTTGAAGCCACTCGATTCTCATTTGAAAGAATAGTGGAAGGAAAAGATACCATCTCTGTTACAGGAAATGTATTGAGAGATTACTTAACCGATCTTTTCCCAATTTTAGAAGTAGGTACAAGTGCTAAAATGTTGTCAATCGTTCCATTAATGAATGGTGGAGGATTATTTGAAACGGGTGCAGGAGGTTCTGCTCCAAAGCACGTGCAACAATTCATGGAAGAAGGTCACTTAAGATGGGATTCATTGGGTGAGTTTTTAGCTTTGGCGGTATCATTAGATCATTTAGGAAAAACTTTCAATAATGAGAAAGCTAAAATATTGGGTGCTGCTTTAGATAATGCAACTTCAAAATTCTTAGATGAGAATAAATCGCCATCAAGGAAAGTCAATGAGATTGATAATAGAGGAAGTCATTTCTACCTAGCAATGTATTGGGCTGAAGCTTTAGCAAATCAGGATGAAGATGCTGATTTGAAAAAGATTTTCAGTCGAGTAGCAGAAAGCATGAGCCTAAAAGAAGCGATTATTAATGAAGAATTAATTGCAGCTCAAGGCAAAGCTGTTGACATGGGTGGGTACTACAAACCTGAAGAAAGTGTTTTAATTAAGCAAATGAGACCAAGTGAAACATTAAATCAAATACTTGAATCAATAGTTAATTAATTCAAATATAAATACGTTTTTAGAAGCTCCTTTCATAATTTTATTATGAAAGGAGCTTTTTTATTGAAAGAAGGTTAGCGGCATTATATATTCTATAGGTTTTTATTTTATTTCGATGAACCGCAATTTATATTCGATAAAATTACTATTCAAAAAATTATTTTATATTTTTGGAGTTAAAGTGTTTGTATCTTATGCCACTAACTCCATTAAATGAATCTTTAGGAAGACAAAGAGCTTCGCACCTTCTCAGGAGAACAACCTTTGGTGCCACACCAAATTTAGTGGAGGAATTTGCCCAGTTAAATCCTCAACAAGCAATAGAAAGACTTTTTATTAATGGTATCCCTTTTCCACAGCCACCTATCGATCCGGCCACAGGGCAAGAATGGATGTCAACGGGCACTATAGATGCCAACAGCGAAGGATTCGAGTTGGAACAATACTTTCTAAGTTGGCAAATTGGTCAGTTTTTAGGACCAAATGCAACTGACGATCAAAAATTATCCTATATTTTTCGCGAAAGGCTTGTGTATTTTTTACATACTCATTTCACAACAAAGAAGTCAATAGTAGGGAGTAGTCGTGCATTATATTTTCAGAACCAACTTTTTCGTCAATTTGCTTTTGATCAGTTTATAGAAGTAGAAGAGACTGAAGAGCAACTAAATTTCAAGGATTTAGTAGTTAAAATCTCCTTAGATAATGCTATGTTGAGATTTTTAGATGGGCGATTAAATGTGAAGGGGAGTCCAAATGAAAATTATGCTAGAGAATTACTAGAATTATATTCCATAGGAAGGGGATTGGAAGGTACTGATAAAGGTGATAATGAGGTGGGGGATTACGGTACATTTACTGAGCAAGACGTTCAGGAAGGAGCTAAAATTTTGTCTGGGTTTAATGTTGATGCTGACTTTGCAAATATAGATGAACAAACGGGATTGCCGACTGGAATCGCAAAAGGTAATGGCATAACGGCTGGTCAGCACGATAATACTAGTAAGCAGTTAAGTTTTAGGTTTAGTAATGCAGTAATTTCTCCCGATCCTGAATTAATGTTGAATGGGCAGGCTACTTACGAAAGTGCTGTTGATGAAATTAGGCAATTAATTGATGCTATTTTTGAGCAAGAGGAAACGGCTATTCATATCTGTAGAAAAATATACCGCTTTTTTGTTTATCATGAAATTACAGAGGATATCCAAAATGGTGTCATAAAAGATATGGCCTCTGTTTTTAGGGAGCAGAACTTTAGTTTGCAAGCTGTTTTAGAAGCCTTATTTGCTAGTCAAGAATTTTACGAAGGTGCAGATGGTATCTCAGACGATAATTTCGGAAGCATTATTAAGAGCCCGTTAGATTTAATTATTGGGCATGCAAGAAGTGTTGAATTGCAATTGCCTGACTACTTGACACAAGCAGAACAGTTTTATGAAATTACCGATGGCTGGCTAAGGAAGATGGGGGATATGGGCTTAAATTTTTATGAACCATTTGAAGTTGCAGGCTATTTGGCTTACCATCAATTTCCTATTTACCATCGTGGCTGGATCACTACATCCTATTTGACCCAACGATATGCTTATGTACAAAGTGTAAGCAATGCCAATATGGAAGAAATGGCAGTTCAGATGAAAACTCCCATCGAATATGTCGAGCAATATGTTGATAATAATGTAGCCGCAAATGCTAAGGATTTAGTAGTAGTTATTGCTAATCAATTCTTGGCATTTACGGACAATTTGGGATTCGAAAATCCTGATAATAGCCCATTAACCGAAGAGAGGTTAAATTATTTCTTGGATGCCTTCTTAAAGACATTTCAAATTGACGAAAACCCTGAAGAGGCCTGGACATTTCGCTGGACACAAGGTGTAGACAGGGAAACTGTGGAAAGACAATTACAGGATCTTTTCAATGCTATTTTGCAATCACCGGAATATCAACTGATGTAGCCATGGATAGAAGAAAATTTTTAAAAAGATTAGGATTTGCTGCAGGAGGTTCAATTGCATTTCAGGGAATCCCTATGCGTCTTTTATCCTCACATCAACCCCTTAAAAATCTATTGCATAAAAGTGATAATGAAAAGGTGTTGGTGATTTTGCAGTTGCATGGAGGAAATGATAGTATCAATAGTTTTATCCCTATTGAAAATTATGATTTATACTATAACCGAAGAGCTAATATTGCCATACCCTATAAAAGTGGAAATCGAACCTTAATTCCATTAGATAGCACTTTAGAAGCTCCTGATCAGGTTGGACTTCATCCTGATATGATTGATTTCAAAAGCATGTACGACAGAGGACAGGCTGCTGTTTATCAGGGAGTTTCATATCCAAAAAATAATGGTTCCCACTTCCGTGGCCGAGATATTTGGTTTATGGGTGGCGATTACGATGATTATTATTCTTCGGGATGGATAGGGAGATATCTCAATCAAGTTTATGCTCCTGCTGATTATCCTGATGATTTCCCCAATGCAGGCATGCCAGATCCATTGGCTTTGGAAATGGGAAATGATACTTCGCTTTTGTTTCATCAAGAAGGAAATATTCCTACCTCTATTTCTTTGGGGAACAGTCCGGGAGCATTGTTGAATCAGATTGAAAACTTAGAGGGTTTTGCTGATCAGGGTATTGATCCAAGAGGATTGCCTCCTGAGCATCTTAATGGATCGCCTTATAAAAAGGAGATGGATTGGATTTTAGGACTGGAAGATAAATCCGAAACCTACATCAAAAGATTGCAAGAGATTTATTTGGCATCGAATGAGAGTTCTGTTGAATATCCTGAAATATATCCCTTTAATGCGCCTTCGGGTAGTTTAAGAAACCCACTAAGTGGACAATTAAAATTAGTCTCCCGTCTTTTAGGGGGCGGAATTAAAACTAAGGTGTTCTTGGTGAAAATGGGTGGTTTTGATACTCATGCGGGTCAAGTAGAAAGTACCAATACTACAATGGGAGTTCATGCCACTAAAATGTATCATATTTCTGCAGCAATGAAAGCTTTTCATGCTGATCTGAAGGCAAGAGGATTGGAGGATAAGGTTTTGACCATAAGCATGAGTGAATTTGGCAGGAGAATCCCATCCAATGGAAGCTATGGTACAGATCATGGAAAAGGTGGTGCTGTAATGGTTTTTGGAAATAGAGTTAATCCTGGTGTATTTGGTACAAACCCTGACTTGAATAAAAGTAATATAGATTTGCAATTTGACTACCGCCAGCTTTACGGTAGCATATTGCATGAATGGTTAGGAGTTGATAAAGCAAGCATTAATAATGATATTTTCTTTAAGGATTTTTTTAATGCCAGCGATGAAAATGGGAACCCACTACCAGATGTTCAAATGATATCCAATAGCATAACAGGTACAAATGCGTGGCTTGGGAAGCACTTTAATGTTGATAATCCTTTTCCTAACCCTGCTGGTGATTTCACAAATATAAGGATTCAAAGCAACGAAGAGGATAAAGTAAGAATTGAAATTATTACTATAAATGGGCAATCAATTGGTGTTGAGCATAAATTGCTTCGCCAGGGGAGCAATGATATTAAACTGGATATTGCTGGGTTAAAATCTGGCATATATCAAATTAGAGTAAATACGAAATACATTAATGACACGAAAAAACTTATCAAAAAGTGATGCTATGCTAAGACTAAAATTGTATTCTATTTTAATGTCTTTAATGTTATTTTTATCTGTTTATGATGTAATGGCACAGAAGCGTAAAAAGCCAAGTACTCCAGCTTCTCAAGCAAAAGAGTTTTTAAATACGCAATGGTGGTTAGGAATAAGAGGCGGCACAAATTTCACTCAAACAAGCTTGATAGAAAGTTTCTCGGGTTTGAATCCTATCAATTATAACCCTGAAAATTTGGATAAAGAATATGAGGAGTTTGTTAATCCAGCTTTTCATATTGGACTAGATGTTACTTTCTTTCATAAAGGCTTCTCTGTTATGACATTTCCTACCTTTTTCAGAAACAATATTAACTACAGTAGTCAATTAAGTTGGTCTGGTGAAACAGAGAGAGATCAATATGAAACCAGCTATGATGTCCAGCAAAGTATTACTTTTCTTGAATTACCAGTGGCAGTCAAATATGATATTATTGGAAACAGAATCCGGCCTTTTGTGATGGCAGGTGCTTTCTATTCCATTGCTTTTGATGCCAATAAAGAAGTTCAGGTTTTTGAAACAGACTATGCTTCAGGTCAACCAGTGGAATTTGAAAGAGCCAATATAAAGCTTAATAATAAGGATGAAATCTTAAATAATTGGGGTCTTTTGGGTGGATTAGGAGTGAGTTTTGATTTTTGGAATATTCGCTCCATCATTGATGTGCAATATAGGCACAGTTTTCAATCCATTGTCAATAGCCAAACCAGATTTGATGAAAATACATTCTCCTCTTTTGGAGAAGTTCAAGATGACTATAGTTTGCAAAATTACAGTGCTTCTTTAAGCTTTGTTTTTCCACTACGATATATCGATAGCCAGTTTAAAGCATTATGAAAAATAGTATTCTAATTCTTATTTTGATTCTTTCAGCCATTGCGTTTGCTTGTAATAATGAGGAATTGGCTCCTGAGCAACTATCATTTTTAAAGATTTATGATGATTCAGATTATAATGCGTCTTATCAACCTGTTGGTCTACAGTTTAATGAAAATAATTACTTTATACTTTCTGAAAGAAGCTTGACTTCAAGCAATTTCTCAGGGATCAATTTAGTGGTTACAGATTCATTAGGTGAATTTATAAGTGAACAACAATTAGAGGAAACCTTTGTAGCTCCGACCAAATCTTTGATCAAAATAGGATCTGCGCTTTACTTTTTCTGTATGGACAGAAATTCACTAAGACCATATTTGGGGACTATTGCTTCAGATGGAACAGTCACGACAACAGCACTAAATACAACCGCCTCATATCCATTGGCAGCCAATCTCACATCTAATAATAATTTGCTATTATTGTCTTACGATCCTAATGGACTTAACTCAATTTTAACTGAAGTAAGTCCGCAAGGAAATATTTTGCAACAAGCGGGTTATTCAATTGGTCCTGGTAGTGATGTGCAGGATGCTATTGTGAATCATTTCACTAAAAGGAGTGCAAGAATCCCATTTTTCTGTGGGCAAGCCGCTGGAAATCGATATTATTTTAATGGGTTTTATAATTATACCTTGTCCATGGTGTTTACCAATTTTGGTGATGAACCAACCGGTGTTTTGCAAGGTCAAGGTACTGATGCAGGAATGAAAGCTGCATATTCAACTGCTTCAGGTGATTTCGCCATAGTAGGCTATCACTTTTCCGACCATTTTATGAATGCAAAAACATCATTACCCATTAATGAAATTAGGTCTTCAGTGAATCTATTTGATCGAAATATTCCTGAAATTGCTGAAAAGTCGGTTTGTCGAATTACTCCATATAATGGAGTCAATCGTGAATTGGTAATTATCGCAAGTGAAACAGAAGGGCGGCAAGTAGTTTTATATTTCTATGACCTAAATTCTGGACAATTAGAGGCAACCTACTATTTGGGAACGTTAAATCCCTTCACATTATCAAGTATTATTGCTTTGGAGGATGGGGGTATTGCCATTACTGGCACAACCTTTTTAGCTGGCAGATTTGAAAGAATATATTTGCAAAAAATAACTAAAGACCAATTAGTGGAGATTTTATAGTTGTAAAAATCTGCTCAAAAAGCCTCCCCAATAAATAAATAAAAACCTGGGCCTTCTTGGGTGAAAGCTACATCAAACCTAGTATAGATATCTTTTTTAGGGAATAATAAAAATCTTACTCCAGCTCCTCCTGATACCACAATATTCTTAAGGTCAAAATTATTTAGATCTGGAAATACTTTTCCTGCACCAGCAAAAACGGCTGCCCCAATTCTATCGGTAAATCCAAAAGGAATAGGAAGAAATCTATATTCCATTTGTGCCGCTATTTGATTTCGATCTCTATATCTTCCATAATAATAGCCACGCATAATACTTTCTCCACCCATTAGCGCTAATTGATTAAAAGGAACATCTCCAGAATTGAATTGCCCTAATAGTTGTGCTGCGAATACATTGTTTTTGCCAGAAGGTCTGTAGATTCTGGTATCAGATAATATGGATGTAAAATCATATGTACTGCCCCAGTTTTGATTGTAGTGTAATAATGCTAGTTCAGAGAATAAGCCTTTTCGCACATTCAATACATTATGTCTGTTGTCATGTACTAAGCCTACTCCAAATCCTAAATTGGATGATCCTTGATTGCCTCTTGGCAATTCTTGTATAGTATGGCCTTCTGAAGGAACAAAATTTACAGAACTCAAACGCTGGTAATCCATTTCTAAACCTACAAATAGGTCTTTCTTAATTTTTCTTAAAATTCGCTCTTTTATAAATATTTGATTGGCATCTACTCTCGCTATGTAGTCTTCTGGGCTATTGCTCCCAATACCATGGTAGAAAAGAGGGAAGCTTTGAAATCTTAGCCTACCTAGAAAAAACCATTTGTCTTCATCGGAATAGATGGCATGATCGAACCATAAGCCATATTGATTTTCTAAAGTAAAAAAAGTGAATCCATTTACTTCGCTTAGACGGTTTAAGGTGTCCTGCTTTGCATAAAATACCAGCAGTGAGCTTAAACCAAATTCCCAGCTGGTTTCAGGTGCATAGGCAACGGTTGGGTAGATTATAAATTGAGGTTTTGATATATCACTAGTGTCATTAATAATACCATTGATATACTTACTTACAAAATTTTGAGAATAGGATGTATGGCCACCAAATAGTAATAGACTAATTATTAGTGCTTTGGAATAGATTGATATTGATTTCTCCACTTATTTTATTTTTATAATCTGTAAAAGAACGATATTCAGCCGATTAGTTGTTAAAATATTTGACTTTTTTCGAATTTGTGCAAAAAAATAGCCCTCAGATCATATGTCCTAAGGGCTATTAATTACTGAAATGATTTAATATTTACTTTGTTCTCATATGTATATCTCTTTGTGGAAATGGGATTTCAATATTCTGCTTAACAAATTCATTATTGATAGCTTCCATATTATCCCAATACACAGGCCATAGGTTATCAGTTGCTGTCCATACTCTCACACTTAAATCTAATGAGCTATCTCCAAAATTCGTGAATTTCACCACAGGGGCTGGGTCTGGATTAATTCTTTCATCCTTAGAAATAACATCTAGTATGACCTGCCTTACTTTTGCAATATCAGATCCATAAGCCACGCCTACCTTTAATTCTGCCCTACGTGTATCTTTTGCTGTAGTGTTCGTTACACTAGAGTTAGCCAAACCGCCATTTGGCATTACTATTAATTGATTGTCGAATGTTCTTATATGTGTGTGAAGGATATCGATTTTTTCTACTACTCCAAAATAGCCTTGGGCTTCAATAATATCATCAACCGTAAATGGTTTTGTTACTAATATTAAAATACCACCAGCAAAGTTCGATAAACTACCTTGGAGGGCTAAACCGATTGCTAAGCCTGCTGCACCTAATACACCTAGCAACGCAGCGATTTTAATATCAATGCTTTGGGCTATTACTAAGACAAGAGCAATATAGAATACAAAGCGAAAAAATGAACCTAAAAAGGAAGCTAAGGATACGTCCAAATCAGATTTTTTGAAGGCTTTTTTGATTCCTTTCATGAGGTAACTAATAGTAATTCTACCTACAATAAATATGAGAATTATCTTTATTAATGCTATTCCAATTTCAATAGCGTAAGTATAAATTTTATCTAATAATTCCGGATCTAATTGTTCAAACATATTTTTATGGTTTGGTAAGTTTTAATTTAAGAATAAAATAAATGTTGCTACATAAATTATTTTATCGTATTAAACCTTTTATAGTTTCATTTCTTTGATATAAGCATCCACACCGCTTTCCAAATCGGTAAATTCATAAGGATAGCCAATTGTTTTTAATTTTTCCATTTTTGCCTCAGTGAAATATTGATATTTATCACGAATATCAGCAGGAGTATCAATAAAACTGATGTCCTCTTCTTTCTTCATAGATTTAAAAACCGCCTTAACTAAGTCTAAAAATGTACGAGCTTTTCCGCTTCCCAGATTGTAAATTCCTGAATTTTTTCGGTGATGCATTAGCCAAATCATAACTTTTACCACATCATCTACAAAAACGAAATCTCGCATTTGCTCTCCATCTTTAAATTCAGGATTATGAGATCGGAATAATTTCATTTTACCGGTTTCTGAAATTTGCCTGTAAGCATGCAGAATCACACTGGCCATTCTGCCTTTATGATATTCTCTTGGACCATATACATTGAAAAACTTTAGTCCTGCCCAGTAAAATGGTCTTTTTTCTTGTTGCAGAGCCCATTTGTCAAATTCATTTTTAGATATACCATAAGGGTTAAGTGGTTTTAGATCAGGGATTTTGCTTTCATCATCATCATATCCTAATTCTCCAAGTCCATAAGTGGCCGCAGAACTTGCATATATTAGAGGAATCTGCATATCAATGCACTTTTTCCACATTTTTTTAGTGTAATCGGTATTGAGCTTAGTCAGAATTGCAATGTCAAATTCGGTAGTGTCTGTTCTGGCACCTAAATGAAAGATAAACTCGACTTTCTTAGCATCTTGCTTATCTAACCACTCAAAAAACACATCTCGCTCAACTTTTTCTTGAATTTTTAAGTCTTCCAGATTTTTATTTTTTTCAGGATTATCAAATTTATCTACTGCAATAATGTGGTTAAAGCCTTCAGAATTGAGTTTTTTGATGAGGTTTGACGCAATAAAACCAGCTGCTCCGGTAACTATTATCATAAGATGTATGTTTTTATATTAAGCTCTTTAAGCAAAACTATTTATTATAAATGAATAAACGTATATTTGCAGCCTAAAAATTAAGATTGACATGGTTTACGTTAATCGTAAAGAACATTTTAACGCAGCACACAAGCTATTTAATCCTAACTGGAGCAGGGAAAAAAACGAAGAAGTTTTTGGTCCTTGTGCTAATGAAAATTGGCATGGTCACAATTTTGAGCTGATTGTAACAGTCAAAGGAGAACCTGATCCTGATACAGGATTTGTGGTGGATTTGAAGAAGTTGAGTAACTTGATCAAATCTGAAGTCATTGATAAGGTTGATCACAAAAACCTTAATATGGATGTCCCTTTTCTAGTTGGAAAAATGGCAAGCTGTGAGGTAATTATTGCTGAATTTTGGAAAATTCTAGAACCCAAGGTGAAGCAATTGCAAGAAGGATCAAGTCTTCATAAATTAACACTTTATGAAACGCCTAGAAATTTCGTAGAATACTATGGCTGAAAATTTAGCCATAGTATCATCTCGGAAAAATCTTAAAAAAAAAAATCATAATTATCCCTCTTTAATATCTTAAAATCAAAAGGGTATTTATAAATTGCGCTAATGGAAAATTTTGTTGTATCAGCAAGGAAATATAGACCAAAAGGTTTTGATGAAGTAGTAGGGCAGAAGCATATTACTACTACTTTGAAGAACGCAATTGACAACGACCATTTGGCGCAATCTCTTTTGTTTTGCGGCCCTCGAGGTGTTGGTAAAACGACTTGTGCTAGGATTTTAGCTAGGCTGATCAACGATTTTGACGTGGATAATATGGAGGGATCATCTTCTCTTAATATTTATGAGCTTGATGCCGCTTCGAATAATTCAGTTGATGATGTTCGTAATCTTATCGACAAAGTTCGAGTACCACCTCAGCATGGGAAATACAAAGTCTATATTATAGATGAGGTTCACATGCTTTCTAATGCTGCCTTTAATGCTTTCTTGAAGACCTTAGAGGAGCCACCTTCTTATGCTATTTTCATTTTAGCAACTACGGAGAAGCATAAGGTAATTCCAACCATTCTATCCAGATGTCAGATTTATGATTTTAATAGAATAAAAGTTTCTGACATTTCTGATCACTTGAAAGAAATAGCCGATAGGGAAGGGATTGAAGCTGAAGAAGCTGCTTTACATTTAATAGCACAGAAAGCAGATGGTGCATTACGTGATGCACTTTCCATTTTCGATTTGATTGTTACTTTTTCACCTGATAATAAAATCACTTATCAAGCTACGATAGATAATCTGCATATTTTAGATTATGACTATTATTTTAAAGTAACTGATGCTTTAAACAATGAAAAAATTCCAGAAGCCTTATTGTTGTTTGACGAAATTTTGAAAAATGGCTTCGATGGACATAATTTCATTAATGGATTAGCTTCTCATTTTAGAGATTTATTAGTTTGTAAAGATGAATCTACCTTGGAGCTATTGGAAGTCTCTGAGCAAGTTAAAGCGCAATACAAACAACAGGCAGCAGAGGTTTCTCCTTCTTTTATTCTGTCTGGGCTACAGATATTAAATCAAACAGATCAATCATACAAGGCAAGTAAAAACCAACGCCTAGCTGTAGAGTTAGCTTTGATGAAATTAGCCAAAATCAATAGTGCTATTGATTTAGCGAAACAGAATGATGCGGTTTTAAAAAAAAAAGTGAGTTAAGTCAGTCTGCTGAAGAAGAGTCTACTTCAAAGGAGGAAGCTAAGGGCAAATCTTTGGCAGATCAGATTGCTGCAAAGGCAACACAAAGCAAACCGTTAAAATCATCACCCTCTATTCCTAAGCCTGGTGATAAGATTAAGCCAGATCAACCAGAGAAATCACCTAAAAAAGAGGAGGACGAAGATTCAGCCATAATTGAAAATACTGCAAATGAAGGAGGAAAAGAATTAAGCAGTTCGGAATTACAAAAAGTGATTCTAGAGTTTTTGGATAAAAATGATGTTGGACCTGTTGCTGCAAACTCCCTAAAAAATTCCGTCAAATTGGAGGGGGAAATGATTACTGTAGAATTAACAAATCCGATAGAGGTTGATGGAATTGAAAAAATTAGAGCTAATTTTTTGACTTACATTAGGAAAACATTTCAAAATAGTTCAATTCAATTGCAACATAAAGTTAATATTGAAAAGGCTGCAGATCGACCATATACTGCTAAAGATAAGTTTGAAGCTATGCTGAAGGAAAATCCTTTGTTAGGTAAGCTAAGGGATACATTTGGACTAGATACTGATTATTAACCAGCAATTTTGAAGTTGGCTAGGGGCTGAATGAGTTTTTAGATTTTTATGTTAAGTCCAATATTCATTACACTTTTGAATTGTATTCCAGCTACATTTCTTGATTCACCAGTTGTTTCATTGATAACTTCCTTTGATTTGATATCATCATCGTAAATCAGTTGAGTACTATAACTTGCAGAAAGGAATTTGTTGATTTTGAAATTTAAAGCAGTTTCCCAGTTAATATCAACATTACCCAACTTTTCATAATCAGCAAATAAATTCAGGTTGGTAGATAAATTTACATTTTCCCATATGTCCTTTTGAAAAGAGGAGGAAAAGTTAATACCGCCTTGAAACCTAAAATTTTCACCAGGAGTAACTCCATAAGCTCCTGCTGTAGCAAGACTATCATCCATAACAAAAGTGCTTTTAGATGATAGTGGAGAAAAAGTGGCGGTAAATATTTTTTTGTATTTATAAGTTAAACCAATATTGCCTAATAGAAATCCAGGAGACATAAAACGAGAGATGACGATATTCTCTTCATTTAATCCTTCATCAAATTGAGTTCTGAAATCAACAATAGCAGACAAAAACATTCTTTTCTTTAATTGCCGACTGTAACGGGAAGTTAAAATTATATTGTCATCAGTTTTAATAAATGGGGTATCTCCATCACCTTGCCTTAATAGACCATAAGCCATATCTAACCTATTGTCCCAAACATTTTTTCCTTTGGCATAATTAGCATTGAAATTTGTTAAACCACCAATGGAAATTGAACTTTGACCTCCTCCATTCCAGTTGGTGAGATCAACTTGAGAAAAATTTAAATTTAGTACAGCACCTTTACTCCAGTAGGTAGTATCTGACTGAATACTATCATTTTGAGCGAAAATTGGTAAACTTAAAATAAAGCTGAATAAAATAGTGAATGTTATCTTCATGTAGCAAAGATATTTTTAATAATCAGTAAATTACTTAGTAAAGGTCAAGAGAACGGATTTCATTCAGTGCGTTCTCTGTAAGTGGTTTTGTGATGAATTTAATTACATGATCGTTATTGACAATCTTATCAATGTCCCTTTTATTATCTGAACTAGATAAGATAATAACTTTACATTTATCTTTCACAATATCCGAAAACTTTTCGAATTCATATAGAAAAACGAAACCGTCAACAATTGGCATATTGATATCTAAAAATATAATATTAGGAAGCTTGTCAGGATCATCCTTGTTTTCTTCCAAATATTCTAAGGCACTCTTGCCCGAATTTTTGATTTCAACATATTTTGCGAACTCAGTTATTTCGATGATACGCTTGCTAATGAAATTGTCAGTATCATTATCATCAACAAGCATCACTAAATCAACAGTTTTTGTAGCTGTTACCATGTAAATTTACCCTTGTAATCTATTGATTAATTTACTCTGTTTAGAGTTATTTCTAAACATAAGTAAAGTTTTTTTTAATTAAAACATAATTCTTTCGAAATGCAATATTTTTTCGATAGATGACACAAATGTAAGATATTGTGGGCAAGAATTTACGTTAAGGCCGTATTTATTTCTGCTTAATTATAATTGTCTCACCTTCCTTAAGATTGTAGTCTTGCTTATTATTCCATTCCATGATTTCTTTCAAGCTCACCTTATATTTTTTTGCAAGAGCATACATCGTTTCACCTGAAACCACTTTATGTTCAATACTAGTTTTATCAACTTCTGGTGTAGCTTCTTGTGTTTGATTATCAATTGGTTTTTCTACTTCCTCTTCAATGGAAGATTCAACTGGATATCCATCTTTATTAACTTTAATAATTTGTCCGATCGATAAAGTATCTCTAATTCCTAAATTATTTACATTCAATAGGGTAGAGATTTTCATGTTAAACCGGTTGGCTATTGAAAAAAATGTGTCGCCCTTTTTTATTGAATATTCAACGAAATCTCGCTCATCAAATTCATTTGTTTGGTCCACTTGATTTTGATCAACTATGTCGTTTTCAGGAACTTCCTCTTCTTCATCTTCCATTGCGACCTCTATTTGTTCAACAGTTGTCGAGTCCTCATGCAAAGCAATATCTTGCTGCGTATTTAGGCTATCTTTTTTAATAGAAGGTGAATTTTCTGTCACACTATTTTCTTTAGATACTGATAAACTACTATCTGCAACATTTTGCGGGTCTTTAGATGGAATAGAATCTAAAACCAAATCTTGAGACTTTTCATCTTCTACTTTCACTTCTTCTTGTTTTTCTAAAGGTTTAGAATTTGTCTCCTTTGCATCCTTTATTTGATTTCTAGGAACATCTCTATATTCAACCGGAACATTTGCAGGGCGATTATGCCGTAGCCAGAGCACCCTCCCTACTTTTGGCTCTTGAGGAGATTCCATTCTGTTCTTTCTGTAGAGCTTTTTTAATTTAAGTCCGTATTTCTGACTTATTTCCCACATGCTTTCATTTTGAACCACTGTGTGGTAGTAGAATTTAGCTCGATTTCTTTTTCTTCTTAGATAATATATTTTGCCCGTCTTTAATTCCTCTCTAATTTTAAGATCATTCCATTTTCTGAATTTGTATTCATCTACTCCCGCTGTTTCCGCTAATTTCTTCACAGTATAGCCTTCAGGAGCATAAATTCCGTCCAATCCATTGATTTCAACTTCATGGGGGATCGAACGATCTGACCTGCTAGGATAGTGATCGACTAAAGGAAAATTTTGCTGTTCACTATCATCTATATCTCCAGGTAGATCTTCCATTGCCGTTTTCTTTTTACTTTGCAATTTTTCAATTTTCTCCAAATTGCTGAGAGGGACAATTACAGTATAGTTTTTATCTTCAGGTACTTTTCCTCTTCTAATCCATTTATTGTATTCCTCCAAGAGTTCCAAAGGGGCATTCTCTTCTTTGGAAATTGATTTTAGTGATTTGCCTTGCACATTTTCAATTTCTTTAAGGTAATAGGGAGGCTTAGAAGTCCCTAGGGCATGTTCGAAAGCCACTTTGTGTGCCAGATATTTTTTTAAATACCAGTAAGTATCACTGGTGATTTTCAATCGAGTCTTACCAAAATTGCTCTCATCAATAACATCTGCAGCTCCCCCACGCCCTCTTTGATAGGCTATTAAGGCATAAGCCCAATTATCAAAATACTTATTATGATCTTTTAAATAGGTTGCTGCGGCACGACTAGATGAAACGATATTCATTCTTTCGTCTACAATTCGGTCAATTCTTAAGTCGTTTTCTAAACCTGAAATTTCCTTAAATTGCCAAAATCCAACTGCATTACTACTAGAAACTGCATCGGAAACCAAGGCACTTTCCTGAATCACCAAATATTTGAAATCTTCAGGCAAACCTTCTTCTCTGAAAATCCTTTCAATAATCGGCATGTACATATCTACTCGCTCTAATTTCTTCTGAAAATATTTTTCGCTTCGAGTGAGGGCATCTACATCAGCTTGGATGTCATCAACAGCTCCTGATGTTAACCTTAAGTCCATGTTAGCAAACTCCATTCGAGACGGAACTTGCTGAGCCCACAGATTTGATGAGAAAATGAAGAAAGCGCTAAATAATAGAGAAAGTGTTGTTTTCATTTTTTTCTTAAAATCATTAATCCATCACGGATTGGAAATAATACATTTTGAACTCTGTGATCTTGATGCACAAATTCATTAAACTCAAGCATACTTTCAGTATCCTTATCTAATTTTTTTCGGTTTTTCTCCAGCACTTTTCCACTCCACAGTACATTGTCCACTAAAATATAGCCGCCTTTTCTGACTTGGTCAATACATAGTTTGTAGTAGTTCAGGTAATTTGATTTATCCGCATCTATAAACACCATATCCCAAGATTTATTGAGTTTAGGAATGACTTCTAATGCTTTTCCAATTTTCATTTCAATTTTAGTGCAATATTCTGAAGATTGAAAGTAATCGGTTACTCTTTCTGCTAGTTCTTCATTTACATCTATCGTAATAAGCTTTCCATTCTCTTTCAAGCCTTCTGCCATGCAAAGAGCAGAATAGCCTGTGTAAGTACCAATTTCCAATATGTTCTCAGGCTTTATCATATGAGAAAGCATGGATAAAACTCTGCCTTGCAAATGCCCGCTCAACATTCTTGGCTTTAAAACCTCTGTATGCGTTTCTCTATTGATTTTATAAAGTAACTCATTTTCAGGCTCTGTATGGGAATCAATATACTTTTCTAAATCTGGATCTAAAAACTCCATAATTATCTTCTTTTGGCTTTATAAGTTAAGATGCTTAATCTTTCATCAGCGAAAATCTCATTGGCAGTATCTTGCAAATCTGTAGCTGAAACCTTTTTGATTTGTTCGAAAAGTTCATCTAAAGATTCAATTTTGTCTTTATCTAATAAGCTTCTGCCCAACATCAGCATATAGCTCATGTTGTTTTCTTCTGCCATGGCTAATTGCCCCATCAGTTGCTGTTTGGCTACATGCAATTGCAGACTCCCCAAAGGTTTTTCCTGCAATTTCCTCAATTCCTTTTTCACTAGTTTAATACTTTTCGGAAGTTGCCCCGGATCAGTCCCGAAAAATATGCTAAAAAGGGCGGTGTCCGTGAATGGATGGTAGCCAGCATCAATGGCGTAAACAAATCCATGCTTTTCTCTTAGTGCCATATTTAATCGGCTATTCATGCCAGGGCCACCCAAAATATTAACCAACATAAAGAAAGCTAGTCTTTTCGGATGATGGATGGGGTAGGCCGTAGTTCCGATTGCGCATTGAGACTGTGAAATCTCCTTATTGAAATTTAAGGTGTTAGGTTGATAAACTTCAAATGGAATTCTTTCTCTTTTTCTTTTGTGATGAGCAATTGGCTCCAAATATTTTTTTACATAACGTTCCAATTTTTTCTCCGAAATATCACCCACTATTGAAAAAACAGTACGTTCAGTATCTAGGTTTTCCTCCAGAAATTCTAGGAAATGTTGGCGAGTAAAGCTTTTAAGACTTTGTTCAGTGCCTAAAATATTATTTCCTAGTGGATGCCCTGAGAAAATCACCTCATCGAATTGGTCTTGAATATCATCTTCGGGAGAATCTTTGTACATCGCCATTTCTTCTAAAATGACTTGCCTTTCTTTTTCGATTTGCTTTTCTGGAAAAATGGATTGAAAGGTAATGTCGACCAATAGATCCATGGCCTTATCTAAGTATTGCTCCAGAACGGAAGCATGAAAAAATATTTTTTCCTTAGTGGTGTAAGCATTTAATTCTCCACCCACAGAATCCAATCTATTGAGAATATGGAAAGTCTTACGTTTTTTGGTTCCTTTGAAAGCCATGTGTTCCCAAAAGTGGGCAATTCCCACCTGGTGAGGCTTTTCGTCACGGCTCCCAATGTCCAAAGCAAAGCCACAATGCACTATTTTAGAGTTGCTTACTGGCTGATGGATAACTCTAATTCCGTTTTCTAAAGTCTTAATTTTATATTGATTCATTCATTCCCCGCTTAGGTGCAAAACTACAAATTATCTTTCTTTTTAAAGAAGTAATGAGCTCCACAAAGGAAATTTATTTAGTTTTGAGTACTTTCGACTTTTAGGATTTAATTTTTTTAGTATGCATATAGCTTTTGAAGCCAAACGTGCCTTCAATAATTTCACTGGTTTAGGTAATTATAGTCGATTTGTGATTTCAGCTTTAAAGGAGCATTATCCAGAGGAGCACTATTCGCTGTTTACCCCCAAGGTGTCTAAGCGTGAAGAGGCAACACTTTTTCATAAAGAAAATAAGGAGATAACTGTTTTGCCTTCAGGTTTATGGAAGGCGGGATCACTGAAAAGTGCATGGCGTTCGAAAAGGATCGGGAAGCTAGCAATGAAGCAAGATGCAGATGTTTTTCATGGGCTAAGTAATGAGTTGCCTTCTGGCTTGAAAGACAACACAAAGAAAGTTGTGACTATTCATGATCTGATTTTCTTGCGCTACCCTGACTTTTACCCTTTTATTGATAGGAGAATATATAAGAAGAAATTTAAATCAGCCTGCAAGAAAGCAGATGAGATTATTGCGATTAGCGAGCAAACGAAGACTGATATTATGGATTTTTTTGATATCGATTCTGTTAAAATCAATGTTGTCTATCAAGGTGTGCATCCTATTTACAGACAGGAATTAAAAACCAGAAGGTTGTTGTATTTGCTTGATCAATATAGTTTGCACCAACCTTATTTCTTATATGTTGGTTCGATTGAGGATAGAAAGAATGCTAAGGACCTAGTTCAGGCTTTTAAATTGGTCTTAAATCAGGTTAAACATGATTTATTGCTTTTGATAGTAGGTAAAAAGACAGACTATCAAAGAGAAGTAGAGAAGGAAATTAGTAGACTGAAGCTAGATCAAAGCGTTAGAATTTATAATAATATTCCATTTACAGAATTACCTTATTTGTACAAGGGTGCAGTAGCTTCAGTGTATCCTTCTAGTTTCGAAGGTTTTGGAATTCCGGTATTGGAGTCACTTTTTGTGGGAACTTCTGTGGTTACTGGAAATCAGTCAGCGATGAAAGAGGCGGGAGGGGAGCATGCATTATATGCCGATCCAAAAAATCATGAAGAATTAGCTGCACAAATGGTGAAATTGGCAGATGATAATGACTTTAATGAACAGTTATTAAAAAATGTCGATACACATTTGAAGCAGTTTTCTTCTGGAAAGATTGCGAGGGATCTGATGGGGATATACAAGAAGTAGGATGATGGGTGTGGGGTGATTAGGTCAGCACCGAAGGTCAGACCGAAGACAGCCAAGAAAGATAATTTAACTATCGTCTGATCTAGAGTTTACCCAAAACCTAATACTTACGACTTAAAACTCATACCCAATTCCTAATTAACCTATTCATAATTCGTAATTATTTGTATCTAAGGCTAATATCCGTCAAATGATTCATACTACTAATAAAATGGTCATAACCTTCTTCCTTGCTGGTTTGGTTGATTTGCAGAAGATGGTCGGGTTGGCAGAGTAGCATTAAAAGTTTTAAATCCTCTGCAGATAATTTGTCATGATACTGATTGACTAAAGCTGAACTTTGCTTCAATAAAGCCTTTTGAAGCGGATTGTTAGTGTAGTCAGGGATTTTATGTTCCCAAGATGGAGAACTTAAGGGTAAGCTCACAGCATAAACAGAATGCTCTTCTTCATCGATCATTAAGAACAATTCCTGTATCTGCTTTTTGTTTGAGATATCTTTGTCAATGAAATCAGAAGAATATGCACTTCCGTATCCATTAACCAAACTTATTTGAAAATTATCGGGGCCATCACCATTCGAAAGTAAAATATTGAAAGGTTGAGCAGTATTCGACTTATAGACCTGACCAGAATGTTTCCCAGCTAAATGCCATGGATTTGCTGTGGCTATAATGCCTTGATAGCCCAGTGATTTCACGATTTCGGCCACTTGATCATCATACAAACAAGCGGTATTAATGAAGATGCCCGGTTTCTTTTCGAAATAATCTTTTAATCCTTCTAAGTAAATTTCTACTTCTTTCTTAAAAAGAATGGGAGAACATAAATAACTAAAAGAATGATAAGCACAAGAACCTACTAGCTGAATTTCCCCACTATTCACATGTTTTTTGATTTCAATCAAAAGATTTGAATCCTGTTGATTAAGAAAATTCAAAAATGGTAAACTAAAATAAACCAGAGGCGCTTTATTTTCCTCTGCCATTTTCAAGACCGTTTTTAATTTAGGTAGAATAGTATTGGAGAAATCAGATGTAAAATTTTCTCTACTTTTGTTTTCATCTATAGCAGGTAGGTTCTTTCCTATATCTAAAAAAGATAATTTTTTCACCTCTAGCGGATGATTGAAATGTATGATTTGATAACTATCCATTTTTCAATTCTTGCTTTAAAGCTGAAAATATATCTTCTGAAACGCTCTTCCAATTTCTTTTGTGTACAGATTCAGCATTCTGCTTGGCAATTTTTAAGGATTGCTTCTTATTGGATAATATTTCTCGTATGGCCGTTACATAGCCATCTATGTCCTGTTTCGCTACTGTGGGGGTATCTTTCAAGACTTCAGCCACACCACAATTTTGAGAGAGTACTAATGGTAATTCTAAACTGGCTGCTTCCAGTGCTGACAATCCAAAAGGTTCTGATAAAGAGGGCATAACCATCACTTGAGCAGCTTTCATAATGGCGAAAACATCTTCTTGAGGTAGATGACCCGTAAAATGAATTTTATCCCATATTGCTTTCTCGGTTGAGGTAGCTATCATCTCTTCCATTAGTTCGCCTTGTCCAGTAACCACAAACCGAAGATTCTGGTCTTTTTTTAACAGGGCTTCAGCTATATCGATAAAGGTGGTAGCGCCTTTCTGTAAACTTAATCGCCCGCAGAATAGAATAATGTCTTCATCAAATGGTGCTTTATAATCGGAAGCTTGCAGCTTATCAAGCCCATGGTGAATCACTTTGATTTTGGATGCTTTAATGCCGTATTCTTTAACCATGATTTTCTTATGATATTCGCTTACAGCAATTACCAAATCGGCTATTTGCATGCCTTCTTTTTCCAAGTCAAATAACCATGAATTGCTCTTTTTTCCACTTCTATCGTAATCAAGTGCATGGATATGCAGAACAAATGGTTTATTGCTTAACTCCTTTAGTTTTTTGGAGGCTGGAATGGCAGTCCAGTCATGTGCATAAATAATATCAAAATCTAGATTACGGCTTTTTGATATGATTTTTTGGCTGAATTCTTCTAGTGCTTCTTGCACGGAAAGCGCTATGCTTTCATTGTATTCTTGCTCGATTTCAACACTTGAAGAATAGAAGTATGGATTCAATTTACTTTTAACAGAAAGGTGAACCAAATCTGCATTCAATTGCTTTTTGTTGGTTAATTTTTGTCGGTTAAGTGTTTCTGTTCTACTGCTTTCCAATTCCTGATCCGCTAATTCTTCTGCACTTTCTACTGAAAATAACTTTAAATGCACATTTTTAGCTAAATGCTGAGCAATATGGTAGCAAGCAATGCCTAATCCACTGTTTTGCGGGTTCGGATTCCCGGGTCCTATCATCAATACCTCCATGAGCAACTATTTTTAAGGTTTACTGTTTTATGATTTCTAACGTACTAAAATTTCGATCGATAATTATTGTAGCATTATTGTTTGCACTGACTGTATTTCCATCAACTATAATTTTTTCTATTATACCAAAGCCATGTAGCTGAATTTCAAAGCCTTTTGATCCGGAGTCATATTCTGAATCCATGGTATGCTCTATGCTGGTTTTGTTATCAACGATGTTTTGAACAAAAGTGTGCAACGTACTGATACCCATTTCAAAATCTTTTGTCAGTCCATCATCTTCGTAAAGCTCACTTTCTGTTTCTTTTATCGCTTTATAAATATGAAGCTTGATATTTTCAGGTACAAATTCATTTACATACTGCATTTTATCTTGCATAGGAATAATAGCCCCAGCTTTTACGAAAATGGGAATTTGTTCTAGTGGGGTTTCAACTGTAATTTCTTTTTTACCTAAGATTAATTCATTCGTCCAGAAATTGTACCATTCGCCTTCTGGCAAATACATCATGCGTTCATTTACTTTTGGGGCTGAAACTGGGCAAATCAATAGATGTTGACCTAGTAAAAATTCTTCCTCACGATCAAGTGTCTCTATGTCATTATGATAAGCCAATGATATTGCCCTCAGCATGGGCTTAGCAAATTCTGAATATTGCCAGAAAGTAGTATAGAGATAAGGCATGATTTCATACCGCAATTCAATAAATCTTCTAACAATATTTAAATATTTATCCTCAAACTGCCAAGGTTCCTTATTTCCATGATCGCCAGAAGAATGCGTTCTGAAAAAAGGATGGAAAGTAGCCATTTGAATCCATCGAGTGTATAATTCTCCATCAGGTGCGCCAATAAACCCACCTACATCAGAACCAGCAAAAGATACACCTGAGGCACTTAATCTTTGACATTGCACATTAGCAATTTTCAAATGTTCCCAGGAAGCAAGATTATCACCTGTCCAAACAGAACTAAATCGTTGAATTCCTGCATAAGCGGAACGGGTAATGGTAAAACTTCTGTTGTTTCCAGCAAATTGCTCCAAGCCTTCATAGGTTGCCCTTGCCATTTGCATTCCATATACATTGTGCCCTTTTCTATGGCTACAAGGATGTCCGTCATAATCATGTCTTACGTCTCTAGGGAAAGTACCTTCTTCGAAAACTGCAGGCTCGTTCATGTCATTCCATACTCCGGCAACACCATCTTGAGAAAGTCCTCCAAATAATCCCGACCACCATTTTCTAGCAGCAGGATTAGTAAAATCAGGGAAATGACAAGGGCCAGGCCACACACTGCCTTTAAATCTAGCGCCATCCATTCGTTGACAGAAATAATCATGATGGACACCCTGCTGAAAAACAGTATAGAGCGGATCGATTTTAATTCCAGGATCAATGATGACAATGGTTTTAAATCCATCTTTCCTCAAATCTTCTATCATCTGTTTAGGATTTGGGAATCTTTCATTATTCCAGGTAAAACAGCGATAGCCGTCCATATAATCAATATCTAAATGGATGACATCACATGGGATTTTTTTATCGCGAAAGGTCTTAGCTAAATCACGAACTGTACTTTCAGGATAGTAGCTCCATTTACTCTGATGATAACCTAGTGCCCATTTTGGTGGCATAGGAGATTTACCTGTTAGTTCTGTATAATCTTGAACGACATCCTCTAAATGTGGGCCATAAATGAAATAATAGCGCATTTCACCACCCTGAGCCCAAAAACTCAAAGCTTCTTTCCTTTCATGTCCAAAATCAAAGAAGGTTCTGAACGAATTATCCAAGAAAATGCCGTAGCCTTCTCCATCATTTAATCCCATGAAGAAAGGAATGTTTTTATAAACGGGATCAGTTTCATTGCCATATCCGTAGCAGTCAGTTCCCCATAATTCCCTGCGCGTTCCATTCAAGTTAAGTCTGCCCGTTTTATCTCCAAGCCCATAATATTTATTGGTTTTGGAAGATTTTAGAGTGGAAATCACCACATGTCCACCAAATCTTTTTTCATCTTTCCAATGGTAGCCTTTCTCATCTTCAACTAAAATCTTTCCGTTTTTATCTAGAATTTTAATAGTAGCATCTGCTTTATTGATGAGGCATAGCAGTAGATCTGTTTTAATAACAAGTGATTTTTCCTGGTTTTCAAATTGATAATTTGTGTTACCTAACTCAAATTCAGGATCTATAGCGTAAGAAAAATCATCTTCGAAATATCCGTCATTGGCATATCGGAATTTGAGGATTTTCGCATTGATTATGCTTAATTCCAAAGTGGAATGCTGAGCATAGATTTTTATTTTACCTTTCTTTTGTTTCCAGCTAATAATACCGCCTGGGTAAAACTCCTCTTCCTTCTGCTCTTGAAATTTTTCTATATAATTTCCTTCGAAATCCTTTTCAGATTCTTGGGTATTGTCTTTATTTTCTTCCATTTTAACGTATTAATATTTAGCGATTTACCGCCATTCATTTTACAAAATTAACTACTTATTGTAGTTAATACACTAAGTATTTCTTTATTTTTTTTAAATTAAGGGTTAATGCGTGAATCCTCTTTTAATTAATGGTAAAAGCAGTATTTTTTGATGTATTCTATCATAAATACAGATTAATCTCATAAATTAAATAATCTATTCAAATTATTGAGAATTGTACTAATATGAATGAAAATAATACGATTGAAAATGAGAAACATATCCTAACTGAAATTGCTTGGGAAGTATGTAATCAAGTAGGAGGAATTTACACCGTAATCCGTTCTAAGGTTCCAACAATGGTCAAAAACTGGGGTAAGAATTATTTTTTGATTGGACCTTACGCACCAAAAGAAGCAGCCACTGATTTTGAGGAAGCTGAATTTGGACACGATGTAATAGATGAAACTTTAAGAATATGCCGCGAAAAAGGATTGCATATTAAATCTGGCTATTGGTTGGTTTCGGGAAGACCTCAGACACTACTATTTGATCATAAATCGTCTTTTCATCAATTAGGAGATATTAAATATTACTACTGGCAAAATCATGGTATTGATTTTAAGAATCATGATCCCTTGATGGATGAGGTATTGGCTTTTGGGTATATGGTGCATATTTTTCTTTCAGAAATGACTAGAGTAGCTATTGATAAGAAAATTAAGCCTCTGGCTCATTTTCATGAATGGATGGCGGGTTCGGCTATTCCGAATTTAAGAAGAGACCAAGTGCCTTTGCAAACAGTGTTCACTACTCATGCTACGCTTTTGGGAAGATACTTGGCAATGAACGACCCGCAATTCTATGACCACCTTCCTTTTATGGATTGGCACAAAGAAGCAGTCCATTTCAATGTCGAAGCAAACGTTAAATTAGAACGTGCCTGTGTACATGGTGCTCATGTTTTTACCACGGTAAGTGAAGTAACAGGCAAGGAGTGTTTTCATCTCTTAGGAAGAAGCCCTGATAAGATTCTCCCTAACGGTTTGAACATTGAGCGATTTTCGGTGTTACACGAGGTACAGAACTTGCATCATAAGTATAAGCAAGTATTGGAACAGTTTATCATGGGGCATTTTTTCAAGAGCTATTCTTTCGATTTGAACAAAACCCTTTATTTTTTTACTTCGGGTAGGTTCGAATACTCCAATAAAGGCTATGATTTAACCTTAGAGGCTTTGGCCCGCTTAAATCATCGTCTAAAGGAAGCACGGTCCCCACTAACTGTTGTCATGTTTTTCATAACTAGACAACCTATACAATCGATCAATCCTGAGGTTTTGAATGCCAGAGCCATGTTGGATAAAATCAATACGAATTCCAATGCAATTGTAGAACAAATTAAAAACAGACTGTATAGACAAGCTGCCTCTAGCAAAGGGGATCATAAGCTACCAAATCTGAATGACATGGTAGATGATTACTGGAAGCTTAGACACAGAAGAACCATTCAAGCTTGGAAGTCAGGTGGATTACCTCCTGTAGTCACGCATAACTTAGTGGATGATGCTAATGATAATATTTTAAATTTTTTAAGAACTGCCAACCTTATTAATCATGAATCCGATAAAGTTAAAGTAGTGTATCATCCTGATTTCATCTCTTCCACCAATCCATTATTTGGAATGGAATATGATGATTTTGTGAGGGCTTGCCATTTAGGGGTCTTCCCAAGCTATTATGAGCCGTGGGGATATACTCCTTTAGAATCACTGGCGAGGGGAGTTGCTTCGGTGACTTCAGATTTATCAGGATTTGGTGATTATATGAAAAACGTAAGCATCGGTGATAAAAAGCATGGCATGTTTATAGTAAAAAGAGCCAATAAAAGCTTCCATGAAGCTGCTGAAGAATTGACCAACGTGATGTGGGAATTTACTCAAATCACTAGCAGAGAACGAATAGATATGAGAAATCAATCAGAAGATTTGTCAGAAGTTTTTGATTGGAAGAATTTATATAAAGCCTACGAAAACAGTTATAAGATGGCTTTAGAAACTTATTTTTAAACCTAACAACCCAAAATTATGGACGATAAACTGAGAGAAGATATAAAAAATGCTGGAAAATCGGTGGAGTTGGTAGAGGAGCAATTAGAAAGATTTAAAAAGGGCTTTCCATTTCTGGCAATTGACAGACCTGCAACAGTAGGAGATGGTTTAATTCAATTGTCTGATGATAGCATCGATAATTTTATTGCTTTTTACGAAAAGCAATCAATAGATTACAATATGATTAAGTTCGTCCCTTCAAGCGGTGCGGCTAGTCGCATGTTCAAAAGATTGTATGCTTTTCTAGAAGAGGATGAATCGCAAGCTGAAAAGGATGATTTTTTAAAAACTTTTTTTGAGTATATCCACGACTTTGCTTTTTCTCAAGCATTGGATGAAAATATGCAGAAGAATGGAAGTGGATTGGAGGAAGCTTTAAATCAAAAAAAATATCATGCCATTGTGAAAGCCTTGTTGTTGGAGGAAGGTTTGAATTATGGTAATTTACCGAAGGGGCTCTTAGATTTTCATGATTATAGATCTGGTATAAAAACCCCTGTCGGAGAGCACTTCACGGAGGGGGAAAATTATGCTAGAGGTATGGAAGGTAAGGTGCGATTGCATTTTACTGTCTCTCCAGAGCATCAAAAGCTATTGCAAGAGCACGCAGAACATGTGAGAAAGGGTTTTAATGATTTTGAAATTTCCTTTTCTCAACAGAAACCCGAAACTGATACAATTGCTGTTAATCCTGATAACACTCCTTTTTATAATGAAGATGGAAGTTTGCTATTTAGACCAGCTGGACACGGAGCTTTAATTGAAAACCTGAATGATTTGGATCACGACATTGTTTTTATAAAGAATATAGACAATGTGGTGCCCGATCATTTGAAGTTGAATACGATTCATTATAAAAAAGCTTTAGCAGGATTATTAATGAGTGTTCAAAGCAAATTATTTGGCTATCAGAATCAGCTGGAGAGAAATATCAGTGAATTAGAATTGTTGGAGATTGAGAATTTTGCTCGCAAAGATTTATTCTTGGTGTTCAAGGATGATTATGCTGATTTAGACTTTTCTGAAAAAGTAGGATACTTGCAGTATTTGTTGCATCGTCCTATCAGAGTTTGCGGTATGGTGAAAAATACCGGAGAACCAGGAGGGGGGCCTTTTTGGGTTAAAGAAGAGGATGGTTCTTTAAGTCTTCAGATTGCTGAAACTTCTCAAATTGACCCTAAAGATAAAAAAGCGCAAGAATCTTTACAGAACGCCACTCATTTTAATCCAGTTGATTTGGTTTGCGGTATTAAGGATTTACATGGTAGAAAATTTGATCTCTTAAAATATAGAAATCCAGAAACAGGTTTTATTACAACTAAATCAAAAGATGGTAGAGAATTAAAAGCTTTGGAACTTCCAGGGCTTTGGAATGGTGCTATGTCGGATTGGATTACACTTTTTGTGGAAGTGCCGTTATCCACTTTCAATCCAGTTAAAACTGTAAATGATCTATTAAGGGAAGAGCATCAGGCGGGGTAATTTAACAGTAGGACGAGACACTCATAACAAAAAAGCCTTTCAGATTTGATCTGAAAGGCTTTGTAATTTTACAAGTATAACAATTTACTATTCCGCTTTTTTCTTCTTTGCAGTAGTTGTCTTTCTTGTAGTACGTTTCTTTTTTGGCTTTTCTTCTACGATTTCATCTTCAACATCTGTTAAGATTCTACCGCAATGCTCACAAACGATTAATTTCTTTCTATCTCTAATATCGGCTTGTCTCTGAGGAGGAACGGTATTGAAACAACCACCACATGCTCCTCTTTTAACTGGAACAACAGCTAAACCGTTTCTAACGTTTCCTCTTAATCTTTCATAAGAAGCAGCTAATCGGTCTTCAATTTTCTTAAGCGCCTTTTCTCTATCTTTTTCAAGCTTAGCAACTTCTTCTTCAGTTTCAGCTTCGATATTTTCCAATTCAGCGCGCTTGCTTTCTAAATCTTTTACACGGTCTTCATGTAGAGCTTTAGTTTCTTCAATCCCTTTTACCTTATCTTCAATCTTAGCTTCAGCTTCTTTGATTTTTTTCTCATGGATTTGAATATCCAATTGCTGTAGTTCTACTTCTTTAGTGATGGCGTCATATTCGCGGTTATTTCGAACGCTCATTTGCTGCTCGCCATATTTGGCAATTAGCTTTTCTGACTCTTTGATTCCTTGCTTAGCGGCTTCAATATCATCTTTGATAGCTTGAACACTATCATCAAATTTTTGAATACGGGTTTCATAGCCTGCAATCTCATCTTCTAAATCAGCTACCTCGTCAGGTAGGGCTCCCCTCACTTTTTTAATATCGTCTAATTTTGAATCGATACCTTGTAATTTTTTCAAGGCATCAAGCTTTTGTGCTACAGTACTTTCCATGCAGTTAATAATATTTTATCGGATTCGTGACAGTCTGTCCTAAATGGAGTGCAATATTAGCAAAATTTTCTTTCAAAATTGCATAAAATATCTCATTTGTAAAACGTTCGCTTTCATAATGCCCTATGTCGGCTATAATCAGCCTTTCATCAGCATCAAAAAATTCGTGATATTTTATGTCAGATGAGATATAAATGTCTGCTTGCTTATTTTTTGCTTGCGAAATTAAAAAGGAACCTGCTCCTCCGCAAATTGCAACTCTTTTAATCTTACGGTTTATTTCTTTAGTGTGTTTTATGACGGATAAGTCCATTTTATCTTTAAGATAGTCGAAAAAGTCTTTGGGATCCATTGGTTCTACTATTTCTCCTATCATACCTGAGCCTAAATCATCAAAAGTATTTTCCAATTGATGCAGATAATAGGCTACTTCCTCATAAGGATGAGCCTTTTTCATGGCACTCAATATTTTATTTTTTAAGTAAAGTGGAAAGATAACCTCAATTTTATGTTCATCTACTGTTTCTAATTCTCCTTTTTTACCTATGCTTGGATTGGCTTTGTCCGATGGTAAGAAACTTCCTTTTCCAGCCGTTTCGAATGCACAATCTTTATATTCACCTATTTGACCTGCTCCAGCCCCGTGCAATGCAGATTTTAAGTCATTTGCATTTTCTTGAGGGACAAAAACACTTAATTTACCCAGGACGCCATTTTTTGGACTTAAGATTTCAGTGTTTTGTAACTCAAGCTTTTCTGCAATTTTAGCATTCACTCCATTTTTAACATTATCTAAATTGGTATGAGAAGCATAAATGGCGATATCATTTTTTATTGCTTTAATGACAGTCCTTTCCACATAATTGCTTCCTGTTAATTTTTTTAAACCTTTGAAAATAATAGGATGATGAGCTACTATGAGCTCACATTTTTTGGATATGGCTTCCTCAATTACTTCTTCAGTTACATCTAAGGTGATGAGAACATTGCTTACATTTTTATTGGCATCGCCTACTATCAAACCTGCATTATCATAAGATTCTTGATAGGCTAAAGGCGCAATGCTTTCCAAATGTTGGACGATATCCTTTATTTTGCTCATATTTGTTTTTGTTTCAATTCGGTCAAAGTTAAAAAGTTTTACAGCCCTTGCAATTATTTAAAAATAAGTATTGGCAATTATTAATGTCTCCATTTAGTATTTTGTACAAATTGGTGATGCAGTTTCGAAATCATTTGTACGATATAGAGTATAAAGCTGTTTTTCATTTTAACACTAAAGTTATTTCGGTGGGGAATTTATCGATGGGCGGTACTGGAAAAACCCCATTCGTAGAATATATTTTAAGGTTTCTAATAGAAAAGGGGTATTCTAATAAAGTGGCTACTTTGTCAAGGGGGTATGGTAGAAAAACAAAAGGTTTTAGAATTGCTAATAATGAGGATTCACCCAAGACTGTTGGAGATGAGCCGTTTCAGATTTATCAAAAATTTAGAAATGAGGCAGTCGTTTCAGTAGGAGAGGATAGGGTGTTGGCAATACCAAGCATTATTTACGAACATCCTGAAAATGAAATAATAGTGTTGGATGATGCTTATCAACACAGAAGTGTGAAACCCAATTTTTCCATTTTACTCACTGATTTCAGTTCTCTTTTTTATGATGATTATGTCTTGCCATCTGGCACCCTAAGGGAAAGTAGAAAAGGAGCCAAAAGAGCTGATGTTGTGATAGTAACCAAATGTCCACTTGATTTGGGGAAAACGGAACAAGAAAAGATTAAAGAGAGAATTGAAAAATATTCTGATAAGGAGGTATTTTTTACTTCAGTGAAATATGAGAAAACTGTAGCGACAATAGCAGGTAGCGAAGCAGGAAGAAGAATTGTACTAGTTACTGGAATTGCGCAAGCACAAAAATTTAAAGAATATTTAACAGAACAAGGTTTTGATATCATAAAGCATTTTGATTTTGCTGATCATCATAATTTTACATCTAAAGAGTTGGAGGAAATTCAAAAATTAGCAAATAGAGAAAATGCTGACATCTTAACTACGGAGAAAGATTGGGTCAGATTAGTTTCCTTTCCTGAAATATCAAAATCGATTCAAAACAAGCTTTTTTACATCCCGATCATGGTACAGTTTTTGGGTGATGAAAAATCTTTTCATCAGATCTTGGAAGATTCTATAATAAGAGCTAAATAAATCCATGACTTTACTTAATTTTGCGACTGTTTTGAGAAAAATTTCATTAATCATATCGATATTTTGTTGTGTAATAGGCTCAGCTTATGCACAGGTCACTGATGACTCCACAAGAAATGTATATGGTGCAAAAACTACTTATTACACTACCGAAGAGAATATTAAAAATAACCTTGAAGCTTACCAGATAATTGATACAAGTTTGACCAATATTCATAATTGGGATCCAGTTAATATTTCTGATTACTATTATCAAAACCTAGGAACTGTAGGGACAGCGATGCGCCCTGTGTTTTATGAAGCTCCTGATGTTATTGGGAAAAGAAGTGGATTTGGGGTTTATGACTATTATGTTAAAACTCCAGACAAGTTTAAATATTTCGACACCAAATCCCCATATACCAAAATGAGATCTGTATTTGGTGGGAATTATAGAGCTTTTATCGGGATTGATTTTTCACGAAATGTTAATGAAAACTGGAATGTTGGCTTCAGTTTCAGAAGATGGACAGTAGATAAGCAGATCGGTCCATTGCAGAGTAGGGGAGATTTGAATGTATTGAGTCACTCTTATGATTTTCAAACTGATTATCGTTCACCTGACAGGAAATATCACGTGATGTTTAATTTTGCTAGAACCTTTCATAAAGTAAATGAAACGGGAGGCATCAAAGACACCACCGAGGTTTTAGTTTATGAGGAGTTGTTTGATTATGATGATGAGGATATCAATCTAAGAAATGCTCAAGGAGGAGAACTAAGGCAGCAATATCATATTTATCAACAATATAAATTGAACAAGTTGTTGCAGTTTTATCATGTACTTGATAGAACAAACAGAATGAATTTATTTCTAAATACAAATCCTTCTGCTGAAACAGACATAGATTATTTCGATCAGTTTCTATTAAGGTCAGATTCAACAGTAGATTTGAGCCGTTATGTCTATTTTCAAAATGAAGTTGGCTTTAAAGGAGATATAGGAGATGCTTTCTATAGGTTTTATTTGAAGAGGAAGGATATTAGGTTTACAGGCAAGTACCTGAATTCAGTGAACCCGTTCACTGAAAATTATGCTGGCGGATATGTTCGTTTTGCACCCAAAGAAAACTGGCAAATAAATGCTAATGCTGAATATGAGTTGAACGGAAATTATAAACTTGGGGCTACATTAAAAGTCCCCTTCTTGACTGTAAGTGCAAAAAGTATGCAGTTTGCTTCTCCTTTCTTTTATGAACAACATTTAGGCAATCATGATTATTGGCGTAATGATTTTGGAAGTGAGCAAGTACAGCAATTAGGTGGTAAACTAGACATATATTGGAAAGACTATTTTAGAATACAGCCAAAGATTGATTTAAAAGTAGTTAGTAACCATATGTATTTTGATACTCTGGCAATGCCGCAACAGTCCAGTGGAATTGCTACTTTGATCCATCCTGGAATTGAAGCTAAGGCAAAATATGGAGTGATGAATTTGGATGCAAATTACATTTACACTTTTAAAGAAGGAGCGGATGCAGATTTGTTCAGAATTCCAGAGCATTTCTTAACCTTAGATTTATACTACCATAAAGTGTTTGAAGGAAGACTAGAAGCACGAATTGGGGCTGAAGCACATTATAAGTCCACCTATTTTGCTGATGACTATGATCCGGTTACTCAGCAATTTCATTTGCAGAATAATTTTGAAGTTCCAGGTTATATGTTTGTTGATTTATACGCAAGTGTAAAAATCAATACCGCACAGCTTTTTATAAAATTCAGACATTTAAATCAAGATGTTACAGCAGGAGGATATTTTGCTACTCCGTATTATACTGGACAAGAAAGAATACTTGATTTTGGTGTAACCTGGTCGTTTTTTGATTAAAATTTAACCGTCCTATTCTAGTAATGGAAAAAGAAAAATTCACTTTAGGATTAGAATTGCCGACCGATCCCAGATGGGTCAATATAGCGGAGAAAAATATTGAAGACATACTGATAGATCATGCTTATTGTGAGCAAAAAGCCGCCAGCTCATGTATGAGTTTGATTATTAATTTCCCTGAAATGGATGAGATGGTCAAGGTAATGACTCCAGTAGTGGCGGAAGAATGGTCGCATTTCGAAAGGGTTTTAGAACAATTAGATAAAAGGGGTTATAAGCTAGGATTCCAAAGAAAAGATGAGTACGTTTCACAATTGATGAAATTGGAAATTAAAGGTGGTAGCAGAAAATTCCAATTGATGGAAAAGCTCTTAATAAATGCTCTGATTGAAGCTAGAAGTTGTGAAAGATTCAAGCAACTACATTTACATATTCAAGATGAAGAATTGAAGAAATTCTACTATGAATTAATGGTTTCAGAGGCAGGTCATTATAAAAACTTTTTAAAATTAGCCGAGAGCTACCAACCAAAAGAAGACGTGAGAAAGCGTTGGGCAGAATTATTAGAAGCCGAAGCTGAAATCATGAAGAATTTGGAAGTGAGGGAGGATAGGTTGCATTAGCAATAAACAACTGCTCTCTTCCACTAGCCAGATTCTCTGTGGAAACTAATGCCGCCTGGCGGATTTTATAGACGAGAAGCCTAATTTTATTCTTAGGGCCAGCTGCTATTCCGTGCCAGAGGCACTTAGTAACCATCACCAGCAAGATGCTGGCGATAGTTGAAAGCTTAGGGTTCAAAAGGGGCAGACCGTTAGACGCTGGAATACACCAACTTCCTGCCTCCGGCTGGTGGAAACTACTAGCTCCTCTGGAGCATTCTCGATAACAACTTCACATTAAATATGGTCTATTTAATTCAAACCCTCAATTTCATTTATACTTATTCAAACTAATAGCCTTTTGACGGGTAGATTTAAAACGTTTTACCTCATCTTTTCTTAAAGCTTCATGTTTGGTTTTTCTGCCCTGCACCCTTTTTCTCCACATTCTAAAACTTGAAGGCTTCATTTCTTTGCGCATGATTTTAATGGTTTGTTTTTCAGATATGCCAAACTGATTAAAAATAGCATCGAAAGTAGTGCGGTCTTCCCAGCCCATTTCTACTATTCTGTCAATCTCCTCTGGCTTTAGATCTTTTATTTTCTTCATGAAAAAAGAACAGTAGTCCAGAAGGAATGTTTAGATGAATTTTAATAGAAAAACATGTAGCTAATCAATATTGCAGCAATGATACCAACTGCATCGGCTATCAAGCCACATGTTAAAGCATAGCGTGAATTTCGGATATTCACTGAGCCAAAATAAACGGCTAAAACATAAAAAGTAGTTTCTGTTGAACCTTGCATTACGCTTACCAATCTGCCCACAAATGAATCAGCTCCGTGAACTTCCATGGCATCCACCATCATTCCTCTTGCTCCACTTCCGCTGAGAGGCTTCATTAACGCAGTAGGTATACTAGGCACAAAATCAGTATTAAGGCCAGCAAATGCTACTACTGCTTCCAATCCATCTTTTAAAACCATCATGGCTCCTGAAGCCCTGAAAACACCTACTGCTACCAAAATGGCAATCAAATACGGAATAATCATTACCGCATAGCTAAAGCCTTCCTTGGCACCTTCCACAAAAGAATCATACACATTTACTTTTTTACGCACAGCTAAAACGATAAAAGCAATGATGATAGAGAACAGAATGAAATTGGCAATATTAGATGAAATCGGACCAATCTCAGACTGACTTAAGCTGCTGAAAAACCAAATGATACTTGCGATCACAAGACTTAATAAACCTAAAGAAAACAAGACATTTTTATGAAATAGGTTTATCCTTTGAACCAAAGAAACCGCTATTAATCCACTCAAAGTAGAGAAAAAGGTGGTCAATAAAATAGGTATAAATACATCCGAAGGATCAGCTGCTCCTAATTGAGAACGATAAACCATTATACTGATGGGAATAATGGTTAATCCTGAAGTATTCAAAACCAAAAACATAATTTGCGCATTACTTGCTGTGTCTTTAACAGGATTTAATTCCTGCAAACTATGCATAGCTTTTAATCCCAATGGTGTGGCTGCATTATCTAAGCCCAACATGTTGGCTGAAATATTCATTAGCATGGCGCCCATGGCAGGGTGATTTTTTGGAACTTCAGGAAACAATCGAGAGAAAAGTGGAGAGGTGATTTTAGCCAAAATGGCAACCATACCACCTTTTTCACCTATTTTCATGATACCTAGCCAAAGAGACATCACTCCAGTTAGCCATAAAGAAATCTCAAATCCCAATTTGGCATTATCGAAAGTAGCCTGAGTAAGAGCTGGAAATATTTCCATATCGCCCATGAAAATCCATTGGACTAAGGCAAAGACAAATGCAATCAGAAAAAATGCAATCCAGATGTAATTGAGAACCATAGGCGCAATTAATCACTAAAAACAGGAATTTACAATATTGAGGATAAAATATGTGGAAAGAAAATATTTTCAATCTTTGAAACCTATTCCTAATATTTACTTACTTTTAATTAGATTTTAGTTAATTTACTACTTGATAATGAAAGAGGTAAATAAATATATAGAGAAAATTAAAAAGCTTTGCATTGATAATAATGTTAAGTCATTATTTGCATTCGGCTCTGTAATAAATGATAAATTAAGAGCCGATAGCGATATTGATTTTGTTATTGATATTGATGATAATGATCCACTTTCGTATTCTGATAAATATTTCAATATAAAATTTAATCTCGAAGACATATTCAAAAGAAAAATTGATTTACTGGAAATGAAAGCCATAAAAAACAAATTCCTAAAACAAGAAATCGAGAAAACGAAACTTCCTGTATATGGAGAATGAAATCAATACATGGCTAGAAGATATTCATCAGGCTATTAAAGAGATTTACTTATTCTTACCCGAAAAAAGAGATTATTTTGAATTCTTAAATGACTTAAAAGGTAGAAGAGCAATAGAAAGAAATCTCGAAATTATAGGGGAAGCCGTTAATAGAATCCTTAAAGTTAAACCTGAATTTCCAATTAAAAATGCAAGAAAGATTGTAGATACCAGAAATAGAATAAGTCATGGTTATGATAGTGTTTCAGATGAAATTATTTGGTCTATCGTAATTAGAGATATAGTAAACTTAAAATCTGAGGTTGAAGACTTATTAAATGAAAAATAACCTTCCCTTGATATATCTAAGAGCAATAATTTAAACATTACATAATCCCCAATTTGTAATAAATTCATAGTTTTCAGATATTCATTTTTTCAACCAAACTATCAATCAATGAAAGAAGATTTTTTGCATTATGTCTGGCGCTATCAGAAATTTGATAAAAATGAGTTAGAAACTTCCGATGGGGCTTCAGTAAAAACCATCAAAACTGGTTTTGCGCATTCCAATTCTGGCCCTGATTTTCAGCAAGCTAAAATATTGATTGATGATATGGAATGGAATGGCGCAGTAGAAATCCATATCAAGTCATCCGACTGGAATAGACACCATCATCAAACAGATCCAAATTATGAAAATGTGGTTTTACATGTGGTCTGGAAAAATGACGAGCTAATAAATCATCCTGATGGAAGTAGAATTCCTACAGTCGAATTGAAAGACCGGGTAAATTATGATCTGATTGAAAAGTATCAAAAGCTACAAAGTTCACCAGATGAAATCCCCTGTGCTGGGCAGTGGACTGATATAAGCGATTTGCTTAAATCTGAAATGATGGAAAAGGCTTTAGTAGAAAGACTTCACCAAAAATCTGAAAAGGCTAAAACCCATTTTGAGGAAGGAGCTCAGAACTGGGATCAGGCATCTTATTTTATGTTGTTATCCGCAATGGGTTTCAAAGTAAACCAACATCCATTTGAGCGATTAGCTGAAATTTTACCCTATAATTTGATAAAAAAATATAGCTCATCCATTTTTCAAGTGGAAGCCCTGTTATTTGGAGCTGCGGGATTCCTAGCTCAGGATTTCGATGATGAATATCCCAATAAACTAAAAAATGAATGGGAGTTTCTACAGCATAAGCATAAGGCCACTTTAGGAAGTGAAATGCATCTGCATGAATGGAGATTTTTACGCTTGCGACCTGCCAATTTCCCTACTATCAGGTTGGCGGAATTAGCTCAGATTTTACATGTATTTCCTTCTCTCTTTGACGCTTTTGTGATCGATATGAATTTAAAAGCTATTCAAAAACGACTAAAAGTTAAAGTATCTGACTATTGGCTAGATCATTATCAGTTTGATAAAGAAAGCAAATTCAGGAATAAGCAATTTGGTCAAAATTCTATTAAAACTTTGATTGTAAATTGTATCCCGCCACTTTTGGCGCTGTATGCCAACAGCGTAGGAGAGGAGAGGTATATGGATAAAGCCATTACTTTATTAAATGACTTAAAAGCAGAAAAGAATTATATTACCAAAAAATTTGAGGATTTGGGAGAAGATCTAAAAACTGCCTTTGATTCACAAGCTATGATTCAACTTCATAATGAATATTGTCAACCTAAAAGGTGCCTGAATTGTAGCATAGGCTTATCCATTTTGAAAGCATGATTTCTATTCTTGTCCATATTCTGATTATTGCAGCAATTTTTATTGTCCTTATTCGAAAAATTTCAGGAGTGGATGATAAGATGCTCTTCAGTGCTTTTATGCTTCTTAAAATCAGTTGCGGCATCCTTATAGGCTTTCTATACTGGTCTTATTATGGTGGAATTGGTGATACTATTTATTTTTATGAGCAAGCGCAAGCCTTATTTCAATATTTTCAATTAGATAAAATCTCTTTTCTAGAATGGATAGGATTTGCTCCCATAAGTTTATCCCAAGTTGAGTTTTCAGCTCAAACTGAACCAAGGACTTTCTTTTTTGTCAGGCTGATGAGCTTCCTTTATGCATTTACTCAAGGAAATTATTTCAGTATGAGCATATATTTAAGCTTTTTCTCAGGAATAGCTACCTGGAAATTTGCTCGTCAATTGGTGAAATTATCCAAAGAAAATAAATTTGTAATTTACACTGCTTTACTTTTTATTCCATCTATTACTTTTTGGAGTTCAGGTTTAATGAAAGAAAGCCTAATGACTATTGCTATTTATGCTTTGGGTTTTTCGGTTTTAAAATTGGTAGCTAAGCCCTCAAATTGGTTATACGCAATTCTTGCTATATTAAGTGTATTTGTCTTATGGAAAGTGAAGTACTATGTTCCTATTGCTTTATTACCAATTCTAGTTTTAACGCTCCTTTTTAATCAAACAAAATTTTTAGGAGAATTTTCTTTCCCCAAAAAGCTATTGCTTTATGTTGGATTATTGATAGTTGGGGGAACTGCCACAGCTTTTATTCATCCGGTTTTCCATAGCGGTCGCTTTTTTGAGTTGATTAGAATTAGCCATGATGTTATAGCTCAAAACTCTTTTGAATCTCTAATTCAATTTCAACTTGCTGAGAATGATGTGTTATTTCTTATTCAAAACCTTCCTCTAGCATGGTTTACAGGAATTTTCCGTCCTTTTATTTGGGAGTCTTTCAGCTTTTTCTCCTTAGTATGGGCTATTGAAAAAACAATCTTCACCCTCTTGGCAATTGCAGCTTCAACCTTATTTCTTAAACTTAAATTTAGTCAAGCCGAAAAATGGTTGGGACTAGGCATTTTGATTTATGTGAGTATTTTATCTTCGGTAATTACTTTAGCTACTCCAAATTTTGGCAGCTTAATCCGTTATGAAGTGGCATATATGCCATTTTTATGGCTTTTAGTTTTAATGGTGTTGAATAAATACAAACATAATCTAAAATAGGAACCTCTTTATTGCGCAAGGAATGTTTAAACCTTAACTTTGCAGTTCTAAAAATTAACTATGGATAAAAAACCTGTAATAATCTTAGGAGCTAAAGGAATTGGCCCTTCAGCAGCGGAAATTTTCAAAAGCAATAATGTTGAAATATACTGTTTCTTGGAGGATGATAAAGAGATGCATGGTACTGAGATTGATTTCGTATCTGTTTTGGGAGAAACGGATGATGATGGTTATTTAAAATATATTGGTAAAAAATGCGATGCTTTCGTAGCGGAAGACAATATGAAAGCCCGTAAAAAAATGACCAAAATGCTGAATGACCGTAGAAAGACCATGCCAGCTAATGCAATCCATGCGCAGGCAATTGTTTCGGACTCAGCACATTTAGGTTATGGAAATTTCATTAATGCTAGAGCCGTTTTAGGTGCATATTCTAAAGTTCCTAATCACTGCCTGATTCATTCGGGGGTAATCATCGAATATAATGTTGAGCTTGGAGATTACGTGCAGGTTGGAGCTGGAACTCAGATAAATAGTGGAGTAACCGTTGAAGAGGAGACCTTTATTGGTTCTGGAGTAACAGTGGTTTCAGGAGTGAAAATAGGTAGAAAAGCTAATATTGGAGCAGGTTCAGTTGTGATTAGAGATGTGAAAGACGGAGAAACAGTATTTGGAAATCCTGCTCAAACGATTGAAAATTAATTAGTAGTTTGACGAGGTCGTCAAGTAATTAGTCTATTTGAAATAAATTTAAAATAAGAGCTGATTAGGTTATCTTCTCCTTTGGAGAAGAATAAAAGATGAGGCTTATAAAATCACCTTATTTACACTAAGGAGGAAATTATGGAAAATACAGAAAACCAATACAAAGTAATTCTTTATTACTGCTACGCAGAAATAGAGAATCCTGATCAATTCAGGGATGAGCATCATTTATTGTGTTTAGAGCTCGATTTACGAGGTAGAATCATTATCTCAAAAGAGGGGCTAAACGGTACCGTTTCTGGCACCACAGAAAATGTTGATGAGTACATGAAAAGAGTAAAAGCAGATCCTAGATTTGCCGATACTGATTTTAAAGAAGATTTTCATCCAGAACATACCTTTAAAAAACTGAATGTTAGGCATAAGCCTGAAATCGTTCATTCAAGCCTTTCTCATATCAATCCAAGGAAGAAAACGGGAGCATATGTTGAACCTGAGCAATTCAGGGAAATGATTAAGAATGAGGAAGATATTGTGATTTTAGATGTTCGTTCCAATTATGAACATGAATTAGGTCGGTTTAAAAATGCTGTTACTTTAGATATAGAAAATTTCAGAGATTTTCCTGATAAACTCAACGAGCTGGAACAATATAAGGGCAAAAAAATAGTGACTTATTGTACTGGGGGAATCAAGTGTGAAAAAGCAAGTGCTTATCTTCTAGAGCAAGGCTTCGACAATGTTTACCAATTGCATGGAGGAATTATCAAATATGGATTGGAAGCACAAGGTGAGGATTTTGAAGGAAAATGCTATGTTTTTGATAACCGACTTTCAGTGGATGTAAACAAAGTGAACCCTAAAGTTGTCTCTAAGTGCTATGTTTGTGGTACAAATTCCGACAGAATGGTAAACTGTGCCAATCCAACTTGTAATGTTCATGTTCCGATTTGCGAAAAATGCGGTTGGAAAATGGAAGGTGCTTGCTCTACCGAATGTAAAGAACATCCTGATAAAAGAGAATATAACGGAACGGGCTATTACCAAAAGAATACTAATGGCTATGATCCTTATAAAGGTTTTCAAGGTAAATTACAAAAGACTAAAATTCAGTAAGTATGGAGATGAAATATCCTGAGTCAGAATTAATATTGAATAAGGACGGTTCCGTCTATCATTTGAGTTTAAAGCCTCAGGATATTTCAGATGTCATCTTAACTGTAGGAGATCCTTCAAGAGTTCATAAAGTGAGTCAGTATTTTGATAAAATCACTTTTGAAATGAATAAAAGGGAATTTATTACCCATACTGGAATTTATAAGGGTCGAAAACTAACGGTTATGTCCACCGGAATGGGGACTGATAATGTAGAGATTTTGATGACAGAATTGGACGCCCTTGCCAATATAAATCTTAAGAAAAGAGAAAATAAGGTTAAGAAGAAATCACTAAAAATCATTAGAATAGGTACTTCGGGAGGTCTGCAGCAGGACTTGCCAGTGGATTCATTATTGGCTTCACAATTTGCGATCGGGATTGATACTTTAATGCAATTTTATGATTTGGAAAGAACTGAAGCGGAATCTAATGTTGAGTCAGCCTTACAATTAGAGATTGGTTTGCCTTTTAGACCCTATTGTGTGGAAGGGTCATCTTCTCTACTTAAGCATTTCTCAGATGGAATGAATATAGGGAATACTGTGACTTGCCCAGGATTCTATGCTCCGCAGGGAAGACAATTAAGGGCACCTATTCGTTTTCCCAAGATTGCAGAAAGCTTGTCCATGTTTCATTACGGTGATTTATGGCTTACTAATTTTGAAATGGAAACAGCAGGATACTACGCTATGGGAAGATTATTAGGACATGAGGTCTTGAGTTGTAATGCAATTGTAGCCAACAGAATGTCTCATCAATTCTCTAAAAATTCAGACAAGACTATTGATGGACTTATTAAGCTTGTTTTAGACAAAGCCTCTGAATTATGATTTTCTAAAATAATACAATCATACCTTTATAGTACTGAAATAACAGTTAGTCGAAAATGGTTGATTTTAATAAGATAATATCCTACTTTAAAGTCTTATTGAACCATGTATGCGATTTTTATATCTGTTAATAGTACAATTTCTAACCTATCCTATCTTTGCACAAAATCAGTTAGGTAATACTGATTTTAACAATTTGAATGTCAGTGATGGCCTTTCTCAAAATATAGTAGAGTCTATTTATCAAGGCGAAAATGGGTTTCTCTGGATTGGAACTCAAGATGGTCTTAATAGATTTGACGGGCAAGATTTCCTTTCCTTTCAGTATAAAATAGATGATTCTACCAGCCTAAGTAATAATTACGTGAAGGATATTGTGGAAGACAATAATGGTCATTTATGGATAGGCACTTATGGCGGAGGACTAAATAAATTTGATAAAAATTCGAAATTCCAACATTTTCTTCATGATAGTGAGATTCCAAGTTCTATTAGTAATAATGTTGTGTATACAATTTATCAACAATCAGATTCTGTATATTGGTTAGGTACTAAAAGTGGATTAAATAAGTTTAATTTAAATACAGAGAAGTTTTCAAATCAATTTACACATCCTGAGAATTTTCCATCATTAAATAATCCAGTGGTTTACTGCATTTCACAAGCTCATCGAAATGATGAGATATGGGTCGGAACAAGAGAAGGATTACATAAGGTAAATACTAAAACATTTCAAGTAGAACTATTTCGAAAGGGAGAAAAAGGTCTAATCGATGACGATATAAGAGATTTGTATTTTGATAAAAACGGAGTTCTTTGGGTAGCTACTAAATTAGGAGGTTTATTCTATAAAACGCCTAATGAGAATTATTTCAAACAAGTTGATTTAAAATTCATAGATCAAAATGAAATCTATGCACGCAAAATTCACCCCAATGATAAAGGAGGTGTGTGGCTTGGTACTTTTGGTGCCGGATTATTCTACATAGACCATAACTTTAAAACAAAGCATCATTTTGAAGAAGAAAAATATAATCCAAATGCTTTGCCTTCAGGTAATATTGTCGAAATCTATCAAGATAAGTCTATGAATTATTGGTTGGGAACTCATGGTGGAGGTATTTCTTCTTTTAATTTAAATCAGAAGAAATTTGCGCTTTATCAACCAGGAAAAAATGATCCATACAGTATCTCTGATGACGCTGTAAATTACATCTTTGAAGATAGTAGGGGGGATATTTATGTAGCAAATGACGAAGGTGTTGATATTGTTGTAGAAAATGAAGAGCAACTTCGATTTAAACAGGTTTTAAGTAGTTATTCGGGTTATCCTGACGATAGAGGTTGGCTTTTATTTGAAGATTCGGATCATATCTTATGGGTTGGATTATGGAATTTCGGATTGTCAAAGTATAATAGAGATACAGGTGAATTAAAATCATATACAAACATAAAGGGTGATTCTACCTCCATTACTACCAATTTTATTGAAAGTATTGCGGAAGCTCCAGATGGTAAATTATGGATTGGTTTACTTGGAGATGGGGGATTGGTTGTTTTTGATAAAGAAAAGGAACTTTTCAAGCGGTATCTGCATGATGTAAACGATTTTAGCTCCCTTGCCAACAATAGAGTGCATAAAATATTTATTGATAGTAAAAATAGAATATGGCTAGGAACTGATTTTGGTTTAGATCTATATCAACCCGAAAATGATAATTTCAAACATTTCAGATACAATAAGGGGGATTCTAATAGTATAAATTATAATGTTATTAGAACGATAATTGAAGATGATAACAATAACATTTGGATAGGAACTGGCGGTGGAGGATTGGCAAAAATGATCGAAACAAAAGATGATCAGATATATTTTAAATCCTATACAGAAGATGACGGTTTGGTTAATAACAATATTGCAGGTATAACAGTGGACTTAAACGGAAATCTTTGGGTGTCTACATATAAAGGAATATCATTTTTTGATCCCGATAAAGAGCAATTTAAAAATTACGATCGTTCAGATGGTCTTCAAGGTGAAGAATTCGTAAGAAGGTCTATTGCAACTGTTAAGGATGGGAGAATATTTGCAGGAGGCTACAATGGATTAAACGTCTTTAAGCCGCAAGATTTAAAGGAGAGTAATTATGAGCCCTTTATTAATATAGTTTCAGTTAATGTGACTAGTGAAAGTGGTGAAAAAAATATTACTGATTTCTCTGTTGATTCGATTTTACTAGACCATAATGATTATTTATTATCATTTGAAGTAGCTTCTACAGATTTAAGTAACTCTGATAAAATTGAATATGCCTATAAACTGGATGGCTTTAATAAAGATTGGATTAATAATAAAAATAGAAGACATTTTACTTTCACTAATTTACCTCCAGGTGAATATAATTTAAAGATAAAGGGAACAAACTCTGATGGGGTATGGTCTAGCAATATTAAAGAGCTATATATAAATGTAGATCCGCCTTTTTGGGCAACGCCATGGTTTAGAGTCCTTTTTGTAGTGCTGTTTATTGTTTTGGTTCTTGCCTACATTCAGTTGAGGATAAGATATTTGAAGAAATCTAGAAGGAAACTACAAGCTAAAGTTGAGGAACGTACTTCAGAATTAGAAATCACTAATAAACATCTACTTAAAAATCAGTCTTTAGTGGTAGATCAGAAAGAAGAAATTGCTCACAAAAATGCTATTATACAAAAGCAAAATGATGAACTAAAACTAACTAATCTTCAGCTTGAAGAAATGGTTGATGAAAGAACGCGAGAGCTAAGGGAGACAAATAATGATTTGAAAATTGCCAAACACGAATTTGATACATTTTTCTATCGTGCAGCGCACGATTTGAAGGGACCAGTATCCACGATTTTGGGACTGTGTTATTTGGCGATGAAAGAGACTGATGAAGAGGCTTCACAGTTTTACTTTTCCAAGGTAAATGAGACAGCGGAAAGGATGAATAATATTTTGTTTAATCTTCAAAAGATCAATAAGCTAAAGCAACAAAAAGTTGAAATTCAAAATTACAATATCAGAAGTTTGATAATTGATGCTGCTAAGGAGAATATACCTGATAATGAAGACTGGCAGCAGTTTATTAATATAGAATTGAAAGCTGCAGATGAAGATATCTTGACTGATTTCGTACACTTAAAAGTGGTGTTTTCAAATTTAATAAATAATGCAATAAAATTCTCTAAACATACCGAAAAGCCCAATGTAGTAATCGAATTCAGTAAAAGTAAAAAGAACAATAATTATCAGATTATTTTTGAGGATTTTGGTTTAGGTATAAATCCTGAACTAAGAGATAAAGTTTTTAATATGTTTTTTGTGGCTACAGAACATAAAAGAGGTATTGGTTTAGGTCTATATAGCGTAAAAATGGCAGTTTCAAAGTTAGGAGGACAGATCCACTTGGAAGAGAATAAACCAGCCTCATTTAGAATTGAATTCCCTATTCCTTATGGAAAGGAAGTGATGGTTAACCAATAAGCGGGTTTGTGTTGTTATTTATGCAGTGATTATTTATCTTCTTTGTCCCAAATCTTTTCGGCTTTCTTACCTATCAGCCAAAATGAAATAGCAATAATCCCAAAGAATAATGCTTTGTGTAATTCATCCCAAAAATACTCAAAATATCGGGTGTAGAGATTTAGGAAAATAAAGGAGATGCCGATGTTTTTAAGCAAGCTGTCTTCTTTCTTGATTCCAATTACAATTGCTCCAAAACTAGCCAATAATAATAGTAAGCTGTACCACCACAAATAATATTGTCTTATTTCCAACCATTTTTCGTAGCTACTGTAATTTCCAAAAATAGTTAAGAACCATAGAGCCATAAAGAAAATGATCAATCCACTCCAGTAAGTAGGTTCTAAAAATGGTTTCAGCATTTCTGATTTCTTAATGAAATATGTAGCTAGTAAGATTAAAGCACCAAAAATTGTAAATCGCATGGGAAAATTCATTCCTATAAATAAATAATTATCTTTCCCCAGATTATGAGTAACAGCTCCAAAAGCGACTACCAATGCAGTTATTCCAAAGAGCCAAAGCAGTTCTTTTTTTCTAGCAACAGCTAATGTGAAATATGAAATGGCTAAACCTAATATAAAAACACCAGGGTTTTCCTCCATTCCAAATAAGAAGCTAATTAATCCTGCTGCTATAGCTAGAAAGATAGCAGCAAAAAATGTGAATATTTCTCTACTATATTTTTTTCTAGTTTTCTTTAAATTGTAACGATAATCTAGCCAAAAGAATAATGCACTTAATAATAGAAACGTGATGGATTTGGTAACGTAAGAAGTAGAAATTAATGAGTCGATTAAATCTAAAAGGGCTTTATCTGCAAATATGCTGATCACAGCAATAAGTAAACTCACTACAGCAAATAGAAAAGAGTAATAGGCTAGTGACTGCCAGTTGAAGGGCTTGATCTTTATGCTTTTATCAAGTTCTTTTGCCTTTTGAGCATCGATTAAACCACAATCTTCCCAATGGGCAAGGGCTTTGTTAATGGTCTCTTTTTCCTTTTTACTAATTTGCATTTGCTAAATATAAGCTAATGGTGGTCAATTGTGAAAAAAATCCTTAGCCTTTATCTTTTTTGGTTCCGGCATATAGCTCATATTCCAAAAGCCTACATTCAATTTTTGCATTCATGAAGGGTATTCTCCTTTTAGTCCTTAAGCCAATTTTCTTAGCGAGATTCATATTTCCTGTAAAAATATAACCCGTTTTTCCCTTACAATCCCTTTTGAAAAAATCACCTATTTGAGCATACACATTTCCTAATTCCTGTTCTTCACCTAATCTTTCTCCGTATTCAGGGTTTAGAAAAACCACGCCTTCTCCTTCAGGGATTGTGCTGTCTCTGAAGTCTTTTTTCTCAAATGTTATAGCATCGGCAACACCTGCTTCTTCTGCGTTTTGTTTGGCTGCTTGGATTGCCATTCTGCTGTTGTCTCCAGCAATAATTTTACATTCAATGGCTTTTTCTTTTTGAATGGCCTCTGCTTTCAATTTCTCCCAAGCCGTCAAGTCAAATCCTTTGAGGTAGTGGAAACCGAATTTATCTCTATTAAGCCCTGGCGCTTTATTTGCTGCAATACAGGCCGCTTCAATGGCTAAAGTTCCTGATCCGCACATTGGGTTGATAAATACTTGATCAGTTTTCCAGTTTGAAGATAAAATAGTAGCAGCTGCTAATGATTCGTTCATTGGTGCTTTTCCCGGGATTTTTCTGTAGCCATGCTTGGAAATAGTCTCCCCAGAAGTATCTAGATAGATGGATGCTTGGTCTTCCATCCAGTGCAAAAAGACCACCATTTGGTCTCTTAAAGGGCCAGAATCTGGTCTTGTTCCAGTTTTGTCTTTTAAGCGATCTACTATTGCATCTTTAGCTCTTACGTTGGCAAATTGTGTATTTAAAATCTTCTCATTGTTTACATAAGAAGTAATGCATAGGTAACTGTTTTCATTTAGGTAATCTTCCCATTTGACTTGATAAAGCTGTTGGTATAATTTATCAGGATTATCAGCTCTGAATGATTTTATGAGGAATAGAACTTTGTTAGCAGTGCGTAAATGAAGATTTAAATGCATGCAATCTTCTTTTGTCCCTTCCAAAGCAACATCCAAAGGACCTTCGTGAGTCACTTTGTATCCAAGGTTTTCAATTTCCTGTCTTAATACAGGGGCGATGTAAGGGGGGCAGGGGAGAACGATTTTACTTTTTTCCATTGGGCAAAGTTAAAACAAATTCATGAGCCATTTCCATTCGATTTTGATTTCCTTTATATTCGCAATCCAATTTGAAAAATAAGATTATGAAGCAGTGGTTTTTGTGCAAAGTTAAATACCAAAAAGAAGATGAAAACGGAAGGTTGAAATCCGTTACAGAGCCTTATTTGGTTGATGCCGTTTCTTTTACGGAAGCGGAAACACGCATTTATGAAGAAATGGGTGAACGCGTTAGAGGGGAATTTATGATTACAGGGATCAGCAAAAGTAAAATAGTGGATGTTTTCCATTATGAAGATGCTGACATCTGGCATAAATGTAAGGTGGTGTATTATGTAGCCGAAGAAAGCGGTAAAGAAAAGAAAATCACCAATCAAATGATAGTGACTGCTAAAAACGTAAAGGAAGCCTATGATAGAATTTATCTTAGCTTGAATAATATGCTGGTTTCCTTTCAGGTACCGGAAGTAATTGAAAGTTCAATACTTGAAGTGTTTAATTACTCAGGAAATATATCGCCAGATTCTTCGGAATTGCAAGAGGAAGTCTCTGAAGCAGTGAATCCAACAGAAGAAGTTTCTGAAGAAGAAAATGATTAAGTAAAAGCTTTTCCAAAGCGATACAACTTTGGAAAAGCTTTCCTACCTATTATTGAATATTTAAGCTCCAATCGTAAGCATAGTGGTCTATATTGTATCCTGATGGGATTTTGTTTTCTCTGTATTGGTTAATATAAGTCATTACGTCATCTGCTTTCATCTTAAAATCCTTTTCATACCACTTAAAAATCATTGATAATTCTACTAGATTTTCAGCTGATTTGACTTTAATAAAATCAGGATTGTTGATGGCATTACTTGTTCTTTCGTCAAGCTGAGTATCTAATTTATCTGCGGTAAATGCAAAATCTGCCAACTCGGGACAGCCAATTGCAGCGCAAGAAAATGCAAAATGTACTCGAGGATCTCTGAAAGGTATGATCACTTTTCCCTTCTCGATTTGATCTAAGGTGAGCATTTCGCCTCCAACATTATGCTTCACTTTGTCAAAAAACCCATTTTTATCTAAAGCTGATTTAAGTGGGTAGTACTCTGTTATTTGTCTGATTACAATAATATTGTAAGCATTGATATATAAAGCTTTTATTTCCTTGTCGCTTAATTCGTCAATGTTAACTGAAGCTAAAGATTGATAAAGCTTGTCAACTTCTTGAAAATTATCTTTCAGTCTTTTATAGTCGACTTTTCCATCTTGAACATATTTCTTTAAGAATATGTCAGCTTCTTGGTTGAACTTTTTAATCTCTTGTTTGTAAGCCATCAAGCTTAGACTAGATAGTAAAATAATTACGATGGTTAATCTTAAGTTTTTCATAGTTCTTTAATTTATTTTTTACAAACGCAGATAATTTAATTTTGGATTGTTTTTTATTGTCTTCGGCTTGACAATTGATTAGTTTTATTACTACTAATATTGAATGTAGTATTCATTAAACCACTAAACAAGCCTTATGAGGAATATCGTCATCATTGGAAATGGCATTTCAGGAGTAACTACCGCAAGGCATATCCGCAAACATAGCGAAGATAATATCACGATTATATCAGCTGAAACCGAACATTTCTTTTCTCGGACGGCACTTATGTATATCTATATGGGCCATATGAAATATGAAAGTACCAAGCCCTACGAAGATTTCTTTTGGGAGAAAAATAGAATTAATTTGGTCTATGATTTTGTTGATCGAATTGATTTTAAAAACAAGGAGTTAAGCCTGAAAGCATCTCAAAATATCAATTATGATGTCTTGGTTTTAGCTGTTGGTTCAAAATCCAATAAGTTTGGTTGGCCAGGCCAAGATTTAGAAGCAGTACAAGGACTCTACAGTTATCAAGATTTAGAAGGGATGGAAAAGTACTCCCCAACCACTCAGCATGCTGTTATTGTGGGAGGTGGATTGATTGGAATTGAAATGGGCGAAATGTTTCATACACGTGATATTGATGTCACATTTGTAGTTCGTGAAAGTAGCTTTTGGAATAATGTATTGCCTCCCGAAGAATCAGAAATGATCAATCGACACATCCGAAAGCATGGATTTAATTTGATGTTAGAATCTGAAATTACTGAAATAATGGATGACGGTAATGGTAGGGCAAAAGGAGTGAAATTGAAGGAAGGTGGAAAATTGGATGCACAGTTTGTTGGGCTAACCGTGGGGGTTTCTCCAAATATTGACTTCTTGAAAAATACGGAATTGGAAACCAGTAGAGGCATAATGGTTAACGAATATTTTGAGACTAATCAGTCTGATGTATATGCAATTGGCGACTGTGCAGAATTTCATGAAGCTCCGGCAGAAGATAGAAGACCCATTGAGCAAGTCTGGTATACAGGGAGAATGCATGGAGAAACACTTGCTCAAACCATTTGTGGTACTAAGACAGCTTATAAACCAGGTGTTTGGTTTAATTCAGCTAAGTTTTTGGATATCGAATATCAAACTTATGGACAGGTGTCTAATCAACCTGATGAAGAAACAGAAGAGCATTTCTACTGGGAACATGAAAATGGGGAAAAGTCGATAAGATTAGTGTTTCACAGAAATGATAAGACGTTAAAAGGCGTAAACTTGATGGGAGTGAGATATCGCCATGAAGTTTGTGACAAAATGATTCGGGACAAATGGCCAATGAAAAAAGTGTTTCAAAATTTAAAGGAAGCTAATTTTGATCCTGAATTTTTTAAGAGATATGAAGATGAGTTGGTGGGGATGTATAATGAAAGATATCCGAATGACGAGGTAAAAGTAGGTAGAAAAAAGGTGTTAGGAATATTTTAAAAAGATATATGAAAAGCTTAAAATTAGTGCATAAAATAGGGTTGATAGTTTTTACTATTGGTTTTATAACCTATCTCTCTTTGTTTTTCTTGGGACAGTATCGGCTGGACAAAAGCGATCTAAAACAGTCTGTAGGCGATCAGTCTTTTTCCGTAGTTGATAAATATGCCCAGAATATTTATGGAATTCAATATGATGATCAATTTTCCTTTGTCAGTGATTTTAAATCAATTTTAAGTCAAGCCAATGAAGAGATCAAATCAAAATTTGAAATTAGTACTTATGTTGCTAGGAAAATTGCCAATTCAACTGAAGGCAATTCATTTCAGCAATCTGCAATAGAAAAAGGGATAGGTTCTCCCGAGGGAGAAGTGGGCAAATGGCAAATCAAACAATTAACAGATTACACTGGCTGGATGGAAGGCAGGGAATATGAATCTTCCGAAGAATTAGCCGCACAATTGGAAAAAGTTATTTCAGATGTCAATAATTCGATTATTTCGCAGAAAGGCTTTAGTCAGGATAATATTAATAATAAGGCGTTTACTATTGCAAAAAAATCTGAAGTTGGACCTGTAGCACAGAACCCATGGTTATGGTTATTATTAGCTATTGGGATTCCTATTATTGGTGCCATCATGTATTTGCTGCCAAGATTAAAGACACAACATGCTGGAATCAAAAATGATGGCATATTTCACAGCGCCTTAAAAAATAGAGGTTGGATTGGTATTCTTTTAGGTACATTCCTGATCAGCTTTTATGTATTCCTTTACTGGTTTCCAGAATATATGACTTCTTGGATAGTGATGGTAGATCCGCTTAGTAAAATGCTAAGTGGGAATCCTGCAAGTCAATGGTTTATGTATGGGTTCCTTTATACTTTAGCCATTTTGGTCATGGGTATTAGGATGATCATTAAGTATAGACATAGCCCTTATCAAATGGTTCGTACAGTCTCCGTTATGTTCTTCCAATTGGCTTTTGCTTTTGTAATTCCTGAAATTTTGGTTCGGCTCAATCAACCGTATATGGATTTAAAAAATATGTGGCCACTTGATTACAGCTTCTTTTTCGATTATCGATTAAACGAAATGGTTGAAGCAGGTACGATTGGCTTGTTTATGTTGGGTTGGGGAATAGCCTTATTTACATTGGGGGTTCCAATCTTCACCTATTTGTATGGTAAACGATGGTACTGCAGTTGGGTATGTGGTTGTGGAGGATTGGCTGAAACTTTAGGGGATCCTTACAGACAATTATCAGATAAATCTTTAGGAGCATGGAAGATAGAAAGATGGCTAATTCATGGAGTATTGGTTTTTGCAGTAGTCATGACAGCGGCTGTGCTATACACTTACTTTACTGGTAGCTCTCAACTTTTGGGTATGAATACTTACAGTATCCGGGCGGTTTACGGTTTTGGAATTGGATCTATTTTTTCTGGTGTGATAGGTACCGGTTTTTATCCTTTTATGGGTAACAGGGTTTGGTGTCGATTTGGTTGTCCCTTAGCAGCATATTTAGGATTAGTTCAGCGTTTTAAATCCAGGTTTAGAATTACTACAAATGGGGGCCAATGTATCTCTTGTGGGAATTGCTCTACTTATTGTGAAATGGGGATAGATGTCCGTTGGTATGCTCAAAGAGGACAGAATATTATCCGTTCTTCATGTGTGGGATGTGGAGTTTGCTCTTCAGTGTGTCCAAGAGGTGTATTAAACCTTGAGAACAGAGATGAAGATGGAAGATTTAATCAGCCTTCATTAATTGGGAATGATAGTTTTGGAGTTCAGAGTTAAGAGTAATAAGGCTTTATTATATATTAAGAGTGATTTGATATGGAAACTGAGATACAAATCATACAAGCCAATCGAATAGATGATTTATTGGCACTTATTTCAGTATTTGAGGATGTTTTTGAAATGGAAAAGTTTGTAGTCCCAAGTCAAACTCATCTACAAAAGCTTTTAAATAATGAACATTTTCTTGCTGTGGTCGCAAAAAGTAAAGAAAAAGTCATTGCTGGATTAACGGTATATGTGCTGGATCAATATTATTCAGAAAAACCCATTGCTCATATTTATGACTTGGCTGTATCAACAAGTTATCAAAGGAAAGGGATAGGTAGTAAATTGATCGCTTTTGCTAACGAATATTGCAAACAAAGTGGATTTGAAGAGGTCTTTGTACAAGCCGAGAAAGATGATGATTATGCAATTGATTTTTATAGGTCAACCAAACCTGCAGAAGAATTAGAGGCAGTGCATTTTAGTTATAAATTTACATAAGTCATCATATTGGTTAATGTTCATTGCGAAATCAAATTTATTGAATTTTTAATTCTATAATTTTGTATTATATTTGTGATATATAAATATAAAATAGCCATGAATATAACAACAACACTTCCTAAACATGTTGTTGATTTATTGGCCAAAAAGGCTAATGAACTCAATATGCCTAAGAATAAATTGATAGAAAAAGCCTTAACTGTCTATTTAGAAAATATAGAAAAGGCAGAATATGCCAAATCCTACAAAATGGCAGGAGATGACTTAGATGTCATGATGGTTGCAGAAGAAGGTATGCAAGATTACTGGAAGCAACTTAAAGATACTGATGAAGCATGAAGCAGGCTGAAATTTGGAATGTGAACTTAAATCCTGTGAAAGGAAGTGAGCAAGCAGGATTTCGGCCTGTTGTCATTTTAAGTGGGAATTTGGCTAATGAATTTTTACGGACAATAATTGTTTGTCCCCTCACGACAAAAGTTAAAGGCTATAAAGGAAATCCGGTTTTAGAACCTGACATTAAAAATGGATTAAAGGAAAAGTCAGAGGTTTTGGTATTTCATATCCGCTCTATCTCAAAAGACCGATTTGTCAATAAACTAGGGGAGGTTTTTCCAGAATGCATGGAACAAATGAAGAAGACTTTAGGAGATATTTTGAAATACTAACTTAAGTCTACCTTTCTGTTACACCTTTAATAAAATCACTCACCAAATAAGATAGTAATTTTCCACTAGTAGTATTTTTTAAACCTATTTCCAATTTGGTAGCTGCTTCACAGATATGGAAATAAGACGGATGTAAATTATGACCAATTTGGTAGGAGTAATATCTGGCTTCTGTGGTGGTGAAACCAGAGGGCGTCATTGCAGAACTCAAGACTCCTTCTACGCTATCCATGTCCAATTCAATTCCGCAGTTTTTATTTTGGTTGAGTTGTATGAAATCATTTAGGGCATCTTCAAAAGTGATCTTTTTCCTTAAATAAATATCTTCCCAGAAGTAATAGCGGATACCTTTATGTTTTGCCATTTCATCCAGCATATTTTGGCTGTTATAATTTTCGTGTAAGCCTAATATGCTGTAGTCTGCCATAAATTCTTCAGCTTTTGCAGTGCTGAATGGATTACCACTGTGCCGTCCTTCTAGGGCTCTAAAATCAGCATGAGCATCTAAATTCATCACATTTATGGCATTATTCTTTGCTAAGCTAACCCCTTTAATAATTGGGAAAGCATTTGCATGACTACCTCCTATAACAATTGGAATTTTTCCAGCTGCTGAGATTTCTTGAATAAGGGGAAAAACTGCATCATCAATAACAGGAACTATGTCCCTAAAATCTTCAACAGATTTAGCATTATCAGCCATTTGCTGAAAATTAAAATTTCCCAAAAGGTGAATACTATCTCCATTTAATTTGTGGGTATGCTGAATATTGAGGAAAACCTTTAAAAAGGCATCCCAAGCAGTGTGTGTACCACTTATACCCAAATTTCCTTTCACACCTAAAGATTCTTCTATTCCTAAAAGGATAAATTTTGCTGTAGAATTTCTAAAATCAGCACCATAACTGATTTTCTGACCAATTTTAATTTCTCCCTCTCTTAGCTTCTGGTAGCTATTTAAATCTAGTTCCTCAAAAAAATGAAAGTGATTTATATCCATTCTCCTTTTATCATAACTTTTTCGATATTCTGAGAGCCAAATGCATAAGGCATATAGGCTAAGGAAGGAATGTCCTTCGTAAGAATCAAGTTAGCTCTTTTTCCTTTAGTAATGGAACCCACTTCATTTTCCACTTCCATGGCAAAAGCACCATTTAAAGTAGCCGCGTTAAAAGCTTCTTCAGGTGTTATTTTCATTTGGATACAGGCCAAAGAAATTAGTAATGGAATGTTTCCGCTAGGAGAGGAGCCTGGATTGTAGTCGGTTGCTAATGCAATAGCTGCACCTGCATCAATTAATTCTCGAGCAGGAGGGAAGCCCATTCTTAAGAAAAATGCAGCAGAAGGAAGTAAAGTTGAAATGATTTCATTCTCACCTAGTAACTTAATTTCTTCTTCGCCTAAGGTTTCCAAGTGATCAACTGACAATGCATTAGTTTTAATTCCCAATTGCACTCCACCGCTATTATTCAATTGATTGGCATGAATTTTTGCTCTCAAACCATATTTAGCTCCGGCATTAAGCACTTGCTCGCTTAATTTTTCATCAAAAAAGCCTGTTTCACAAAATACATCTATATAATCTGCTAATTTTTCATCTGCTATAGCGGGCAACATTTCATCAATGATCAGCTTTATATAAGCTTCTTTATTTTCTTTATAGGGCTCTGGAAAAGCGTGTGCACCTAAAAAAGTAGATTTAACAGGAATATTGACTGTTTCTTTTATTCTCGTGATTACCCGAAGCATTTTAAGCTCAGCTTCCAAGCTTAAGCCATAACCACTTTTAATTTCCAAAGCACCTGTTCCAAGCTGCATCACTTCATTTACACGAACCATGGCTTGTTCAAATAGCTCATCTTCGGAAGTCTTAGCTAATCTCTTAGCTGAATTCAAAATACCGCCACCTTTAGCTGCAATTTCAGCATAGCTTAGGCCTTTTATTTTGTGAACAAATTCATCCTCACGGCTACCAGCAAAAACAATATGTGTATGAGAATCACAAAAAGCTGGTAGAATGGATTTTCCTTTGGCATCGAATACTTCTTGATGTTGGTTAGTATTTAATTCTTCCATTTTACCGTATTTCAGAATCTTACCGTCTTGTATTTCAAGAAAAGCATTTTCTATAGCAGGAAATTTCCCTAAGTTGTTGCCTCTCAGTAATTCTGTTTTCTCTCTTATACCGTATAGCGATTTAATGTTCGTAATAATCATTGAAAAATAGTTCTTAGTTCTATAAAAAAGTAATAAAAAGAAAAGAGGCTTATTGAATAAATAAGCCTCTGTCAATAATTCTAAAACTCTGCATTATCCGGTGTCCTAGGAAACGGAATCACATCTCTAATATTCCCCATACCGGTCACGAAAAGCATCAATCTTTCAAAGCCTAAGCCGAAACCACTATGTGGGGCGGTACCAAATTTTCGGGTATCCAAATACCACCATAATTCATCCTCAGGGATATCCATTTCTTTCATTCTTTGGGTAAGTTTGTCAAGTCTTTCCTCTCTTTGAGAACCTCCTACAATCTCACCTATGCCAGGGAATAAAATATCCATGGCGCCAACCGTTTTGTCATCATCATTCTGACGCATGTAAAATGCTTTAATATCTTTAGGATAATCAAATAATATCACAGGCTTTTTAAAGTGCTTTTCAACCAAGAACCTTTCGTGTTCTGATTGCAAATCTGCTCCCCAGCCTTCGATTATGTAGTTGAATTTCTTCTTTTTATTGGGCTTACTGTTTCTTAGTATTTCGATTGCATCGGTATAGCTTACTTTCTCAAAGTCATTTTCCAAAATGAACTGTAATCTTTCCAATAAGCCCAGTTCCTGACGCTCATTTTGAGGTTTTTGTTTGTCCTCATCATCAGCTCTTTTGGCTAAGAAATCCAAATCTTCTTTGCAGTTTTCTAATGCATATTTTACTACATACTTCAGCATTTCTTCTGCTAAGTTCATATTGTCATTCAAATCGTAGAATGCCATTTCAGGCTCTACCATCCAGAATTCAGCTAGGTGGCGGGTTGTGTTAGAATTTTCAGCTCTGAAGGTTGGTCCGAACGTATAAATTTCACCTAAGGCCATTGCACTCAATTCGCCTTCTAACTGACCAGAAACCGTTAAATTGGTCTCTTTGCCAAAGAAATCTTGCTTGTAATCAACTTTTCCTTCATCCGTCATGGGGATTTTATCCAGATCGAAATTGGTGACATGGAAAGTTTCCCCTGCACCTTCTGCATCATTTGCAGTGATAATTGGTGTATGAAGATTATAGAATCCCTTTTCATGGAAAAATTGGTGGATTGCAAAAGCCAAGGAATGACGAATCCTAAATACTGCGCTAAAGGTGCTGCTTCGCATTCTGAGGTGTGCTTTTTCCCTCATGAATTCCATGGAGTGCTTTTTAGGCTGTAATGGGTATTTTTCAGGGTCTGCTTTTCCTAAGATCTCTATTTGTTCCGCTACAATTTCAACAGATTGACCTGCTCCTTGTGAGGCTACTACCTTTCCGATTACACTAATTGCAGCACCAGTGGTAATATCTTTTATTGTATTTTCAGAAATAAGTTCCGGATCGGCAACGATTTGAATATTGTTGATGGTTGAACCATCATTAAGCGCAATAAAAAAAACAGGTTTTCCGCCTCTCTTCGTTCTTACCCATCCTTTTACATTTGTCTGTTGTTCAGTAGCTTCGCTTGCTAATAGTTTCTTGATTTTCACTCTTGCCGGAACAGTCATAAAATTATTGCGTTTATAGTTCATAGAAATTAATTCGCCAAAATTCGATAATATTGGCTTTTTATCAAACATTTCATGTGTTTATGTTTATTTTTATAAGATAGAATTTCAGTTAGGGTTCTTGAAATCAATGCATTTGAATTTAAGGGGTTCTTGACTGTTAAATTAAGATGAATAAAACTTATGCTCATCTCACGTATTTATAATAAATTTGAGTTAGGAAATTGGCACAATTTTTAGTGAATTAGATTTATGCAAAAATTAGTACTCTCACAATCTTTAGGACAGCGTCTGTCTCCTCAGCAAATTCAGTTTATAAAACTACTGCAAGTGCCTACTGCCGAGTTGGATACAAGAATTGAAGAAGAGTTGGAAATAAATCCTGCTCTGGAAGAAGGTAAGGAAGAGCCAGAAGAACAGGACTATGAAGAGGATTATGAAGAGGAAGTCACCGATGACTTCGATATAGATGACTATCTTCATGATGATGAAGCTGGCTATAAAATGCAAGGTGATGGAAATGGCCAGGAAGAAGAAAGGGAGATGCCTATCGCTATGGGCACAAGCTTAAACGACCAGTTAATGACTCAATTAGGTTTTTTAGGTTTGGATAAACATCAATATAAGATCGGGAAACAATTAATTGGAAGCATAGAAAGTGATGGCTATATCCGAAGAGATATTAATGCAATAGTAAATGATTTGGCTTTTTCTCAAAATGTAAATACGGATGAAGATGAGGTGGAAAGTGTTCTGGCTAGGATTCAGGATTTTGATCCTGCAGGAATTGCTGCCAGAAATTTAGAGGAATGTCTTTTATTACAATTAGAAAGAAAGTTAGATCAATCACAAGCTGTTAAACTAGCGTATCAAATTATAGATGAGTGCTTTGAGGAGTTTTCTAAAAAGCATTACGAAAAAATAGTGAAGAAGCTCAATATTGAAGATGAGTCGTTATTTAAGGATGCAATTGATACCATCAAAAGGTTAAATCCAAAACCAGGTGGCTCTGGCTCAGGAGCAGTAAGGACACAGTTTTTAATGCCTGATTTTATTTTGACCAATCAAAATGGAGAGCAAGTCATTACCTTAAATTCAAGAAATGCACCTGATTTAAGGGTTAGTCCTTCTTATTCTGAAATGTTGAAAGCCTATGATAAAGGCGATAAAAAGGATAAGAAGTTAAAAGAGACGGTCGGTTTTGTAAAACAAAAATTGGATGCTGCCAAATGGTTTATTGATGCTATCAAGCAGCGGCAATTTACGCTTTTGAATACGATGCAGGCTATTTTAGAATATCAATATGAATTTTTTAGGGAGGGGGATGAGAGTAAATTACGCCCTATGATCCTGAAAGACATAGCGGAAAAAATTGATATGGATATTTCTACAGTTTCTAGGGTGGCGAATAGTAAATCGGTGCAGACTGAATTTGGTATTTACCCTTTGAAATTCTTCTTTTCAGAAGGAATAGCTACAGAATCAGGAGAGGATGTAAGTTCTAGGGAAGTCAAAAACACCTTAAAGGAGTTTATTGATAAGGAAGATAAAAGCAAACCACTATCAGACGATAAATTAGAAAAATTATTAAAGGAGAAAGGCTATAAAATTGCCCGAAGAACAGTTGCTAAATACAGAGAGCAATTGAATATACCTGTTGCACGATTAAGAAAAGAGTTATAGTGAGTAAATTCTGGGCGCATTTCATATCAATAATTTTTCAACCTTTGCTTGTTCCAAGCTACATTTTCCTAGGTATTTTATTGTTTTTACCCTATACATTAAATATGTCTGGCGATTTGGCTTGGCGTTTTATGTCAATGGTTTTCATGACGACTTTTCTTATTCCTTTGATGGGAATGTTACTTTTAAAATTCACCCGAAATATTAGCAATCTGAATATGGAAGACAGAAAAGAACGTGTCTTTCCATTTTTGTTTAATGCTATTTTTTATGGGGCTACAACCTATCTTTTTTGGGAGAAATTTCGATTTCCAAATTTGGTGACAGTGATTTTGTTATCTGTTACAATCAGTATCGTTATTTTAACCATCATAACCATTTGGTGGAAGATTAGTGCTCATGCTATAGCTATCGCAGGCGCTACAGGGATTTATTTGGCATTATTAATAAAATCAGAGCCTTCTGATTTTTATTATGCAGTTGCAGTGAGTTTTTTGTTTTGTGGATTAGTTGGAAGTGCCCGATTAAAATTGGCAGCTCATGATAGTAGACAAGTCTGGTTTGGTTTCCTGCTTGGGTTTTTTGTAAATTTCCTCACAATTTTGATATTCATTTAAAGAAGAATAAATAATGCACGAATTTTTAAAATACGAACTTCAAGATGGTGTTTGTACCATCACTTTTAATCGCCCTGATTTTTATAATGCATTTAATGATGGCATAAGTTACGAATTTCAAGATGCTTTGAAATCAGCGGGTAAAGATCCTGAAGTAAGAGTGGTAGTGATAACAGGAGAGGGGAAAGCGTTTTCTTCTGGTCAGGATTTAAAATCTGCTCGTGATGAAGATGATAAGATGTTTTATAATTCTCTAGAGAAAAGATATAATCCGATCATTAGGGCAATGCGCAAATTACCCAAACCGATTATTGCTAGATTAAACGGAGTTGCCGCAGGGGCAGGCTGTTCCTTAGCATTGGCTGCCGATATGATTATTGCAGCAGAATCTTCTAAAATGATTGAAGTTTTCATCAATATTGGCTTGGTGCCTGATTCAGGTTCTTCATTCTTCCTTCCGAATTTAGTAGGCTATCAAAAAGCATTTGAATTATGTGCAATGGGAACTAAAATTACGGCTCAAGAAGCTTATGAGTTAGGAATTGTAAACAAAGTGGTGAAAGATGAGGAATTAGACGCAGCTGTAAAATCCTACACAGATTATTTTGCAAAAGCGCCAACCAAATCGATTGGCATGATTAAGAAAATGCTTAATAAAGCAGCTACTTCTTCTTTAGATGATATGCTGGAATATGAAAAATACTCTCAGCAGATTGCTGGAACTTCAGAAGATTATAAGGAAGGAAAGCAAGCATTTTTAGAGAAGAGAAAACCAGAGTTTAAAGGGAAGTAGAGATTAGGTTAAAGATTATAGAATAAAGATTAGTAATACGAATCGCAAATTCTTGGACATAAAAAAAACACTTAAGAAATTTCTTAAGTGTTTTTTTTTAACTCTGTTAGTTTATTTTCTTAGAAAAGATTAAAACTCAAGCCAAATCTAAACGGTGTAGTTTGAGTAAATTCATCATTTGTATTAAGTGGACCTCTTCCTGGATTAAATAATTCTGAAAAATCATATTGGAAATAGGCGCCAAATCCTGCAATCCCTACTCTTAAATGAGCACCATATCTAAATTGATTTAATTCGAAATTCTCTTTTCGCTTTATCTTTTTAGTTTCCTCATCCTCTACGTATTTAATTTTGGTCTTTCCAGAAATTAAATATCCGATGCTACCACCTGCAGCTAAGAAAAAGCCGCCATCATCAATTCTATTTTTGTTGAAGTAATATCGTACTTCTAGTGGTATATTGATATAATTGCTTTCAAATTTTGACTTTTCTACAAAGCCGTTACCAATTACATTGCTACCAACGGAATCAATTATGATAACTTGTCCTTCAGTATTAGGATTTGATCCATAATTTAAAGTCAAACTAGTGTCATTTGAGAATGCGTATTTGTCAAAAGAAAAGTTAATCCCACCATTAAAACTGAAATTAGAATTCCCTATTTGCACAGGATAACTATAACCAATTTTGAAGGAATTATTTCCGATTGTTCTCAAGTCCAAGGCTTCAACATCATTATTTCTTAGCATGTTTAAACCGAAGGATAGTGTTAAATCACCTTTTAAATCTGGTCTTGGACCAAAGGTGTTTTTTTCTTCTAAGTTCTGAGCCTGAACGGATATTACAGTAGTCAATAATATAAATACTACGAATAGTTTTTTCATTGGTATTAATTTGAATGTTACTTTCGGTGGACAAAGATAGTGTTTTATGCAGAGGATAAATAAATAATTCATTTTTCTTATAAGAAATAATTATTTACCTTTGCACACTCATTTACAAACGCAGTGAATGAAATCATATTGTTTTCATTTTTAAAACAGTAGGAAAAAAATTCAAATGGCCTTGTAGCTCAACTGAATAGAGCACTTGATTACGGCTCAAGAGGTTCCAGGTTTGAATCCTGGCAAGGTCACGCAAGCCCGTCTGATTTATTAGATGGGCTTTTTTATTTCCATTCAATTTCAAAATGCAACTGATCTTGAGCCACAACAGTAGAAAACTTTGCCTTTTCAACTTTTTCAATTCTTAAGTTACTTTGCCCTTCCTCTGTTTTGATAGTTTGTTGTTCAATTACATTTATTGAATCTTTTTTATGAAAAACCACTACTACCTCAATTCTATCTGCGATTTCAACTTCAATATAATCCTTTTCAGAAGAAATGGAGTTTAAGTTGGATGCTGGTGTTTCTTGTTTAAGGAGCTCAATAATTTTCTTACTGTCAGGAATTCCGTAACCGATATAATTGTTAGGAGTTTCAGTCAAATGGCTGCCTGATCTAATCAAACTGATTACTTCAAGATTGCTCAATGTGCTATCATATTCCCAGATACAAGCTGCTAAACCTGTAATAACAGGAGCTGAAAATGATGTTCCGTTTGCAGCAAAACAAGCTACATCGGGTTTCACATAATCCAGTTTATCGGGTCCTACAGAAGAGTAATAAATTTTAGACCAATCATCGTAGCGAACTGCTCCTACAGTCAAAACATCTTTTGCATCTGAAGGCAATGACAGAATCTCCCATTTATTATGTCCATCATTTCCAGCAGCGCTAACGATTAGCATTCCCTTTTCAGCTGCCTTTTGGGCAGTTTTGGTAATCATACTGCTTTTTCCATTTACTTCTTTTTTACTGTGGTTTTCTGTTTTTTTGTCATATCCATCTGTATAACCTAAGGAGGAATTAACTAATCTAATCCCCATTTCATGAAATAATTCAATCGCTGCTACCCAGTAGTCTTCTTCAATTCTTCTTTCTCTAATGCCATGATCGGTTCTTGCTAAATATAGTTCTGCCTTTGTGGCCATGCCATAGTTAATGGAAGTGCCATTATCTGAACCAGCTATCATTCTTAATACTTGAGTTCCATGGTCATCTTGTGAAATTCTTTTTCCATAAAAGGGATCATCATTTCCTTTTAAAAGATAGTCCTGAAAGAATTTTATCTGCTCATTCTCTATTAAGTGTTTTAATGAAGGCTCTGCATCTGCATCCATAAAACCTCCATCAATCACACCGATTTTCACACCCTTGCCACTTAATTTCATACTATCTGTAATAAAATGAGCTTTAATTTGTTCCAATGCATAGGAATATTCTATTGGCGTTAAAGTTTCAGTGGACAGAGGTTGCAATTCTTCTAATGATGTTATGCTTTTTACAAAACCGTGTGCTGCCAAAGAACTCAAATGCTTTTCTTTAGTGGAGATACTCACTATAGGACTCCATCTTGACTGATAATGGAACACTAAATCTTCAGTATATTGTTTTTGTAGGCTGTCCTTTAAGCGTTCTATTGAGCTGCTATTTGTATTAAAATCGTCAATATTAAATTCAAGCCAGTATTTCTGTTGTGCTAAAACTGCAATTGAAAGCAGGTGAAAAGTGGTTATGAGGAAGATTGTCTTGAAAAAAGGCTGTTTTAACATGTCTAATGAGATAATAAAATGTAAATTTGAAATTTACGAAGCTTAAATGATTAATTTGAAATAAATACTAATTTTTATGAGATACAAAACTTTAGATTCATCCCTTTATATAAAGAACCGCAAAAATTTCATGAAGCAAATGCCGGCTCGTTCTTTGGCAGTTTTCAATTCCAATGATGTGATGCCTATGAATGCAGATGGTACCATGACCTTCTGGCAAAACAGTGATTTATTCTATTTAACAGGTATAGATCAAGAGGAAAGTATTCTAGTTCTATTCCCTGATTTTGATAATGATAGCTGGAGAGAGATTCTGTTTGTTACTGAAACCAATGAACATATAGCCGTTTGGGAAGGTCATAAATATACGAAAGAAGAAGCTACGGCTGCTTCTGGCATCCCGACTGTCATGTGGTTATCGCAATTTGAGACTGTCTTCAATACTTTAATGGCAGAAGCGGAGCAAGTTTTCATCAACACCAATGAACACATCAGAAATGCTACACCTGTGGAAACTCGTGATATGCGTTTTATAAAATGGTTACAAGAGAGATACCCTGCTCACCAATACAGAAAAGCGGCACCTATTTTATATGATTTGCGAGCGATTAAAGATCCTCAAGAAATCACGCAAATGGAAAGGGCTTGTAAAATTACAGAGGATGCTTTTAGAAGAACTTTGAAGTTCGTGAAACCAGGTCTAAAAGAGTACGAGATTGAAGCAGAAGTTTTGCACGAATTTGTCAGACAAGGCTCTAAAGGGTTCGCTTACACTCCAATCGTTGCTTCAGGTGGGAATGCATGTGTTCTTCATTATATTGAAAATAAAGACGTTTGCAAAGATGGAGATTTATTGTTGATGGACGTAGGAGCTGAGTATGGTAATTATAATGCGGATATGACAAGAGCTATCCCAGTAAATGGAAGATATACCCAAAGACAAAAAGATGTTTATAATGCAGTCTTGAGAGTGATGAAGGAATGCTATAAAATCTTAACGCCAGGGAACAGAATTCCAGAATACCACAAAGAAGTGGGTAAATTGATGGAAAACGAGTTGTTAGGATTGGGCTTATTGGATAAGACTGATATCAAAAATCAAGATCCAGCAAATCCTGCCTATAAAAAATATTTCATGCACGGTACTTCTCACCATATCGGATTGGATGTTCATGATGTAGGTAATATTTACCGAAAATTTGAGCCTAATATGGTTTTCACAATTGAGCCGGGTATTTATATTCAAGATGAAGGGATTGGGGTGCGTTTAGAAAATGACGTAGTCATCACGAAAGATGGTCATCATGATATGATGGGAAATATCCCGATCGAAATAGATGAGATTGAAGATCTCATGAATAGCTAATGATACAAAGCGATGATTGAGAGATCATCGCTTTTTTTATTCAAAAACAGCCACAGCCCTAACAGGAGAACCTGTTCCGCCTCTTATTTTCAAAGGAAATGCTATGAACCGGAATCTTCCCCTACCGATTAATTGATGCAGATTGATCATGTTTTCATAATGAGTGAAGCCTAATTCCCCGCAAACAAGATGGACTTCCTTATTGGAAACCTTTCTAACGCCTGGAGACATGGTTTCCACTCCAAAAGCTGAAATCATTTGCTCTCCTAACCACCTAGCTGTTTCACTAGAAATACCAGGGCCATTTCCCCAGTCTGCTTTGTTGAAATGCTTTCTATAATGATCAGTATACAGAAGAACTGTGTCACCTTTTTTGATTTCTACATTAGCTTTCTTGCAAGCTAATTCAACTTCATGTGGTTCTATGAGTTCAGCTAGCTTTTTGTGCGAAAAGTCTAAGCAAATCCCTTCTGTGTAAAACATAGACAAAGGCATTTTATCAATTGACTGCCCTTCATATTGCTGAGCCATGTGGTTTATGGCATCTACATGAGTACCGGTATGTTCGCCAAGTTCTAGTTTATGAACAGCTGGTGTACGCTTTTCACGATTTCGAATTCCAGCCCATTCTTCATGCGAATTATGGATTCTCATTTTGACCTGAGGAAGGTCTTTAAAAACAGGCATTCCTTCATAAATTTCTTGGCTTAGGTCAATGATTTCGGGCATAACTTTACTAATTAATTAAAGTGCAAAATATTTGAAAATATTTAAATAAATTTCAATTGAAGTGTTTATTACCAGATGAATATCAATTTTAACTTAGATGTAATTAAATCATGAATAAATCCCTATTCTTCCTTTTCCTTCCATTAAACCTATTAGCCATTGATCCTGATAAGGAATACACTATAACTCCCGATTCAATTGGCTGGGAATATGAAGAATTAACTGCGACCACTGAAGACGGATATGATTTGAATACATGGATTTATGCGCCTAATCCTGATAATGAGAAAGATGAGGTCCTGGTTTTAGTATATCCAGATGCTGGAAATATGTCCTATTTCGTGTATCATGCTTCTATTATGGCGAATTTAGGTTATACAGTCGTCACTTTTGATTATCGGGGCTTTGGTAAAAGTGATGATTTTGATATTAAATCCGATTATTTATTTCATACAGAATTCGCCACCGATTTAGAAGCAGTGGTGAATTTTACTGAAAAAAAAATTAAAAATAAAGGTATAGGGGTATGGGGATTATCAATGGGTACGATGGTCACTACTTATGCTTTCCAGGAGATTAAGAATAAAATAGAATTTCTGATTTATGATGCGTTTGTTTATAATCCTGCTGATCATATTCAGAGAACAAAATCTCTCAAGGGAAAGGAAACCTATTCTCCCATTGAATCAAATGAATATATCCAAAAATGGAAAGTAATCGATATTCCCCTATTGCTTTTTGCTGGCAAGGAAGATAAAATCACTACAGTTCAAGATGCTAAGACAAATAGAGATGTATTTAGTATAAAACCAGAAATAGAATTTTTTGCTGGTGGACATTTAATGGGGTTTCAACACAAGATAGATAACAAGGGTTTTGGTGGCTGGTATTCTTCTCAAATGCAAGAATTTATAGAAGTGATTAGCCTAAACTAAAGTAGTCTGGCATTTTCCAAACCTTTCCTACTCATTTCCGATTAGAACATATGATTTGGCTAAAAGATGTTATCAAAGATTTAAAAGAAATAGAAGAAACCACTGTTAATGAGTTTCAATATTTAAGCGAAGAAGAGTTAGTTTGGAAACCTGATCCTGATAAATGGTCTATAGCTGAATGTTTACAACACATCATCATAGCCAATTCTACCTACATAAAAGACATTGAAAAGCGGTTGCAGAAAGCAGAAGTTAAGACTATAGAATACCCTATCAATTTCTCTATCACAGGGAAATTATTTCTATATGCAGTTGATCCAAAATATAAATGGAAAGTCCCTGCGCCTAAGATTTTCAAGCCAGTAAAAGAAAATAAAGTAGAGAAAGGTCATGAAACCCTTAAAGAATTTTTAAAATTGCAGGATGAAATCATTGGTGTTTCATTGAAAGCTTGTGCTTATGATCATCAGCATGTACATACTTATAGCCCCTTGAGTAAATTATTAAGATTCAATGTGGGCGAACAATTGTATATTATGATGCGGCATACTAAGCGTCATATAAATCAGGCAAAAAGAGTGAAAAATCAATTACCAAAAACTGTAGTTTAATGGAGGAAATTATTAGAAATTCAAATCGTGCACCTTTACCTGTAGGTTTATATCCGCACGCCCGTAAAGTAGGAGATTTATTGTTTTTATCAGGCGTAGGTCCACGTAAAAAAGACAGCAACACGATTCCTGGAGTAGAATTAGATGAAAAGGGGGAGATTAAGAGCTATGACATAGAAACCCAATGTAAATCAGTTTTTGAGAATGTTAGAATGATTTTGGAAGATTGTGGGAGTAGCTGGGATAAGTTAGTTGACGTTCAGGTTTTTCTCACCAACATGAAAGATGATTTTTCTACTTTCAATAAGGTTTATGCTGAATGTTTTAAAGATATTCAGCCTTGCAGGACTACAGTGGAAATTAATGCTTTACCAACGCCCATAGCAATTGAATTAAAGTGTGTGGCTGAGTTGTGATTAAGTATCACTGGGAAGTTCAATCTTTTCATAGAAATTATGAATCCATAGAATCAGCACTCCAAATGTGATCGCTGAAACCACCAGAATATCATTTAATATTCCATCTGTACTAAAGGATATTTTGATCAAAATAGTAGAAATCACAAAGCCTGAATTTCTAATTACGGATCTAAAACTGGATGTGTGAGTGTAGGAAATCAAGAGCAGCAATACATCGCTTAAAATTAGAATCGTAAAAAACTCATCAAAGAAGATATTGTTGGTGTTTTTAATTGAATCAATTCGATGTGAAGCAGAAAAAAATACTTCATAGAAATAATCTCCAAAGCTGTAAACAGCTAATCCAAATAAAAAAGGGATTAGAAGAACGGAAAATCTTTTCTTTGTTTCAATAAATCTTTGAGTTTGTTCTCTTTTTGAAAGCTCCTTTTTTTGAGCTGATGTCCTTTTAGTATTGAGATAGTAGAAAATGAATATTAGTGCGAAAATTATTATAGAAGTTCCAATGTCGTAAGTGAATTGGAGATCATCTTTACTGCTGAACCAACTACTTTCTAAATCTAATTGAGCTAAATCCTTAAATAGTCTTCTAATTAAGACAAGCAGAATTATTTCATACTGTTTCCCAATATAAATTGTAATTGATTTGGGAAGAAAATATACTAATAAATAGACCTCATACACTAGAATAAAGGAGAATGGTGTATAGATAGCTGCAATCGGATTATCTAAAAGACTGCTAGAATTTACTGATTCAAATATATCGAGCTTGTTTAAAATGATTAGGGAGAGATGAATGAAAAAACCAGCTATAGCAATAATTATGATAACTTTTTCGCTTCTTTCTTTCATTTTTTCTGAAAGTAAACGCTGATAAAGCTGCTCCCAGAATTTAGATATTGCTTTAGCCATATTAATCATTTCATGCAGTAACTATAAAAAAGACAAATCGTTTGAAGTGAAGGGGTTGCTTATTAACTATTGAGTCCTTTTGTGGCTTCAAATACTTTAAGATTCTGAAGAAAAGTATCTTCCCGTTAAACTTTTACACTTTTAAGCAGTTCACTTTAATGTACCGACATAGAAAAATCTAATGAAGTATATCTTAATTTTAGTAGTATCCTTAGTATTTATTAATCCTGTTTTTTGTCAAAATGCAACAGTGGAGGGAATAGTGTCAGATCCCGATTCTGGAAAGGTTATTCCCTTTGCGCAAGTCGCTTTCTATCAAGAAAATTCAAGTTCACCAGTAACAGGAGCCACCACGGCCAGTGATGGTAGCTTTAATATTCCTATTGAAGCGGGTGAATATAGAATGGTGGTGTCCTTTGTTGGGTATCAAGATTTCGAAAAGCAAGTCTCAATACCTACATCTGGTTTGGATATTGGTGAAATTGGTCTTTCAATAGAAGAAGAAATAATGGAAGAAGTAGTGGTGAAAGGAAATGAGCGAAAGACACCTGTTATGGCCACAATGGAGGGGATGACTATCAAACCTGATCAAACCATTGCTAATATAGGAGGAACATTATTAGATATACTAAGAAATACACCTTCTGTAAATGTTTCTGATGATGGTAGCGTTTCCTTGCGAGGCAGTGGAAGCACAAATGTGCTGATTGATGGAAGAAATTCGGCTTTAGCTACTGATTTAGAGCAAATACCTGCCAGTGCGATAGAAGAAGTTGAAATCATTAATAATCCCAATGCCAAATATGACGCATCCTCTGATGGTGGTGTAATCAACATCAAGCTTAAACGAGGCGAAGAATTAGGGACTAACGCTAGAGCTGAAATTACTATGGGTACACGAATGCGTACCAATGCTAATGTTAGTGCTTCAAGAAGGACTACAAAATTTGCTTTTTATGGAGGTTATAGCTTTAGACAATGGCCTAGAGTAGGAAGTAGGGAGACAGAAAGAATAAGTTCATTTGACGGTGACAATGAGTTGTTTAGACAAGAGCAGAATAGCAGGAATGAGGATCAAGAGCATACGATTAATTATGGAGGTGATTACTTCTGGGGGCAAAACAAGTTAAGTTTTGAGGGGGTTTTTAATACTGAGGATGAAAATGATTTTCAATCTAGCAGTGCGTTTGTACAAAACCTTGATACGGAAGAGTTTTTGACTCGGTATGTTAGAAATAATACTGAAACTGAAGAGAATTACACTTATGATAATGCCTTAATTTATGAAAGGGATTTTGATGATAAAGATAAATTTTTCAGGGCTTTAGCTAGTGTATCTATCAGAGACCAAGTGGAAGATCAAAATATAGCCATTTACAACAACACTCTTAGCGCAGAAGGTGATGCTGACAGAACCGAAGGTAGCACTACCGATGAGTTTAGAAATACATCAGTAATTCAAGTAGATTATGCAACACCCATTTTAAGTGGTCTTGTAGAAACGGGATATAAATCTATATTTAGAAAGTTTGATAATGACTACATATATGGGCTAATCGATAATCAAGGGGAAATTAATCCATATGACAGCATAAGCAACCGATTTGTCTATCAGGATCAGATACATGCACTTTATGCTATTTTTTCAGATAGTATTCCAAATTTCAATTACGCTGTTGGAATAAGAGCTGAGCAAACTATTTTGGAGAATGAGTTATCCAACGTAAATACATCATTAGTAGATGAAGAGGATTTATCTAATAATCAGCAATATTTAGATTTCTTTCCAAGCGTGCAATTAGCGTATCATGTAAATGATAATAATACTGTAAAAGCTACTTATTCTAGAAGAATTGATAGACCAAACGGCTGGCGGTTAAATCCATTCCCAGATTTTGCTGATTCATTAAATGTAAGGGTAGGAGAGCCTAATCTTCAACCTGAGTATATCAATTCTTTTGAGTTGGGGCATATGTTTCAAAAGGGAGGTTTTACCTTAACGACTAATGGGTTTTATAGAAGGATTAATGGTCAAGTGGATTGGATTGTAAGGGTAGAAGATGGTGTTTCGTATCGTGGACCTCAAAACCTAAACACTGGAGATTTTTATGGGTTGGAATTTATTAACACCACTGATATTACAAAATGGTGGAATTTAAATGCCAGCTACTCAATATTTCAGTCGGTTATTGATGGTACTAATATTGGTGCGGAAGAACCAAATCGAGGCCTTTCATGGTATGCTAAAGTAACAACTGATATCAACTTACCTTTTGACATTAATTTACAATTTACCGGAAATTACATGGCGCCAGAAATTGAGGCTCAGGGGAGAGATTTAGCCCGGTATTATATAGACGGGAGTTTGCAGAGATATTTCTTTGATAAGCAATTAACCATAAGTGCTAGTTTTAGGGATTTATTTGATACCCGTAATTTTAGGGGAGAGAATTTTGGCCCTGGGTTTGAGCAAACTTTTACGAGAAAAAGAGAAACCCAAATAGTACTATTTACCGCTTCTTATAATTTTAAGGCTGATTAGAAAAATCAAAAAAGCTCTGAAAAAAGAGCTTTTTTGATTTATATAACTATTTTTTTAACAATTTGCTATTGCTCGATAACATCCCTTTTTTGGTCTGCGACCAGATAATTATCTGGTAATAGCCATTTGCAAGATCTGAAATATCAAGTTGGATACTATTTCCACCTTCCATATTTTCCTGTTTAACCGTTTGTCCACTGGTATTTACAAATTGTATAACAGAACTACCTACTTCTTGATCGAAATCAATAGCGATTTGGTTAGAAGCTGGATTTGGGTATAGTTTAACATTGAATAATTTAGACTCGAATTCTATTTTTACGACAGGTGAATACTCATTCTCTCCGTCAAAGTCAAATTGTTGCAGTCGGTAGTAGCTAATATTCCCATGTGAAGAGTAATCAGTATAATCATATTCAATAGTTTTAGAACTATTGCCATTTCCTTCGACCATTCCTATTGTTTCAAAATCTTTACCGTTAGTTGATTTCTGAATTTCAAAATGAGAATTATTTTTTTCTGATGCAGTTGCCCATTTCAATAAAACACCATTCTGCTTTTGCTCGGCCTCAAAATTCAATAGTTGTACAGGTAGTGCCCCTTCTGAAGATGCGCCTATGGCAAAATCACTAAATCCCGTTAAGTTTGCTCGGCTTACTGTGATGGGGTCAGTAAAACTGCCGCCTTCATTTGTTGAAGAATACTCTCCTAATACAGTCCAACTTTCACTTGCATTCTCCCTCTTAAGCAAGATGTGATTTCCTGCATCATTCCCATTTACATGCCCTGTAGAAGTTACAGAAATATTGTAATTGTAAACACCAGATGCATTAGTTGGAGTAATGGTCCAGAATCCATAGTCAAGTACTTGCTCGATGGCATTTCCATTTATTTCAAGATTTAAGCCAGAAATATCGGCAAAGCTGGGGTCTGCATTAGCTTCTGTGAAATATACATCAATACAGCTACTTGCTGACATACTATTGAAGTTGATATCTACGGATTGCTTATAAGTTGAACTACCAACTGGTAATTCATAGTCAATACCTGTGGTAACGCACCTTCTTAAAGTTCCAACTATATAAGCATTTTCAGCTACTATTATGCCGTTTTGAGCTGTATTACTTGCTTGTATAAAGCCATTGGAACTTATTAATTTTCCTGCCAATAGTTCTAATTGGGTGCTCACTATCACTGAATTTTCAATTTCAATTTGACCATTGCTTACATTTAAAATTAACTGAGATAACTCGTTTTGCGTATTGTCATAAATGATTTTTCCCGCATCATCAGCAGATGAAATGTTAAGTGTAGAGCCTGCTGTCGATGCTAATAGACCATTTGTACTTTGAGCATAACCATTGAGTTGTAATGTATTATCAGCGATATTAAATATTCCTGTTGCTAAAATTAAAGTGTCAGCAATTTGTAAACTACCACTAAGAGCTAACCCACTTCCATTATTCAATCTTAGCTTTCTTAGGTCACTTATTGATGGTGGAACAACAATACCCGCTGTAGTGCCTTCAACATTTAAAGTTGAAGTCGCATCCATGATTAAGTTATTGGAATTTCCACTAATCGGATTTCTGATGGTTAAGCTGTTATTTCCAACATATAGTTGGCCATTTTGTAGATTAATGGCTCTGTTGGTTGAAAGATCATTTTCCAGATTCACACCATTGCCATTATTAATAATTAATCCATTGATCCTACCCATAATCCATTGGGTGTTAGTTCCGACCATTGTGATATTCCCATTTCCTGTATATTCTGATCCTAAATTGGTTAAATTACCATAAACGTCTAAATTTCTACTAGCATTCACGGTCAGTTTGGCATTTTCATTAATGATAAGATTATTCACCTCAGCAGCTCCATTGATTACTGGGTAATTCCCGCCTATAGGATTGCCGGGAATCACAGCAGAAATCATCTCAGATGGTACTCCTGCTGACCAGTTATTGGCAGCGTCCCAAACTGTAGTATTTCCTAGCCAAACATTACCCACGAATAATTCAAATGTTTCTGTTGTGCTGCATGTTCCGTCATCTACTGTAACACTGATAGTTACTAAACCAAATTGCCCATTTTCGGGTGTGATTTGTAGAAATCTATTGGCGTCACCACCATCAACTGTGATATTTCCATCCTGAACCAAGCTTTGATCCGAACTGCTTGCTACTACAACTAAATCCCCCGCATCAACATTGGCATCATTTACCGTGAAATTAATATTCGGAGATCCAGTGTTTATATCTAATATAACATCATCAAATTCAGTGATGCTTGGCGCTTCATTATCTTGAACTTCTATATCAACACTACCAGCATTATTGGTGAAATCGGAGTCGTTTTGATTATAAGACCGTACACTCGCATAGGCTGTAATGGTATTACCATCTTGCACCGCATTTACAGTCCCCATCATTTCTAAGGTTACTGTTTCACCATTTCCAATAAATGGAATTCTCCAGAAACCACTTTCCTGATTATACGCACCTCTTTGCGCTTCAAAACCGGTAGGAGTGAAGCCTGATGGTAGGGCAGAAGTGACCACTACATTGGTGGCATTATTTGGACCATTGTTTGAAATTTCAACGGTATAGGTTACCAAACTATTGACACAAGGCGTGTTCGAATCAGAAGTAAAAGCAACAGATAAATCAGATACTTGTGAGGGAGTTTCCCCAAAGATCATCATTCGGTTCATACCTCTACCATTAATATAAAGCCTTTCATTTAAATCGAAATTAATACCGTATGGTAGGCTCATGTTTCTATTTGATGGTTGACCAGTATTTCCATTTCCATCATTGAAATTTACTGATTCAGTAAAATTTCTCTGGCCTAAAACCACATCAGCGTTGGCACCATTGGTTTCAGGGATTTCATTGAATATTAGTGCTCGGTGGTTATTAAAATCAGCTATTGCCATAACACCTGATGGCGAAACTGTAACCCCAGGGAAACTAAATTTTGACGCACTTACACCGTTTGTTCGAGTATTGAAAGTACCTTGACCTACCACTACGTCTGCATTTGCCCCATCTGTGGTAGGAATAGAGTTGAAAACTAGAATTCTGTAATTATAATCCTCCGCTATCAATAGTTTGCCATCAGGAGATATAGAGGTGTTCCAAGGATCACCAATTCTATTGCGCGCAGTACCTCTTCCTGTATTGTTCCATCCAGTCTGACCAATTAAAACATCTGCTTCTGCATTATTGGAAGTAGGTATTTTATTATAAATTAATACTCTATTGTTTTCTCTATCAGTAACAATCATTTTACCACTAGGTGTAATTTGAATATCAGTAGGATATCTTAATCCACTTCTACCTGCACCTCGATCTCTTGTGCCGAAACTACTTTGTCCAATAACAACATCTGCTTCAGCATTATTAGTAGTGGGTATTTCATTAAAAATTAATATTCTATTATTCTCTGAGTCAGCAATTAATAGTTTGTTTCCATCTGGACTGAAAGTCACACCATTAGGATTCCATAATCTATTACTGCTAGTGCCAGATCCAGTGTTAGTGAAATTTGATTGACCTACGACAACATCAGCTGGTTCTCCATCGGAAGTAGGAACTGAATTCCATATTAAAACACGGTTAGTTGTTTGAGAACCTACTGCTAATACTCCTTTTACACTTACCGCTGAACTATTAGAACCTGGAGCTATTATATCAGAAGGTGTTGTTAACCCCGTGGTGAAATCAGGCTGACCTACCACGATTTTTGCGGAGTCAAAATTGTTGAAAATCTGGCGGAATACTTCTACCTCAAAAGTTTTGATGATAGGGCAAGTACCATCCGAAAGCTCGATAGTGACAGTTGTCGTCCCAAACTGATTTAAAGCTGGTCGTATTGTTAATTCCCTGTTTTCTCCGCTTCCTCCTACTGTTATGTTAGCATTAGGTAAAAGAGTCTGATTAGAGGAACTTATCGAAATTATTAAATCATCAGCAGCAGTTTCAGTATCTTCTACTGTAAAAGGAATTGGAGCGGATATGCCATTATAAGGAGCGGTTTGATCAGCAATTGTAGACAATTGAGGGCTTGAATTAGAACCCACAGATAAGCTTACTGAAGCACTGTTGTTGGAAAGATTTGGATCAGAAGCTGATGCACTAAGAATTTCGGCATTGGCGTTAATGGTGCTTCCTTCCATGCCAGCATTTACTGACACAATTACCTCCAAAACAGCCGTTTCGTTGGCTGCTAAAGAATTAATAGTATAAAGGCCTGTCGTCTCATTGTAAGTTCCATTTGAAGCATTAGCCGATACAAAAGATAGGCCTGACGGCAGATTGAATTCTGCTTCAATGTTAGAGCTGTTTGATGCAGAGGAATTCACCACTTCTAATGAATAGATAAATTCCTGGTCGGCACAAAGCTCTGCTACATTTGGGAATAAGTTGATGCCTAGGTCGTTTACTTGAGGTGTATATGTGAATTTCAATCCATTAGTTGGAACCGAAGTATACCAAAGCTTGACAGTGCTATTTGCGCTGTTACCAAATAGCGTATTGGTAACATTCCATTCATCATAATCATCGTAAGATCGATTAGAAAAATTTGAGATATTAGAACCATTAATACCGACATTTGCTGTGAAATCACGGAAAAAATCAAAGAAATTATAATCTATTTCATTGTTACCATAATGAAATTCAATCGAGCCATTATTTTCATACAATCGAACCTGGAAGTTTAGCTCACTATTTCTAGGCTGAATTTTATAATTGTCCCATTGTATTACGAGTACTCTGTTAGGAGCTGAACCAATAACTTGCCTTCTGATGCTGGATCCATTTTGAGCTTCCAAATCAGCTCCCATGGGGCTTACCACTAAAGTTCTCTCTGTCAAAGGAGCAATGCTGTTTGATCCTCCTGACCCTAAAACTAAATAACCGTTTATGGAGACACCTATGGTATTGTAAGAATTTTCTAGATATTCAAAATCAAATCCAAAGTTAATATTATTGAAAAATTGATTATCATGATTCCTGTTATTTGTAATGACAGTACCCCCCGTTATTTCTTGGTAGGGTTCAATAGTAGCTTCAAATTCATAATCAGAAATATTCTGAGCGTAGCCTATGTTTTCTGAGTATAATACAAAAAGTGAAAATACAAGTAGTAGTTTTAGGTACTTCATATTGGGCAATTTTATAATAATTTAATAATGCAAAATTACATAATATTATACCTGAAGAAGCTTTTTTTTGACCTATAGAGTAGATAAATCGATGAGTTAATGAAAATATTCGTTAAAGGTGTGGGTACCGGAATAATACAATTGAATGTTTTAATTGTACGATAATTATTACACCAAAATACTGAGAGGTATAAATAAAAAATCCTGCTTTAGATGTTTTTAAAGCAGGATTTTAAAAATGAATTATTTAATGTTACTTAAATTTTGTCCCAAACATTACCTAAATACTTCTCGAAAGGAACGTGTTCTAAATCATATGCTTCAGCTACTGCATCATAAACCACATCTCCTTTGATCACATTTAATCCTAAAGCTAAATCCCTGTTTTCTTGGCAAGCTTTTACCCATCCTTTATCAGCTAATTGGATGGCATAAGGAAGCGTAGCATTGGTTAAAGCCAATGTAGAAGTGTAAGGCACAGCTCCTGGCATATTGGCAACACAGTAGTGAACTACATCATCAATGATATAGGTAGGGTCTTGGTGAGTGGTCGGTTTACATGTTTCAATACATCCACCTTGATCAACTGCAACATCTACAAGAACAGTTCCTGGTCTCATTTCTTTTAGCATATCACGTGTGATCAAGTGTGGTGCTTTTCCACCTGGGATTAAAACCGCTCCAATTATTAAATCAACTCTATGCAACATCTCACGAATGTTGTATTCGTTTGACATAAAAGTGTTGACATTAGCAGGCATTACATCATCCAAATAACGTAAACGCTGTAGGTTTACATCCATGATAGTAACATCAGCACCCATACCGGCGGCCATTTTAGCGGCATTTGTTCCCACAACACCACCGCCCATAATCATAACTTTAGCTGGACGAACACCAGGAACACCACCTAATAGAATTCCTCTTCCTTTTAATGGCTTTTCTAAGTATTTAGCGCCTTCTTGAATAGACATTCTTCCGGCTACTTCCGACATAGGTACCAAAAGCGGTAAGCTTCTATCTGGTTTTTCAACTGTTTCATAAGCCAAACAAATTGACTTATTTTTGATCATTGCTTTTGTCAAATCTTCGTAAGCAGCAAAATGGAAGTAAGTAAATACCAATTGATCTTCCTTAATCAATTCGTATTCCTCTTCAATAGGCTCTTTTACCTTCATAATCATCTCAGCTTTCGCATAAGTGCTTTGAATGTCAGGTAAAATTTGAGCACCTGATTCTACATAATCTTCATCCAAAAAACCACTACCTTCTCCGGCAGTAGCCTGTACAAACACTTGGTGGCCTCTTTTGACCAACTCTTGTGTACCGGCTGGTGTCAAGGCGACACGGTTCTCGTTGTTTTTGATTTCTTTTGGTACCCCAATGATCATAACGCAATAATTTTAATGTTTCCTAATGAGGGCAAATATAAAGCAAACAATAGAATTTTCAGTCTAAGCCACTAGTTTTTTCAGACACTTTATATGATAATTTCAAAATCAAATTAATATTTTATTTTGAATAGGTATAGTTAGTGTTTGTTTGGTGGAATATTATTTTGACAGAATGAAAAAAGCTAAAAATATAAACTGGCTTATGCTTTCCAAACGCTTGTTAGGCTCAACTGAGTATTTAGGATTTGAAAGCCTCATCATTTTGGTTATTTTTGTTGAACTTACTTACTAAAGTGAGCTTGTATTTTCAATAAAACACAAAGCTGATGACAACCACCAAAAGCAATAAGAAGAATAAAATTAGTATATCTAAAGAAGAAGTTTTAAACGATTTTCGTTTAGGTTGGGAGAGTAGACATGCTAGTTTGATGGGACGGAAAGAAGTTTTTATGGGTAAAGCCAAATTTGGGATTTTCGGTGACGGAAAAGAATTGGCTCAATTGGCGATGGCTAAATCCTTTAAGAATGGTGATTTTCGTTCTGGTTATTATCGGGATCAAACGTTTATGTTTGCCATTGGTGAGCTAGGAATACAAGAATATTTTGCACAGCTTTATGCACATACGGATGTTAATGCAGATCCTGCCTCTGCTGGACGGTTAATGAATGGTCATTTTGCGACTAGAATGCTGGATGAAGCAGGGAAATACACAAGACTTACCGAAAGCAAAAATAGCTCATCTGATGTGTCGCCAACAGCAGCTCAAATGCCTAGATTGGTGGGGCTGGCATTTGCTTCTAAATTATTTAGAGAAAATAAGGAGTTAAACAAAAAAGAATTCGAGCAATATTCCATTGATGGAAATGAAGTAGCTTTTGGTACTATAGGAAATGCTTCAACTTCTGAAGGAATGTTCTATGAATCAATCAATGCAGCTGGGGTTTTGCAAATTCCTATGTTGATATCAATTTGGGACGATCATTATGGCATTAGCGTTCCACAGGAATTCCATACCACAAAAGGTAGCATTTCTGAAGCTTTAGCTGGTTTTCAAAGAACAAAAGATAAAAATGGATATGAAATCTTGACTGTTAATGGTTGGGATTATGAAGCTTTGGTTGATACTTACCAAAAAGCGGCAAAAATATCTAGGGAAGAACATGTTCCATCTATGGTGCATGTTTTAGAAATGACTCAACCTCAAGGTCATTCTACCTCAGGTTCTCATGAGCGTTATAAATCAAAAGAAAGATTGGACTGGGAAGCAGAATATGACTGTTTAAATCAGTTCAGAAAGTATATTCTTGATCATAAAATTGCTTCCGAAAAGGAATTAGATAAAATAGAAGAGGAAGCTAAAAAGACTGCTAAAGATGCTAAAGATGCAGCTTGGAAAGCCTTCATTGGCGAAATTAAGGATCAGCAGAAAGAAGCTCTAGGGTTATTGAATAATCTGGCGGAAGAATCAGGGCAAAATGAGATTTCTGAAATTGCATCTGATCTTAAATCAGCCATGAATCCATTAAGATTGGATAATATCAAAGCTGTTAAAAAATCATTACGCTTGGTGATCAACCATGAAGGCGAAGCTAAGCAAAAACTTATTAATTGGTTAAATGCTGTAAATGAAGAAGGACATGACCGTTACAGCTCTCATTTATACAGCGAATCAGATGAGTCAGCCTTAAAAGTGGAAGTTATTGAACCCGAATATTCCAATGATCCGAAGAAAGTAGATGGCAGGGAGGTATTACAAGCTTGTTTTGATGCTGCTTTGGCTCGTGATAAAAGAGTATTTGCTTTTGGAGAAGATGTGGGGAAAATTGGGGATGTAAACCAAGCATTTGCTGGCTTGCAAGAAAAGTATGGTGAACTGAGAGTGATGGATACAGGAATTCGCGAATGCACCATCCTTGGTCAAGGAATTGGGTCTGCTTTAAGAGGTTTAAGACCGATAGCTGAAATTCAATATTTGGATTACCTTCTTTATGCAATTCAGATCATGTCTGATGATTTGGCTTGTCTTCAATATAGAACTAAAGGCGGACAGAAAGCGCCATTGATTATTCGAACGAGAGGACATAGGTTAGAAGGAGTTTGGCATTCAGGCTCTCCAATGGGTATGATTTTAAATGCTATCAGAGGTATTTATGTTCTAGTGCCTAGAAATATGACGCAAGCAGCTGGGTTTTACAATACCATGTTACAGTCCGATGATACTGCATTGATCATAGAATGCTTAAATGGTTATAGGTTAAAAGAATCTTTACCTGAAAATGTTGGAGAATTTACTGTTCCTTTAGGTCAGCCTGAAGTGATTAGAGAGGGAAGTGATGTGACCATCGTGACTTATGGATCAATGTGTAGAGTGGTAATGGATGCAGCCAATCAATTAGCTGATCAGGGAATTTCATGTGAGGTAATAGATGTACAGACTTTATTACCATTTGATATTGACCACAGCATAGTGGAATCAGTAAAGAAAACAAATCGAGTGGTTTTTGCTGATGAGGATGTTCCGGGTGGAGCTACTGGTTTTATGATGCAGAAAGTATTGGAAGAGCAAAAAGCTTATAGATTCTTAGATGCTCAGCCAATAACGATTACTTCAAACGAGCACAGACCAGCATATGCTTCAGATGGAGATTATTTTAGTAAACCTCAAATAGAAGATGTTTTTGAAAGGGTTTATGAAATGATGCATGAGTTTGATCCTGAGCAGTTTCCTGCTTTGTATTAACTGATTTTTGGTTTATTAACTCTTTTTAATAGATTTGTATGAAATTGTATCTATTGAAAAGAGTTTTTTCCATATTTTTTATTTTATTGATTTCCACTCAGTGGATTTTGGGGTTAGTTACCATTAAGCTGGTGGAGGAAGTATGGGTTGATCAAAAAATCTCAGAGCATAGAACTCAAATATCTAAAGAAGTCGCTACTGGTTTAGGTGTTTCTGATCATATAAAATTTGAACAAGTCAATCCTTCTCAATATTTAAGACTTGGTTATGGAGCTCCTTTTATGGTCTCACATGATGTAAAGGGAGAGCAACTTCATTTTAAAGTGGCTCAAGAAAAGTCTTCCTCCGAATATCAAGTAAAAAGAATAAAACTAAGTGATTTTAATAAAGAGAGTTCTAAAAAAATAGGATATATAATTTCCCATATATTTTTAACTTATTTTGAATCTCATGAAAGCTATGAATTCTTTTCTATTAGCTTTCCAAATCACCTAAATCAAATGTTTCATGAGAAGTTCTATTCGAATTTTTCATTCGATATTCCTACCCCACCCCCTCAGATATTTCTTTAATTTTATTTCGATCTAATTATTTATCAACTCTGTAGATCAATCTATAGTGGTAAATATGATTAATACTTTTTTGAAAATCACTGGGAACATTTTTCAACACGATTTCTATTTGGGAACCTGAATGCTTCAAGGGATTCATACTATTTAGCAGAAAAGTAAGCGGAAGCGTATTATTTATTTTAAATACGTATGTATATAAATAAGTACGGTCTGTTTATTTCTTTATGTAGAATGAAAAGAAAGTCCTCACATTGATTTTCTTTTACAAATAACAAAACTGAATTAACATGAAAAAAATATTACAATTGATACTATCTACACCAGATAGGTGTCTAAAACATATTCAATACATATTATTTTCTAGAATCAAGAATTGCAGCCTACTAGGTAGAATGTCTGTTTATAGATCTATTTACTTGGTCATAATTGGGTTGTTTTTCACTTCGCATTTGAACGCACAAACACCAAGCGATGCATTAATGATGAAATCTAACCAATTATGTATTTTATTAGATTATAACTATTCGAGTTTTGATCATTATTGGGAAGGTGAGTTGAGGAGAAATAATGAAACCATCGCAATGGTTAAACGCAATAGTATTATGCCAATGGTAGCAGTTGGTATTTTGGATGACCTCAATTTTTATGCAGGAGTTCCTTATATAAAAACGGAATCCACAGAGCCAAATGGAGGAAAATTTGCAGGTACAAGTGGTTTTCAGGATTTGAACATCGCTATAAAATATAGGTGGCTAAATAAACAATTTGAAAAAGGAGCATTAGCAGGACTTGCCACTGTTGGTTTTTCAACCCCAATCACTAACTATTTAGCTGATTATATGCCCTATAGTATTGGTTCTGGTGCTCCAGAATTGTCATATCGGGTTATAGTAGAATATAAAAATAACAATGATTGGTATTTCCGTGGTGCTGGGACTTATTTATGGAGAGGTTATGCGGAAGCCGAAAGAGCCTACTACTATAATAATGGTAGTTACTATACTCCATGGATGGATGTCCCTAATGCCTTTTCTACAGAGTTTGTAGTGGGTAAATGGTTGTTTTCTAATTCATTACAAGTTCAAGTAAGCTACTTTGGCTCTAAGTCATTGAGTGGTGATGATATTCGACCGTACAATCCCGCTCAACCCACTAATAGAGTCAATATGGATCGTATAGGCATATTCTCTCATTATTTTTTCTCAAATGTTACAGGCTTGGGTATTGTAGCATATCATAATCGAGTTGTTGCAGGGAGAAATGCAGCTCATATGAATACAACAGGCATGGGATTAACCTACTATTTTAATTACCGAAAATAATTTAAAGATGAAAAACAATACAATAAAACTTATATATAGCGTATTAGCTCTATTTTTTCTTTCCTCTTGTGAGAAAGAGTTACCTACATATTATAATTTTCAGGGATATGAATTTGCTTCACGGGAACCTGATGGAGGTTCATGGACACCTGTTCTAATAGGTAGTGGTGATGAAATTATTATTCCAGCACCTGAACCAGCTACTTCTGCCTCGTATTTGCAAGAGATTGAAGATTTAAAAGTAGAAATGGCACAGATGTCTCAAGCAGATGAAAGTGCAGTCGCATACTGGACACAAAATCCTATTATCAGATGGAATGAAATAGCGTTGGAACTTATTGCAAAATATAACCTTATACCGGGGCCTAACGATGACGGTACTTACACACTTCCTAGTCCTTCAAATCCAAGTGGCCCCCCGGCATTTCCATTTGCACATCCGCCCTATGCTGTTCGTGCACTTGCTTATTTGTCGGTAGCTCAATTTGATGGGTTGATTTCAGCTTGGCATCATAAATTTAATTATAATCGCTCAGCTCCATTTATTCAGGACGAAAGTATCCAACCTGCATATTCTGATAATATTGAGCTTTCCTATCCTTCGGATGGGGCAGTAGTTGCTACCGTATCTAGACAGATTTTAACAAAAATGTTTCCACTAGAAGCGGAATACCTTGCAAAAAAGGAAGCAGAACATTTGAGAAGCTTATTGCTTTCCGGAGCCAATGTTCAAAGTGATATTGATGCAGGCCAGCTTATTGGCGATGCAATTTCTTCAATTGCTTTAGAAAGAGCAGAGAACGATGGGATGAAAAATGCACAAGCACCGAAATCTGTATCCGACTCACTTGCAGCAGCAGCACAAGATCGTTTTGGATGGCAATGGATAAATGTAGAAATTCCTCAACGGCCTGTTGGTTTAACTCCACTCTATAGTCAGGTACAAATGTGGAGTGTAGATAACGTTGAACAAACTCGACCTATCCCTCCTCCAGCTGTTGGTTCGCCTGAATATCAAGAAGATGTAGCTATTCTTAAAGATTATGCAAATAACGTAACTGAAGAACGAAGGAGAATTGCCAATTTTTGGCAAGATGGTTTGGGTACTTATACTCCGCCAGGTCATTGGAACGAATTTGCAAAGGAATTCATAGTAAAATATCGCCTCAATCCGTTGCGGTCGGCCAGAACATTTGCGTATTTAAATATGGCAATGATGGATGGTGGTATAAGCTGCTGGGATGCCAAATATTACTTTCATTATCCTCGTCCTGTTCAAACTATACAAGGGTTTAAAACTATTGCAGGTACACCCAATTTCCCTGCATATACTTCAGGTCATAGTGTCTTTTCTGCAGCAGGAGCGGAGATCCTTGCCTACATTTTTCCTTCAGAAGCTTCTTTAGTTAGGGGTTGGGCTCAAGAAGCGGCTATTTCAAGAGTGTATGGTGGGATACATTGGACTTTTGATGCAACTGTTGGAACGGATCAAGGAATAGATGTTGCACAGTATACTCTCACTACTGCTAGAAATGACGGAGCAGATTAAAACTTATGAAAAAATAATATTGAGAAATTTAATTTCCAGACGAAAATTTATCATATGTCTGTGGTGTTAAAGAAAATAGCAATTGAAATGAAGAAGAAACTTGTAGTATTAGTCATTGCTCTACTAGCAATGACTAATATTTCGTATTCACAAAAATCAGTGTCGGGAAAAGTAGTCGACAAAGCTGATGGACAGCCTTTGATAGGTGCATTAATTCAATTTCAGTCTAATGGAACTGGAACAACTACTGATGATTTGGGCAAGTTTGAAGTGCAAAATACTAATGCTAGTGATGTTTTACTTATTAAATATTTGGGATATGAAAATCAGCGTGTTGAAATTAATGAAAACACTTCTGAAATAGGTGTTGTTGAAATGGTCAGGTCAAAGACTACGCTTAATGAAGTTGTTGTAAGTGCATCGCCCAATAATTATAAGAAAACCTTCAAGGGGAGTAATTTTAGGCTTAGTCCGGTAGCTTTGAAAAACATTAATCCTTTAAGTACTGAAGAAGTGCTAAGAAATGTGCCTGGAGTAAATATTATTGGAGATATGGGATTGTCAAATCGTCCGAATATTAGCATAAGAGGTTCTTGGGGGAGGCGCTCAAAGAAGGTGTTACTTTTAGAAGACGGGACACCGTCAGCACCCGCCCCTTATATTGCACCAGGAGCATATTATAATCCCGTTAGTGATAGATTAACTTCCATCGAAGTTTACAAAGGTGCAGATATGTTGCGCTTTGGGCCTAATAATATGTACGGTGCAGTGAACTATATTACTGCCTTGCCACCACAAAAACCAGAACTAAGAGTTAAACTAGTAGGTGGACAGCGAAACTATCAAACAGGACTTTTATCATATGGTGGTACATGGAACAATCTTGGTGCATTGGTGGAAGGGGTATTTAAAAAATTTGATGGATTTACGAATAATTCTTCTGTAGACTTATTAAACTTGAATGCCAAAATATTCGCAAAACTTTCCGATAAGCAATCTCTATACTTTAAAATAAGTGGTCAGTCTGAAGATAATCAAGCTTCATTAAGTTCTCAATCCCCTTTTACTTATGATACTGACCCTGTCCAAAACCCATTCGATGCAGATCAATTTACAATGCGCAGGTATGGCGTTGATATTATCCATAAATGGTTACCTAAAAGGAATTTAAGTTTTACTTCTAAAATTTATGCCTCAGATTTCGAAAGGGATTGGTGGCGTCAGGTAACGGACAAAGTTAAAGCATCAGAGGTAAGAGATTATGTGGGGGAGTCTATTTTTGATGATCGTTATAGTTATTTAAAGGGAAAGAATTTTGATGGAGAGGATTACGTAATTGTTGGCAGGATACTAAACGGTCGTGAAAGTACCACTGATAGTAGGTGGACTTACACCGTTGCAGGTTTTAAAGAAACATTTGACTTCGACTGGAAGGCCTTTGGTGAAGAACAGTATTTGGAAATGAGTTTTAATTTTCATCGTGAAACTTTTAAAGATCGATTTTTAGTTGCTGACAGCAGCCGATGGGCAAGAAGCGGTAAAACCACTAAAGACTTATGGTATCAACTTTGGTCTGCCAATGGATTTATTCGGAATGAATTTAATATCAGTAAATGGGGTATAACGCCAATCATTAGACTAGAACATGTGAACATGTATAGGCAAGATTTAAAATCCTTGGCTCAAAATCCAAATATAACTAGCACAGAAGAAGGTAAGGAACCTAATATTTACACTCAGTTTTTACCGGGGCTCACCGTGGATTACACCATTAACAGTGGTGAGATTTATGGAAGTATCTATCAGGGGATGATTGCACCATCTAAAGTATTTGGTTTTTTGGTTGAGAAAGATGGTATTGTAACCAATCCACTTGCTGGTCAAAGCATCAATATTGATCCTGAATTAAGTTGGAATAGAGAAGTTGGGTGGAGAGGGTCATTATTGAAAAAGCGCATTGACGGACAATTGGCTTTCTTTAATAATACTAGTAAAAATTTCTATGCAGGAGGAAGGAATGAAGTATTTGAAGAATTGGGTGAAATCAACGTGCAAGGTATAGAAGTAGCAATTGGTGCTGAAATTTTCAATAAAAATCAACATAGTATTCGTTTTTTCGGAAATGTCAATGTGATGAAATCTACTGTATTAAAAGGTGAATTAGTCGATAGTGACCTCTTTTCTCAAGTCATTCATAGCAATGCCACTCAAAATGAATACATAGAAAAAGTAAATGCCAACAGGAATGCATTTGATATTTATGTTTCAGACGGCTCAGGGGGCGAAGTCCTTTTGACAGATGAAACGATTGACCAAACGGATTTTCAGAATATTACAAAAAGTGTGATTCAATTTGGAGGGGATGGATTTCAAAATTCTGAAGTACCTTATACTCCAAATTGGAATACAACAATAGGATTGAATTACAATTATCAGAATTTATCCTGTGGTGTCAGTGGAAATTACGTTAGTGATCAATTCACAGAATTTCACAATTTTAATAATGAGTCAGCTGATGGTGCAATTGGAAAACTACCAGCATATCATTCAATTGACGCCTTTGTGAATTATAGTTTTATCATAGGAAAAAAGCTTAATTTAAGAGCTTTTATCAACGGTAAAAATATCACCAATGATATTTACAAGGCTTCACGTTTGAATCGTGCCACATCAGGGGTTTTTGGAGGAGGATTTAGGCAAATAATCTATGGTATTAATATTGAAATTTAAATGTCGAATTAATGTAAGCGCCATTATCTCTACTAAAAAACTTTATTAGTACCTGATTGACTTTCACTTTTTATAGTGTGAACTCCAATGAAAACATATTAGCAGAAAAGTTTTGATTGAGGTTAAAAGAAAATCAATGGGAGATAGATGCTTTATCTATTCAACATACAGCAGCAATTATTATCCTGAAATCAGCTTTTCCAAAGCTTTGAGCTTTGGAAAAGCTGATTTCTTAAAATATCCCCTCCGCAATTCTATAAATCGGATCAGATTTTCCCATAGAATAATAATGCAAGCAAGGAGCTCCAAACTCAATTAGCTTTTTTGATTGTTGAATACACCATTCTATTCCCACTTCTTTAGCAGCAGCATTATCTTTGCATTTTTCTAGTTCATCCACTAAGGCATCAGGCAGGTCTAGGTAGAAGGTTCTTGGTAATGCTGTCATCTGCTTTAAAGAGGTGATAGGCTTCAATCCAGGAATTATAGGAACATCAATGCCTTCTGCTCTACATAATTTTACAAATTCAAAATACTTTTGATTATCAAAAAACATCTGTGTCACCACATATTCCGCTCCTCTTTCTACTTTCTGTTTTAATATTTTTAAATCAGATTTCATGCTAGGAGCTTCGAAATGCTTTTCTGGATATCCTGCCACGCCAATACAAAAATCAGTTGGAGTAGCAGATTGTAATTCTTCGTCTATGTACCGACCATTGTTCATATCTACTACTTGTTCCATTAGATCTATCGCATAAGCATGTCCATTAGGATCTGGGACAAATTTATTTTCTGATTTGATGGGGTCCCCACGTAAAACCAGAACAGAATCTATTCCAAGGAAGTCGAGATCTATTAGAGCATTTTCTGTTTCCTCTTTGCTGAAGCCTCCGCAAATAATATGCGGTACTGTGTCGATATCAAATCTATTCTTAATGGCTGCACAAATCCCGACTGTTCCTGGACGCTTTCGAGTAGTTCTTTTTTCTAATAAACCGTTCCCTTTATCTCTGTATACATATTCTTCCCTATGATAAGTGACATCAATAAAAGGTGGCTTAAATTCCATCAGGGGTTCAATATTCTCAAATAGTGCTTTAATATTTTGCCCTTTCAATGGAGGTAATATCTCAAAAGAGAAGACGGTGCTTTTTGCGTTATTTATGTGTTCAGTTACTTTCATATTCTAGATTTTAGATTCAAGAACCTAGAGTCTAGACAAAGTCTATCATCTACAATCTAGGTTCTATGTTCTGCTTAATAATTCAAATTAGGCTTTAACCACCTCTCGATTTCCTTGTATTCTTGATTTTTTCGCTTGGCTATGTCTTCTACCTGATCTTTACCGATTTTGCCAAGACCAAAGTAGCGACTTTCAGGGTGACCGAAATAGAATCCGCTAACTGAGGCTGTTGGCAGCATGGCTAGGTTTTCAGTAAGCATGATGCCTGTGTTCTTTTCTACATCCAATAATTCAAATAAAGTAATCTTTTCAGTATGGTCAGGGCAACCAGGATAACCTGGAGCCGGTCTGATTCCTTTATATTGTTCTTTTATCAAGCTTTCGTTATCTAATGCCTCATCTTTAGCATAACCCCAGTATTCAGTTCTTACCTTTTTGTGCAAGAGTTCTGCAAATGCTTCTGCTAAGCGATCAGCTAATGCCTTTGCCATGATGCTGTTATAATCATCATGATCGGCTTCGTATTTTGCTGTCAATTTATCCAAGCCAATTCCAGTCGTCACGGCAAAACAGCCCATGTAATCGGTGTAATCTGCCTCAGATGGTGCTAGGAAGTCAGAAAAAGCATAATTCGGGTTCTTTTCACCTTTCTTATTTTGCTGACGTAGCGTATGGAATTCAGTAAGCTTTTGGGTTTTGTCTGTATCACCAAATACTTCTATACTATCATGATTTTTAGTGTGCGCAGGATAAAGTCCGAAGATAGCATTTGCTGTTAGTAGCTTTTGATCTATGATTTCTTGCAACATCTGTTGCGCATCAGCAAAAAGTTTTCTTGCTTCTTGCCCTTTTTCAGCATCATCCAAAATTTTAGGATAGCGGCCTTTCATTTCCCAGGTCTGGAAAAAAGGTGTCCAGTCAATGTATTCTGCTATTTCCTTTAAATCATAATCAAGCAAAACCTCACTTCCGATTTTTTGAGGAGCATGAGGTCGATGGTTATTCCAGTCAATTTGGTATTTATTAGCCCTTGCTTCTTCTATGCTTACATAATTTTTAGCTTCACCTCTTTTGCCATGGCCTGCTTTTGCTTCTGCATATTCTCTTTCGATTTCTTTATAAAATTCCTCTTTATCTTTTCCTAGTAGCTTACCAGCAACAGTTACAGAGCGAGAGGCATCATTCACATGAATCACTGGTCCACTATAATTCGGTTTGATTTTCACAGCTGTATGAATACGCGAGGTAGTAGCACCCCCAATCATCACCGGTGTTTTAAGTCCTCTTTTTTCCATTTCTTCTACGACATAAATCATCTCATCAAGGGAAGGTGTAATCAGTCCGCTTAAGCCAATGATATCGACTTGATTTTTTTCAGCTTCCTCCAAGATCTTTTGAAGGGGCACCATCACGCCTAAATCAATAATTTCATAGTTATTACAGGCCAAAACCACAGAAACGATGTTTTTGCCTATATCGTGGACATCGCCTTTGACGGTAGCCATTAATATTTTTCCTTTGCCAGATCGCTCTTGTACAGGTTCTTCCGCCCCCAAAGGCCCCCCAGCCCCCAAAGGGGGAGTGCTGAGTGCTTCTAAGATTTTTTTTAGGACAATATCTAACTGGGTTATTACTTCAGAATTGGTAAAGCGGATTACTTTATAGCCTTGTTCCTCTAGCCATTTTGTTCTTTCTTCATCATTGGCTTTATTTTCTGGTAATTGATGGATTAGTCCATCTATTTCAATTATTAGTTTTGCTTTTAAACAAATAAAATCAGTGATATAGCCTCCAATTATGTGTTGTCTTCTAAACTTATATCCTTCAAGCTGTTTTCCTTTTAACGCATCCCATAGGACTAATTCGGCATGAGTAGGATGATCATGCCTCATTTGTTTTGCAAAATCTTTCATCAAACCGTAAAGTATCGGGTCAGCAGTCTGCCAGTGCTGAGCACTATCAGCCCCCTTTGGGGGATAGGGGGCTTTTGGGCTGTTTTTTTTCTTTTCTGCTTCAATGTAAGGCAGTAAGATAGCCACAGCCTTCTTCATAACTCTAGCACTTTTCACCACTTGTGGTAGAAACATTTTCCCTGATCCAAATAGATCGCCCACTACATTCATGCCGTCCATTAATGGGCCTTCGATTACATCTAGAGGACGTTCGGCTTGGAGTCTGCTTTCTTCAGTATCCTCTTCTATATATTCTGTAATACCTTTAATTAAGGCATGTTCTAATCTTTTATTGACTGGTAAATTTCTCCATTCTTGAGTAGCCTTCTCTGCTTTCTCACCTGGCTTTATATTTTCAGCATAGGCCATTAATCTTTCCGTAGCGTCAGCTCTTTTATTGAAGAGCAAATCCTCTACGTAATCCAAAAGTTCTTTGTCTATTTCATCATAAACCTCCAACATTCCAGGATTGACTATGCCCATATCTAAACCTGCTTTAATGGCATGATAAAGAAAAGCAGAATGCATGGCTTCTCTGACGGTATTATTCCCACGAAAAGAAAAGGAAATATTGCTGACTCCACCACTGGTTTTGGCGTAAGGAAGATTTTCTTTTATCCACTGAACGGCATTGATGAAGTCAACAGCATAATTATTATGCTCTTCCATTCCCGTACCTATTGTCAGGATGTTCGGGTCAAAAATGATGTCCTCAGGAGGGAATTCTGCTTTATTCACTAATAGATCATAGCATCGTTTGCAGACTGCGATTTTTCTATCAAAAGTATCGGCTTGACCTGTTTCATCAAAAGCCATGACTACCACTGAGGCACCATAACTTTTAATCTTTTTGGCTTTGGCTATAAAATCTTCTTCACCTTCCTTTAAACTGATGGAGTTGACAATTCCTTTTCCTTGCAAGCATTTTAATCCTGCTTCAATTACTTCCCATTTGGAAGAATCAATCATGAAAGGAAGTCGTGCAATATCCGGTTCTGAGGAAATAAGATTTACAAAGTTAGGTAAAACTTTGACAGCATCAAGCATGCCGTCATCCATATTAATATCGATAATCTGTGCTCCACCTTCTACTTGATCAATGGCGATGTCTACAGCTTCTTCAAACTTTTCTTCACGGATTAGTCTTGCAAATTTCTTAGAGCCCGAAACATTGGTTCTTTCTCCTATATTCACAAAATTGATCTCTGGAGTAACCGATAAAGGCTCTAAGCCGCTTAATCGCATTATTTTCTTTTGTGCCGCAATTTTATGAGGCTGAGATTTGGCAGCATATTCTGCTATGGCCTTGATGTGTTCTGGTTGAGTACCGCAGCAGCCGCCTATGATGTTGACCAAGCCTTCATCAAAATAGCTTTTGATAATGCTGCTCATTTCTGAGGGACTTTCATCATATTCCCCAAATTCATTGGGCAATCCTGCATTTGGATGGCATGAAATGGCCACATCGGAAATTCTGGCCAATTGCTGCAAATACGTTTTGAGCTGATCAGCACCTAAAGCGCAGTTAAAGCCAACACTTAGCAAAGGGAAATGACGGATACTATTCCAGAATGCTCCAACTGTTTGTCCGGAAAGCGTTCTTCCACTCGCATCTGTTATAGTACCTGAAACCATCACAGGGATTTCGATACCTTTCTCTTCTTTTAGTTCTTGAATAGCCATCAATGCAGATTTACAATTCAAGGTATCAAAAACAGTTTCTACCAAAAATATATCTACTCCACCTACAGCCAATGCTTCCGCTTGTAGTTTATAGGCTATTTTTAATTCATCAAAAGAAGTGGCTCTGAATCCGGGACGATTTACATCAGGGGATAAAGAAGCAGTTTTATTGGTGGGACCAATTGAACCTGCTACAAACCTAGGTTTGTCAGCATATTCCTCAGTTACTTCTTTGGCAATTTTGGCTGATTGCTCATTTAGTTCCCAAACCAAATCCTGCATGTCATAATCTGCCATTGCAATAGTTGTCCCACTAAAAGTATTGGTTTCAATGATATCAGCACCGGCATCAAGATACGCTCTGTGTATATCTTTAATGATTTTAGGCTGGGTTAAGGACAATAAATCATTGTTGCCTTTCAAATCTGATGGATAATCCGCAAAACGATCTCCACGGTAATCGGCTTCTGTGAGTTTATAGTTCTGAATCATAGTGCCCATAGCACCATCCAATACTAAAATCCTGTCTTTTAAAATATCTTTTGAAAATCGACTCATTCTGAATAATTCTTTATTTGCATCCAGAAAGTGCCGTGAGAAAGGCTGTTTCTTATCTTCTTCCGAGCGTAAATCTCGAAATGGGAGTTAGCACCGTTTCCTTTTGCAAATGCATTGGAAGGGTTGCTAAGACTTCAAAGGGCCCATTCCCTCAGTCTTTCTGGATAAGTTTGTCAAAGTAAAGCATAAAAACCGAAATGGTAAAATGAAAGTTCAGGAATTTTGTTTTGACAAAAGAAAAATCATTTGTTCTCAGTAAGCCTCGTCATTAAGGTTGATTATTGATCTCAAACCGCTAGTAAAGTATTGAATAATGAATTTTTGCTTGCTGGTAAACTATAGAAGAAGCTAGCACAAGACTTCTTTTAGGATCCTCTTACAAATAGCTAGGATTTGCAGCTTTTCTGGAGTCACTTAGAGGGGTATATGTGCTTTTTATTAATTAAAAATTCATTTCTTTTTTTTGATAGATTGTATACTTTTATAGATAAATTTTTCAATCTGTAAAATGAGATTTTTAATAGCATTAAATATTATACTTTATAGTTTTTCTATGTCTGCTCAGGATCATTCAGCTGAGAAATATCTGTTGAAGTATTATGAACAAGAGGCTTTTGATAAAGTGGTAGAAAAAGCAGATTCTATCTTAGCAAACAACAATAAAGCAAACCTTTCAAGAATTTATCAAATAAAAGCGGATGCCCTTTATTTTTTGAATGATGTAGAAGCCTCATTGCAAAATTACTTGCTCACCATTGAGTACTTGGAGGAATTCCCAGTGGATACCGTTTATTTAATCGAAAGCTACAGTCATACGGGTTTTTGTTACAAATACCTGGGCAAGTTCACTGAAGCCATACCTTATTACGAGAAAGCTTTGCAGATTTGTCGGCAAGTCAACGATTCCTTGGAAATTGCCAACCAATTATCTCATTTGGGAGAAATTAAGGTTAAACTAAATGCATTTGCTCAAGCAAAAGCGTACTATGAAGAAGCCTATGAAATCAATTTTAATTTGAAGGATTCAATTGCTTTTGGCTATGATTTAGTCGATTTGGGAGATTTGAAATTTGCCATGAAGGAATATGATAAAGCCATTGAATATTACCAAAAAGGAATTTTGGTTCACGAAACGCGTGCTAATAATCATAATACGCATATTTTACGGATGGGTAAATTGAGTCATGCATTTTTACATGTGGGACAATCGGATAGTGCTATGTATTACATTAATCAAGCTTTAAATGAAGCTGAAAAACTAAATGATAGTCTGAGCATGGCTAAGCATTGGATTATAAAAGCTGAAATTTTAGCCTTTGAAAAGGATTTTGATTCAGCACTTTGGTATGGAAACAGTGCGAAAGACTATTTTCATGAGGATGGGTATAGCAGTTATAAAACAAATGGCAACATCACTTTAGCTGATATCTATATAGCACAGCGGAATTTAAGGAAAGCAAAAACTATATTAATAACGGAAAAGGAATTTCTAGAAGAAAATAAAAAATGGGATCGATTATTTGATATTTACACCAAATTGATCATGATTTCAGAGCAGGAAGGAAATTACAAAGCTGCTTTAGATTACTCAAAGAGCTTTAGGGTCTTAAATGACTCGATTTTGCAGAAAGATAAATTGCAGACTATTTTGTCGCTTGAAACTTCATTCAATACCAAGCAGAAAGAACAGGAGATAGAACTTCTTAAATCTCAAGAAAAATTAATTCAATTCAAATTAGCGCAAGAACGTAAAAATATCATTGTGTTAGGAGTTATGCTAATTTTGGTGGTCTTCATTGCTATATTCATTTATTTCTCAATCAGGAAGAAACATCAATTAGAGCGGGAATTACTCAGCGCACAAATCAATGAAATGCGCTCACAATTGAAAATGTTAATAGATAATAACAGTGCTGAGATTACCATCGATCAAGATGTATTTAACGAAAAATTAGATAACCCACTTTCAACTCGTGAAATTGAGGTTCTAACTTATGCATTAAGTGATTTGACCAATCAAGAAATTGCGGATAAAGTTTTCGTATCAGTGAACACCGTTAAATTCCATTTGAAAAATATTTATGAAAAGCTAGGCGTTTCGAATCGTAAGGAAGTTATAAAATTTGCTTTGTCTTCTTCCAAGTTAAATGAATGATTATCAAAGTGATGTATAAAACTACCCACCCGGGTAGTACTAAAACTACCCTTAAAGTATAGTATAATTCCTCGATAAAATTTAAACATTTGAACATAATTCAAATAAAAATAAATTTTATCATGAAATAGTTACAAGCACAGCATACCAACCAAAATGAATATAACAGCTTATTGAAGTTTGGTGAACTGGGCTTTTGAACTTTGACTATTCCATGTGGCAACTTTTAAACATTAATGTACACATGAAAAACTACCTACTTAAGATTATTTGCTTTTTGCTGATGAATTCAGCTATTGCACAGAACGAATTTATTACAACTTGGGAAACAAGCACGGTAAATGAAAGTATTACCATTCCTACTAATAACAATGCATCAAATAATTATGATGTTGATTGGGGAGATGGTACAGTAGAAACCGGAATATCAGGAAATGCCACCCACGAATATGCTACAGTTGGAATCCATACTGTTAAAATTTCTGGGGATTTTCAATATATCTTTTTTAACAATACAGGAGATAAAGAAAAAATACAAACCATTGAGCAATGGGGAAATATACAATGGACGACCATGACAAAGGCTTTCATGGGTTGTTCCAACCTTGATGTAGTAGCTACTGATGCTCCTGATTTGTCTGGGGTAACTAACCTTTCTTCTATGTTCCAAGCATCAGGTATTACAGCTGATCTGAATCATTGGGACGTCAGCACCATCACAAATACGCATCAAACCTTTGCACAAGCACAGAATTTCAATGGAAATATTACTTCTTGGGATGTAAGCAATGTCACTGATATGTCAGGCATGTTTGCTGAAGCTATAAGCTTTAATCAACCTATTGGGAGCTGGGATGTTAGCAGTGTAAGCAATATGCTAGCCATATTTAAGGAATCAAATTTTAACCAAGATATTTCTAATTGGAATGTCAGCGCTGTCGCCAATATGTCTCAAATGTTTTTTGATGCAAGAGAATTTAACCAACCTATTGGCAATTGGGATGTGAGTATGGTCACAGATATGAGGAGCATGTTTAATACAGCAAGTGATTTCAACCAGGATATTGGTAGCTGGGATGTTTCTAAGGTAACTGATATGGGCTTTATGTTTGATAATTGCTTAGCTTTTAACCAGGACCTAAATGATTGGGAAACTGGTATGGTAACTAATATGGAACGAATGTTTTCTAACGCAGCTCAGTTTAATGGTGATATCTCGTCTTGGGATGTTTCAAACGTTGAGGAAACGGAATTCATGTTTTTTCAAGCCTTAGCTTTCAATCAAGATATAAGCAGCTGGAATACAGGGAAAATTGCAAGCATGTCAAATATGTTCAATAGGGCCAGAAGCTTCAACAGTGATATTGGGAATTGGGATGTAAGCTTGGTCACGAATATGGCGGGGATGTTTTATGATGCAGAAGATTTTGACCGAGATCTTTCAAATTGGGATATTAGTTTAGTTGCCAATATGTCTGAAATGTTTGATGAATCTGGCTTGTCTACCACCAATTATGATAAAATTCTAACAGGCTGGTCAGCTCAAACAGTACAAAATGGCGTAGCTTTTGGTGTCTCGGGAATAGAGTACTGTCTTGGAGCTGATGGCAGAAATACATTAGAGTCCACTCATTCATGGACAATTACTGACGCAGGAGAAAACTGTGTAGTGAATATTCCTGATACTAATTTTAAGGATGCATTATTGGCTGATATTAATATAAATACTGATGAAGATAGTGAAATAACTTATCAGGAAGCAGAAGCTTATTCAGGCGCCATTAACGTAATAAATTTAGGAATAAATGACCTCACAGGTATAGAAGCATTTGTCAATATTACAGGTCTAAACTGTAGTATCAATAATTTAAGCTCAATAGATGTAAGCAAAAATGTCTTTCTTGAATCACTTAGAATAGGGGGAAATAACATTTCAGAAATTAATGTTTCAAAAAATACAGTGCTCACTGATTTCATAATTTCAGATTGTCCTATTTCTGCTGTAGATATTTCTAATAACACATTATTAACAACATTTACAGCAACGAATAATCAATTATCATCCATTAATTTAAGTAATAATACTGAGCTATTAGTTCTTTCCTTAAGTAATAACTCACTTAGTTCAATTGACCTTTCAAGCAATACCAAGCTTTCAAACTTACGCTTGGAATTTAATGAGTTATCCAGCCTTGATCTGTCTACAAATACCATGATCACGCAATTGAGAGTGGCAAATAATCCATTGACGGCATTAGAAGTATCTGCTCTTCCTAATTTGACTATACTTTATGCTGATAATACTGAAATAGAGGAGTTAGATGTATCAGCTAACTCATCATTACATACTATTTCATTAATTAACGGTTCGTTAACCAGCCTAAATGTTGCTAATGGAAATAATACCAATTTTGTTGGGTTTACTGTACGATTCCATCCTGATCTTTCCTGCATTACTGTTGATGATTTTGCTTTTTCGGAATCTAACTGGTCTGACCCAAATAATTCTGCCAATTTCAGTACTGATTGTAATGTGGTTAATATTCCTGACGCTAATTTCAAGAATGAGCTGCTGGATAATACTGAAATAAATAGCAACGAAGATGCTTTTATTCAGGTAACGGAAGCAAATGACTTCACTGGACACATTAATGTAACCACAAGAGGCATAGACGACATGACTGGGTTAGAAGCTTTCATTAACATTACAAATTTGTCTTGTTCGAATAATCAGCTTGAGAATTTAGATGTCTCCAATAATACTAAGCTGACTACACTTACTTCTACCAATAATGAATTCACGTCTTTAGATGTTTCCAATCTATCGGAATTAGAAATATTATTTATAGGAAGTAATAATCTTTCTGCTATTGATGTTTCACAAAATCCAGAATTAAGGTTGTTAGAAGTTCAGGATAATCCAATTAGTGTCTTAGATGTGTCTGCTAATCCAGCATTGACTAGAGTGAGAGCTTATAACACTTCCATCACTTCTCTTGATTTAACAGCTAATACAAACCTTAATGATATTCGTCTAGAAGATAATAATTTGGAATCACTCAACATTCAAAATGGTAATAATTCAGCATTATCTACTTTTAATATTACCAACAATCCTAATTTAACTTGTGTTACGGTTGATGATGTGGCATATGCTGAAGCTAACTTTTCTGAAATAGACGAAACGGCTAATTTTAGTACCAATTGCGCTAACCTCAATAATGATATTACAGCTTTTAGTTTTGCCGAACAGGCTGGTGCTGCAACTATTGGTACTGGTACTATTGATATAGAAGTAGTGCTAGGGACAGATTTGAGCGCTTTAACGCCATCATTTACAGTTTCTTCTGGAGCAACTGCCGATCCAGCTTCAGGTATTACTCAGGACTTTAGTAGTGCATTTATTTATACTGTTTCTGCTGAAAACCCTACTGCCATTCAGGAATGGACAATTAATGTAACCGAAGAGAATGTAGCCCCGACCGATATTACGCTCGATAACAACAGCATTGATGAAAACAATGCAGTTCAAGACGTCATTGGTGAATTTTCTTCCACCGATGCCAATGCCATTAGTGCACATACTTATTCGCTTGTTGCAGGCGAAGGCGATACAGATAATGCTTCATTCGATATCGCTGGAAATCAATTGAGAGCAAATGAAGTTTTCGATTTTGAAACTAAAACAACGTACTCAATCCGCTTACAGACTGATGATGGTAATGGAGGTACTTTTGAAAAAACATTTACTATTTCTATCAATAACTTAGAAGATGCAATCCAAACCATCACTTTTGAAGAAGTTCCAAATGCTACTTATGGTGATGCTGCATTTGAATTAACAGCAAGCACTACTTCCGGATTGCCTGTAAGCTTTACATCTTCAAATGATAATGTGGCAACTATCTCAGGGGCAACGGTTACCATTGTTGGGGCAGGAACTACTGAAATAACGGCATCACAAAGTGGAAATGAAGATTATGCTAAAGCAGAAACCGCTATGCAAATCTTAACAGTTGAAAAAGCTGAACAAACCATTACATTTAGCCTTACAGAAACAGTGAGTTACGGATCAGAAGCTATAGTGCTAAGTGCCGTTGCTAGTAGTGATTTAGCTGTCGGCTTTACCAGCTCCGATGAATCAGTTGCCATAATTAGCGAAGGAAATCTAAATATTGTCGGTGTAGGTACGGTCGAAATTGCAGCAATACAAGCAGGAAATAGGAATTATTTAGCGGCTGAACAAACTCGTGAATTGAGTGTCAGTCCTGCTAAACTCACAGTGACTGCTGATGATAAATCTATTATTTATGGAAATGAATTTCCTGAATTTACCTACTCCATCAGTGGATTTGAAAATGGGGAAGACGAATCAGTATTGGAAACAGCACCAATTGCTGCAACGGATGCAACTAACTTAAGCAATGCTGGGGAATACGCTATAACGGTAAGCGGTGGAGAAGCCGCAAACTATAGTTTCGATTATATAAGTGCTGTTCTGACAATTGAAAAATCCGATCAAGAAATCACCCTAGAAAGCATTTCTGACAAAGATGTGGAAGCAGCAGATTTTGAGGTAGTAGCTTCGACCACAAGCGATTTGGAACTTGTTTACAGAATTCTTTCGGGACCAGCGACCATTAATGGTAATTTGGTAGCCTTAACTGGTGAAGTAGGAACAGTAGGAATTGAAGTGAGCCAGGCAGGAGATGCTAATTACAATTCAGCTGTAGCCAGTACCACTTTTGATGTTTTAGAAGATCCATGCCAAGGATTTGAATCTAATGCAACAGTGCTACAAAATGTGAGTTGCAACGGAGATGCTAACGGAAGTTTTGAAGTTAGCTTAAACAACGGAACAGCACCATTCACTTTCAGCATAGGAAATGAAAGCCAGGATAATGGCTTATTCGAAAACATGAGCGCAGGTAGTTATGAAATCACTGTGATTGATGCCAATGGCTGTACTGCGACAACGTCTATTGATATTACAGAGCCGGATGCGATCGAACTAACAGCTGAAATTACAGACAGCAACAGCATATTTGGAAATGGAAGTATCGCATTGACTGTAACAGGTGGAACGGGAACCTATACTTATGACTGGAGTAATGGTGAAACGACCGCCAACTTATCAGATTTGGAAATAGGTGAATACAGTGTAACAGTAACTGATGAAGCAGGATGTAGCATCACAGAAAGCTTTACAGTAGGCGGTGTAACTGCCAATATCGAAGCCTTTGAAATCAATATTTACCCGAACCCGGTATTCAATGAAGTGGAGGTTGTGCATGGAGAAAAAGTGAATCAAATCACTTTGATAGATGCACAGGGTAAGATCATAAGAGCGCAGAAAACGGAAGGAAAGCAAACGCTGCTAGATATGAAAGCACTTCCGGCAGGCATGTACTTCATCCGCCTTGATAACGGTCAAATGAATAGAATAATTAAACAGTAGTCAGTATTGGGTAGTGAGTAGTGAGAAGAAATAGTTATCTCATTACCCATTACTCACTACTGAATACTCATCAAAACTTATAACTCTAAAGAAATGACACATTTAAGATATATAACAGCCATAATTTTAATAGCCATGACTGCAATGATCAGCTGCAAGAATGAAATAAACATAACGCCCACGGAGCAAGCCCAAAAGGATTTGATTGATGCTCTACAAGGCACTTGGACAGCACAGGAGGTAAGAAAAGAGAACACGGTCATCAGTGACTTTGCTAATTTCAGCCTGACCATAAATGATAAAAGCTACAGCACGGAAAACGGAGCTCCGGTATGGCCAAACAGTGGTACATTTGATTTTGAAAATGTAGAAACAGAAGATGAATTTGTCCGCCAAGATGGAAGGTTATTTACGGCATCGGTCAATAACGGAAATTTAACCATCACCATTGTGTATCAGGAAGAAACAGCAAGAGGGGAATACGGTACCTATGAATTTTTGATGAGCCAGTAAAATAAAGAAGAAGCTAGCAATAGCCCACGTTTAGGTAGAATCCTGATATTTCTTTTGAAATCGTCAGGGGAGTGGTTTTTTCATGAGCCTCTGCAGTGAAGCAGGGGCTATTTTAAAGATAAAAAAAAGACTGCTATTTATAGCAGTCTTTTAAGTGAAGGTTGGTTGTAATGATTTTAATATTGTTTATTACTACCAATAGGAGGTAAGTTCATTTTAAATTCAAAATTGAATAATCTCCCAATGAAAGGGGAGGCTGTGAACTCTCTGATTTCTGCATCAAATAAATTGGTCACCTGACCTGATACAGTGAATTTCTCATTTATTCTATAACCTAAACTCACATCAACGTTCACAAATCCACCCAATGGCCCATAATTCCATGAATCAGTACTTCTTGCATCTTCCACGATCGGAGTACCTCGGTAAGTTAAATCCTGTGTTTTAGCTGCAATTTGGAAACTAGAGAAATAATCAAACTCTTCTACCCACCGTGTAAATACAGTCCCGAAGAATTTACTTCCAGAATAGTTTAGACCAAAACCAGCTCTATTATTAGGTGAATTGACCAATACATCAAGTTTGTTGACTACTCCGTCATTATTAAAATCATTTTCCATATTATTTTCATCAACAGAATAATCGAAGTAGGAGTAATTAAAATTCAAACTTAAAGTATTTGATAAAGCATAGTTAATTCCTAAATCGAAGCCATAGGTGTCTACTTGACCGAAATTGATGTAGGTAGCAACCAATCCGCCATAAGCACCATAACCTGATTGTACTTCTTCAATAGGCGTGTCACCTCTTTGAGTGGTCACTCCAACGACTGTCACTGGACTCAAGAAATCTTTGGACATATTGTAATATGCATTAGCATCCACAAATAATTTTTTGCTAGGTTTTCCTTTGTAACCTACTTCAATGGTTTGGATTTGTTCAACTCTTTGTGGTTCAACCATACTTCCATCTGCTAAAGTAAATCCTTCTGCATTTCCTAAAATAAGACCACTGAATAAATCACCATACATATTGAGGATAGTTGGAGCTGCAATTCCTTTGCTGTAGGTCAATCTTACTGCTCCATTATCAAATGATTTTACTATACCTCCTTTTGGAACAAAATTGAATTCGTAAATCTGGTGGTAATCCCCTCTGGCGGCTCCTGTTAATTTAATGCCGTTACCTAGTTTGTAATCCAATTGAGTATAGAATCCTATTTGATTGATAGTGATATAGTCATTTTCATCTTCATCTAATAAATAAGTGCCATGGCTGTTGGCCATATCTCTTTGAAACTGAGAACCTACTACTATATCCAAATCTCCAATACTGTTGTTGTGCTGAATTTCGGCATTGAATCTTCTTGAATCATCAATAAATAAAGCACCAGTTTGGTAGGACATTGGACCTCTTGCTTCAGCTTCTGCTACACCCGCATCTATGGCTGCATAGTAAGCTTTAGTTCTATCATCCAATGAATGAGTGGAATCTGTTTTACTAGTAGTTAAATAAGCTTGAGCAAACCATTTATCAGAAATAAATTTTAGGGTGTAGTGATTAATTCTCCAATCTTTGATTTGATTTCTTCCCACGTTAGTTGGTGCTAGGTAAGTACTACTGCTTCCACCCCAGGTTGCTACTAATTCTGCGTTATCAGCCACTTCATAAACCATAGAAGCATTACCTCTTAAAAATTCGAAATCATTATCTAGTTCCAATTCTTCATATCCTCTTCTATAAGCGTTTCCTTCATTATCAGTTCTGGTAATATAAACAGAGTCAGCATATTCAAATTCTGTTCCTCGTGTATATTCGCCTGATACTCTGAAAGCCAATTTATCATTGATTTTTTGTGCGTGTCTCAACCTCCCTGTAAACATGTTTTGATTTCCGGCTCCCAAAGCAACTGTTGTACCTTCAGAAGTTCTTGGGTCTTTCATAATAGTGTTTACCAAGCCATTGTGAGCATTAGGTCCATAAAGTGCTGCATTTGGGCCAAGTATTACTTCTACTCTATCAATATCTTCTTTTATGTTGGTTGATAGCGGGCCAAATGGCAATCCCGTAGCCACCAAAGTAGCAAATCTACCATCATTTACCTGAAGGTTTTTGGCATTAAAGTTACTGTTAAAACCCCTGATGTTAACGCCAGTTCCAATTACACCGGAACGAACAAATTCTACTCCTTTTACCCTAGATAATAATTCACCTGCATTGAAAGAAGGGAGTTCATTGATTTGTCTTGAATCAATTACCTGAATCGTTGCGGGAGTCTCTGTGATTTTCTCAGCTCGCCTTGTGCCTGAAACTACTACTTGTTCAGAAAGATATACCAATGATGGCTTCATAGTAATTGTTCCTAAATCAGTAGTTCCTTTGACTGATTTTGTGATGGTCTCAAAACCGATAAAACTGAAAACCAATGTGAAATCAGTTCTTGAGGTTTTCAACTCAAAAGTTCCGTTCGTTTTGGTTGAAACACCTTCTTGTGTTCCTTCAATCATGACATTAACACCTGGTAACGGATCGTTCGTGTCTCCATCTAGTACTTTACCAGTGATGGTCTGTTGTGCGAACAAGGAATTTGCCCAAAAAAGACAAATACTCATGCAAATTGTAATTATCGTTTTCATAGTAGTCGTATATTAAGTGGTTTAATTGTTTTTTAAAAAGTTTTTCATGATTTCATTTACTCTATTAGGTTGGTCAAAATGTACAAAATGACCGGCTTGAGGTATCATTTCCAGTTGGCTGTTAGGAATTTCTTCTTCTGCTGTTTTCCCAATTAATTCGGTATTTGAATTTTTATGTAAATAGGTATTCGGAATTAACCGATCTTCTTGGCCATAGCAGATCAATGTAGGCTGTTTGATTTCTCCCAATTGCTCAAATACGGGTTCATTCAACATGCCCATCACTCCTGTTGCTACTACATGGCAATAATCCATGAATTGTCCATCAGATTTGATTTTCATCCTGTCTGAATACATAAATTCAGCCCTTTCATCCATTTCATAAAAATTCAATGAAAGATTGATGCGGTATTGCTCATCGGAAACCTGAGCAATGCTTTCGGCTGTAGTGGAATTTTTAAATATTTCTTTTTCCTGTTCGCTGAAAGTTTCAATTCCTGCAGGAGCCATTAGCATTAATGACTTTACCTTTTCCGGATGTTTAATAGCCATTTTCAATGCAATTTGTCCTCCCATTGAATGTCCTGCAATATGGAAAGAAGCAATGTCCAATTGTTCCATTAACTCAAATAGAAATTGAGCATGAAAACTCAGGTCTGCATTATATTTCCCCTTAGAGGATTTCCCATAGCCCATTAAATCAACAGCAATACATCTATAGGATTTAGACAGCTCATTGATATTATATTTCCAAGCAGGAGCATAGCTTGCTAATCCATGAATGAATAAAATGGGTTCGCCATCACCTAAATCCGCATAAGCCATGGTCTTATTCCCTGACAACTTTGCTTCCTTCATTTCAAAAGGATAGTCCAAGGCGTCAAACTGGGCTTGACTATAAGCATCACTAGAGATTAAGCCCATGATTATGATTATTAGAAGAATAACACTTAAGGTGAGATTCTTTTTGTTGTAAGAATAATGTACTTTCATTTTCCATTTAAATAAAATTAACTTTGCTCTAAATCGCTTTTGCTAATCTATGAAAGCTTAATTCAAACCAAATGAAGAATAATATTAAATGAGGGTTGACTATTGAAGTGAGAAATGGGTTTAAGTACTAATTGAAATTAGATAGGGTGTGTTTTTTAGTTATAAAAGGGTGCGACTTTTAGATTTTAGAACAGTTCAGGAATTACTTTTTGGGTATCTTTTAATAATTCATTTACTGCTTTGCTACGGTTACTGATTTTATCGTAAGTCTTTAGGAAGTTTTTTGAGAATTCCTTGAGTGCAATTAACTCTATTTTTTCACTTTTATAAGATGCTGCATTATAGTACCATTCCAAAGTGGCTACCGAACTTATTTTTTGTAAATACTTAGCTTCTCTTTCTAGTAATTTGAATTTGTTGATGTACTGCAATATTTTTCTGTAATGTCCTTTCAGAAATAAAGCTCTGAAATATACAGTGAAGAAAAAATGCCATCTATGCTCTAGTAATTCTTTTTTGTAAGCAGAAAGAAAAATTTCTGCATGTGTAATAGCCTTATTCAATTCCTCTGAATCCGTGAGACAGCGAACGTAAGAGGCCACAAAACTAACACGATGATGGAAATTCGGACTTTTCTTGGCTTGAGGGAAAGCTGCTTTCATGAGGTTAAGCGCTTCTGGGGTTTTGCCTTTTTTTAGTAAAACTGTATTGAGATTATTGACATAATGCAAAAAATCACTGTTTTCAACTCTTATGGATAAATAGCCATATTTTTCTGCTAGATCCAATTGATTAGCTTTACTGTGAAAAAGTAATCGATTTCCGTAATAGTTAATTAAGATCCTTTTACTATAGAAATTTCCGGATTCTAAAAGGGGTTCAACTTCCTCGAAGAGATTTTCCATTTTCTCCTGTTGGTTGTAATTGTAGTAAAGAAATATTAGTCGGACTAAAGCGTAATAGCGATTCATTCCATCCATCATGGGGTCGCGAAAGATGGTTAATAGCCAACTTTCCCATTGCTTTGAATCCTTATCGTTAAAGGTATATTGATTGGTAATGTCAAAAGTAGCTTCCTGAATTCTTCCGTAAACCAATCGGGATTGGTCATAATTGTTTTTATATCGATTGACAAAATTAACTGCTTCATTATATTCTTTGTGGCGCATCCTGACCAATAGGTAATTCAATAAATGCATAGCCAATTCGAAGCGCTTCATGAAATAATAATGGGAAGTATCAGTATTTTTAATAATGGTCAGAAGAATCTGCTCATCTTCGGTGTTGATGGCATCATTCATTAATTTTTTTTCCAATTCAATCAGCTGGTCAAATTCTTTATCTACATCCGCATTATTCAAATTTTCGCTGATCCATTGAATCATGCGGGAATATTTTCTTTTGTCGATATGAGTTGAAAAATCGGGTTGTGGAGTTACTCCCGCCACTTTTTCATGCGTTTGTTTTAGGATTACTAAATTGTCTGGGTCAGCAAATTGCTGTTTATTTAATAGGTAGGTAGTTTCATGGGGTAAGAGTCCCTGAATGAATTCATTAAATTTTTTAAGTTTTTGTTTTTTCAAAAGGGTAGTGAACTATTGTTAAACCTAAATACTACAGCCATGAAAATTAAGTTATTTTATACGTTAAATCAAATCCTTGATCTGATTAACTTCTTGCTGACTTTTGAAGTTTCTTTTTATGTGGCCCCACTGCCCCTTGCAGGTGTTTTCTCCTGCAAACTTCTGTTATAAATACATAGCCAATTATGCAGTTGTTAAGGTGCAAACACCTTAACATGGGAAAGGGGGGCGTTTGTTTACCTGAGAACACCTAAACTGGGAGGGGCTAACTTAGCAATTTCCGATTAATCTTCCCCGTATCGTTTTTAGGCAACTCCTCTATCACCTCGAAATGCTTCGGTACTTTATATTTAGCTAAATGCTTAATACAATAGGCGGTAATATCGGATACTTCTTTTCTTCCATTTTTAAATACCACAAAGGCCTTTCCTACTTCACCCCATTTTTCATGTGGCACTCCAATTACGCAGACCTCCTTAATTTCAGGATGTTTTAAAATGCATTTCTCCACTTCGGCCGGATATACGTTTTCTCCACCTGAGATATACATATTTTTAATTCTGTCCACCACGTACAAATAGCCCTCCTCATCTTTTTTTAAGATGTCGCCTGTTTTAAACCAGCCATCCACTATGGCTTTTTCAGTTTCTTTAGGGTTTTTCCAATAGCCTGGCGTAACAATCGGGCCTTTTATCCAAAGTTCACCTTTTTCAGTCGGACCTGCTTCCACTCCGTTTTCATCCATTAGTTTTGTGTCCACATAAAAGTTAGGGAAACCAATAGATCCTCTTTTTCTGATGGCATCTTCTGCTTCCAGAGAGGTGATGTTGGGACCACATTCTGTTAATCCATATCCTTGTCGAATAGGCACGCCTTGTTCGTTCCACTGTTCGATTAATGGAATGGGTAAAGCCTCACCGCCCACTATCATATAGCGCAACTGGCTAAAGTCAGTCTGTTTAAAATTTTCGCTTTCACTTAACATTCTCACCATAGTGGGAACTAGCATACTGATGCTGATTTCCTCTTTTTCTAATGCCTCTAATACTTTTTCAGAATCAAATTTTGGCATCATAATCAGTGTACCTCCAAAATGTAAAATAGGGGCAGTGAGCACATTCCATCCACCAGTGTGAAATGGAGGCATGACATTTAAATATATATCATCTGAGCTGATTTTCAATCTGATAGCCGTATTGATACTGTTCCACAACATCATGCCATGAGTATAAATGGCACCTTTTGGTTGCCCAGTTGTGCCGGAAGTATATAGAATAAATGCAGGATGTGTTTCCTCTAAAGGTTTTGACGTATATTCAGCCGTTTGCTCTTTTGATGCAGAAGTTAGCCAGTTTTCATATTGGGAAAAGGCAATTACTTTTTCTTGCAATAATTTTGGAACCTCATTTAATAAACTTCTGTATTCTTCGGCTACAATAATGAGGCTTGGTTCTGAATTTTGAACCAAAAAAGCTATTTCACTTGCACTTAATCTATAATTAATCGGAACTAAAATAATCCCCATTTTTTGGGCTACACCCAGCAAGGCCACATATTCAGCATCGAAATCGGCAAGAACCAATAATCGGTCTCCTTTGGTCAAATTATATTCTTTTTCAAATATATTAGCTACTGCATTGGCCCCATGATTAAGAGATTTATAATCATACCCCAGTCCACTCTCAATATTTTTAACCGCTAGTTTATTGGGGCTGTAAGTACTCCATTTTTCAAACCAATCACATTTCATTTTTTGCTTGTTTTGGTAATACAAAATAAAAAATTAATCCGATAGCTGTTGAACTGATAATGGCAATAGCAGAAGATATGGCCGGATTTTTTACATCGCCTTTCATGTATGGGGTTAAACCTCCGTAATATATGCTAAAATACACAATCAAGGCAGTGAAAGCAGCCAAATAAACTGCTTTTGGATTTGTCCTTTGTAAAAACATTCCGAATAAAACGGGTATAAATGCACAAGAGAAATAAGCATAAACTCCATTTTGAGCAAATATAGCCACGCTCATATTCGGATTAATCAATTGCTGATAAGAAAATATAAAGGAGACCACTGCCAATAGAATAATCACTAATTTATTCACCAACATTCCGGTTTTAGGTCTAGTTAGTGTTTCCCTTATGCTCATCGGACTTATTTTCAATAATATATCAGAAGTGATGGTAGTGCTCAAACTTTGGATTAAACCTTCCAAAGTGGACATGCCGGCAGAAATCAACCCGAAAATTATCACAATACTGATATAGACTGGAAATTTACTGACTACATAAGTAGAAATGAGTCCATCAGGCGCTATTGGGCTTCCATCAGCCATGAGGTTAGGGAACTCAATTCTTGCGTATAGACCAGCAATCACTACCAGGAAAAATAGAAATTGAACGATTGAACCTACAATCAAATATCTGTTTACATCACTTTCCTTTTTCAAAAGTAAAGATTTAGTCAGGATGTGAGGCTGGCAAACAATGGCAATACCTACCACCATCTGGCAAAAGATAATTTCAAAATAATCTCTGAAAATGGGACTTTCGGGATTGAGTGGCTTGGTCAGCAATGGATCAATAGTATTCAGCTTTTCCATAAAACCATTGATACCTTCTTCCAAATATTCATAACCGGAACCAATTAAAACAATGGCTACTATCAACATGGAAATGGCTTGAATAGCATTGGTGTAAACCATGGAATTGGCACCGCCAAACATCATATAGCCAAAAATAAAGACCACTACGCCCGTTAATACCCATACAGCATCCACATCCAAAGCTTTGGATAGCACCTGACTAATGCCCACGCAAATCAGAACTATAAAAGTGATGAGAAGCAAAGAAAGGAAAGCAAAAAATAAAGAAAGACCTTTGCTTTGATAGCGGTTTCCCATCCATTGTGCCATGGTGAGTGCGGATACTTTACTACCGAATTTTCGAAATCCTTTGGTTAATAAAATAAGCGAAAAGACAGCCGCAATGGGTAATGCTAACCCATAGGAGATAAATCCACTAATACCATAAGTTCCTATCAAACCTGGATTGATAATAAAAGTAGCGGCACTAGTCATAGAGGCAGCTAAGGATAATCCCACAAAAGCAGGTGAAAAGGATACGCTACCTACAGCATAATCACTCATGTCTTGGGTTTGCCTAAAGCCTTTAAAAACCAAATAAATAACCGCGATAGCATAGACTGATAACAAAATGACCGTTGCCGTTGCTACAGGAATCATTCCTAATAAAAAGTTTATATTCAATACCATACCTAAGTTTAAAAATTATAGTCTGAATGCGGCTCCGGCAAAGGATAGTCCCCCGCCTGAACCAATCATAAAAATGACATCCCCTTTTTTAATTTCTCCATTTCGGAAAGATTCATCTAATGCCATTGGAATTGCAGCCGAGCCCGTATAGCCATATTTATGCATAATGTATTTAGCTTTGTCTTTTTCCAAGCCTAAATTATCCAACATTTCGTAAATACTGTTAATATTTATTTGAGTCATAAAAAATTTGGTGACTGCTGTTACGTCAATGCCAGCTTCTTTTGCCATTCTTTGGCTCATTTCTGTCCACATGCTTGGATTCAGTTCTTTGGGAAATTTTTTCACAAACTGTAGTTGATGTTTTCCGCTTTCCACTACATTATGGTTCACTGGACAGCCAGTTCCTCCTGCATAGATTCCCATCCAGTCATGATATTGCCCTTGTGTAAATTGATGTGCATTTAAAAAGCCACTATCAGTATTTTCCTCTGCACTTAAAATTACCGCACCAGCACCATCCGCAAAAAGAGTGACGGTTTTTTTGTCTGTTTTATTCAAATATTTACTCATGGCATAGGCGCCAATCACAAGAATATTTTGATATTGTTCATCTGCAATAATGTATTTTGATGCGGTGTCAATGGCGGTAACAAATCCAGCGCAGGCAGTATTGAGATCAAAAGTGCCTGCACCGGTTGCGCCAAGCCTATATTGTAACACTGAGGCAGTAGCAGGGGAAATATATTCGGGAGTATCCGTTGAAATAATGATTTGATCTAATTCATCAGCTCTGATTCCTGCACTTTCCAATGCTTTTAGAGCGGCTTGCTCGCATAAGTCAATGGTAGATTCATCATCATCGCACCAATATCTTTGTTTGATGGTTAAATTTTCACGGAGCCATGTATCTACATCTTCTCCTAAAAGCTCATTGAAATAGTCGTTTTTCAATAACCTTTTCGGGACATAAGATCCAGTTCCGCTTATCACTGCATTTCTCATAGTTTTTTAAAGTCTGGTTAAGATGGTTTTGGAAAAATCAATATTAGATGGTAACTGCCCCGTCAACACTGAGCGTGGCGCCACTAATGAAAGATGCCTCATCAGATGCTAAAAATGCATAGGCATTAGCAATTTCTTCTGGTTGGCCCAATCTGCCCAAAGGCGTTTTCCCTTCCAACATATTGATCACTTTTTCCGGTATGCTTTTGACCATTTCGGTAGCTATAAAGCCTGGGGCGATGGCATTTACTGTAATGCCTTTTCTGCCCAATTCTCTGGCCCAGGTTTTGGTCATGCCGATTACCCCGGCTTTGGTGGCAACGTAATTAGTTTGTCCAAAATTACCATAGATTCCCACCACGGAGGAAGCATTGACAATGCGACCGTAAGCTTGCTCCACCATAAAAGGAGAGATGGCTTTGGTGCAGTAGAAAACTCCGTTTAGATTTACATCCAATACTTTTTGCCATTGCTCGATACTCATTTTGGCTAAAGTTGCATCTTGGGTAATACCCGCATTGTTAATCAAGATATCTATCTTCCCGAAATCTTGATGAGTTTGCTGAGCGGCTTTTTCCACTTGGTCAAAAGAGGTAGTATCTACCTGATAGAATTTGGTATTATTGCCAAGCTCTTTAGCAGTCTCTTCGCCTTTTTCTTTTACGATGTCCCAAATGGCAACTTGAGCACCTTCAGTTATAAATTTTTGAGCAGTAGCTTTTCCAATGCCATTGGCACCACCAGTAATTACCGCTACTTTATCTTTTAGTCTTTCCATAAATGTCGTTTAATTTTGGAAAGCAAATTGGGTAATAAGGGCTTATAGCTCAATATGTAGGTTTAAATTAGAGGGGTTGACTATTATCGATATTATTATACAATTAGTGACTGAATTTAATCAGGTTGTTTTGTTCTTCTCCTATTAATGAATTTTTACCTAAATAGCCTCTTTAACCCTCTCATGTTTAGGTGTTTTCACCTAAACAACTACTATTTTGGCTTAATTTGTCTCACAGATATTTTAAGGTGAAAACACCTGAAGGGGGTAACAAAGATGATATAGCAGCTTAAATAAACTATTTAAACAGGGGTTGACTATTTATTTCTTTTGGATGTTTTATCAACTGATGATACTTTTCTTTCAAAATTTGAGGATGAAAACCCTTCATGAACATTTTGTAGATCTTTAAATTGGCCATGTTTACTTGCCAATAGCTATTGAGCTCATATTTTCGAGCGGAAACCAAAACAGATTTCGGGATAATGCCAAACTTATATTTTTTCCATAGCCTTTTGATCAGCTCAAAATCCTCCATTACTACATATTCCTCATTGAAGCCGTTATTGGATTCAAACACATCTTTTTTGATGAATAAAGTTTGATCACCACCTCTACACCAAAGCACCTTGAAACGGGTACAAAAAAGAATTAACTGCCAAGAATGGGTGTTTTGAATCAAATTTGAATCTATAACAACCAAAATCAAGCCCTTTATTGATGTATCTGACTAAATCAGTTGCAAAAGATTTTGGTGGCTTTGCGTCTGCATGCACAAAATACAAAATATCTCCGGTAGCCATTTTTGCTCCTTCATTCATTTGGTGGGCCCTACTGGCTTGCTTGCATTGAATGATTTGCGCTTCATTTTCTTTAACAATTGAAACCGTAGCATCTTCACTTCCGGCATCACAAACAATTATTTCAGCTAGGTGTTCTTGTCCACATTGCTTCAAATACTGGATTAATTTACCAATATTATCCGCTTCGTTTAATGTCGGAATAATGACAGTTATTTTATTATTCTGGGTTTCGGGCATCTGTAATTTAAAATATTGCGTACTTAGATTGAAATCACTTACGAAATAACAATAATGAAAAGATTTAGCCTTACTCTATTTAGTTTTTATTTAGTCTTTTTCTCCTTTTCAAGTCTGGGACAAAGTAAAATCAATAAAGAACCCAATGAGTTCGTGAGATTGAGCATGAATTTAATATCAGCAGTTAAAAACAGTGGAGATTATCAAAAATATGTTAATGAATACAAAGCATTACCTTTAAAAGAGTTGGCAGAGTCTCTAGATACGGATCAAAAGATCAAGGCATTCTGGATTAATACTTACAATGCCTATGTACAAATCATTTTAACTGATGACCCTTCACTTTTTGATGATAGGGGTGCTTTCTTCAAAGCAGATCAGGTCAATGTAGGAGGAGAGCTGTTAAGCTTGGATTTTATTGAGCATGGAATAATCCGTGGTTCAAAGGTTAAGTTATCAATGGGCTTTCTAAATGATCCTTTTGCTAGCAAATTGGAGAAGCAATTTAGAGTAGATGATGCCGATGGTAGAATACATTTTGCTTTGAATTGTGGTGCCACTTCTTGTCCTTATGTGGCAGTTTATAGTGCCTATGAATTAGACAAAGAGCTAGATCAAATTACCCGACAGTTTTTAAAAAGAACTACTGATTATAATAAGAGTGAAGATGAGGTATATGTTACCACACTTTTCAGTTGGTTTAAAGGTGATTTCTCCGATGGAGGAGGAGTAATCGGTTTCCTAAAGAAATATGACTGTATACCTGAAGATGCTGATCCAAAAGTGAATTATAAAGATTACGATTGGACATTGGATTTAGGTAATTTCATAGAGCTTCAATAGCGGATTTATTTAAGATCGTAGTTTAATGGTTTATGGTTTAAAATTCCCTCAGTCAGTTTTGGCTGGGGTTTTTTTGTTTAAGTTTATCAATATTTTGGGGTAAGTTCCTAAAAATCAATGACCTGTTTTATATTTAGTTTAAATTTATTTTATATTTTTAACTTGATCAAGTTACATTGAGCAGATTAGCTTGGGAAGCTAAAGGCGTCTTTGGGTGGATTTAGCGAATTGTTAGGTTTAATTGGATTCATGCAACATAGAATATTAACAATTATTTTATCGATTCTCTTTTTTGGATGCGTGAATTTAAGTAGACAGAATAAAGATATCAATTCTGACATTTCTGGCGTTTGGATATATGATTATGAAATAAATAATTTATACCTGAATGATACTTCCAGCTTCTTTAAAACACCACAACCCATCGTATTTGATTTTAATGAATCAGGAGTATTGAACATTAAAAACTTCGCATTTAAAGACACTATTTTAAATTGGACAACAAAAAAAGATTCCTTGCTAGTTTTTGGAGGCAAACAATACAGTATTTTCCGTTTAAATGAATACGATTTAACATTGGTAGACTTTAATAGACCTGATACATTTTGGACATATTTTGAAAGGCCAATTGAAACAAATATAGAATTATCTCAGAATGAAGTTCTTGAACTACTTTTGTCAAAATCATGGTCTATTGAAGAGGAAAATAAAAGGAGATGGCAAACAGATTTTCAGTTTTATGATAATGGTTTTATGTCTTATAGATATCCAATTCTAGACAGAATGATCAGTGATTCAGCCATTAACATTCAATTGGAAGGATATGGAGTTGAAAAATATAAAGATTATTATTTTCTATACCAAGCTCCTGATCCATTATCTGGAACAGGCAACAACAGACAAATAAGTCAACTGTTAGAAATAGATTCAAACAGTTATTCACTAATAGATTTCGGAATAGGAATAAATGACACTTTAAATTATTTCGGACGCAGTTTTAGTCAACAAAGATTAAATGAAATTAAATCGAAGCTTATTGGAAAATGGCATAGCCAAAACACCAGAGATAAGACATACGGTAAATACTTTCCTAACGAACTAATTGAGACTGATGAATTTATCCCATTTGAAGGAATCCTGACATATCAATTTCATGAGAATGACAGTGTACAAATATTAATCGATGGAGTTAAGTATTCTAATGCAAGGTGGATTCTTGGAAACGATGGTAATTTGATTTTATTTGAACAAACTATTAATGATGAATATGGGAAAAGAGTTTATATAGAGCCTATAAACATAATGGAATTAGAGAATGATATTTTAAAAGTGAGACTTTTCGACTACAATATTTTTCTAGAAGAAACCAGTCCGAGAAGGACTCTTTTAAATATTTTCCAAAAATTCAAGAAAGAATAAATAAACCTAACATCAGCTAAAATCAATGGCGGGCTTTCAGTTAATTGATAACTTATTGCTATTTGTTATCTTTTTCTTAGACTGAAAGAAAGGTGTTTAAACTCGCCACAGTTTTTAGCCATATCGTCATATCGTTATTTTAAGTCTTAAAAAGCCTCATTAAAAGCAATATAAAAACCATTGCTATCTTTCCCGACAGCATAATCTAGCCTTACATTGATATGCTTTTTGGTATCGAAAGTGAATCGTAAGCCTGCACCTCCTGCATAATTCCATCTGTTCATTCCGTAATCGCCCCAGGTTTCGGCTGTTTGTCCAACCGAGCCAAAAGCCGCCAGTCCAATTCGCCAAAACAATTCTTGCCGTACTTCTAACTGGCCTAAAAGGAGATTGTTGTCTTGAAAGTATCCTTGAAAATACCCTCTCATTTTTTTATTTCCACCTAATTGGGCCAATCGGTTGAAAGGAACGTCCCCAACATTCGACCAAGAAAATGCATTGGCTGCTAATACAGTTTTGTCAGCTGGAGAATAATAATAAGCATAGTCAAAGGAAATAGCGGTGTAATTGTGCGTACTACCAGTGTATTGGTGATTAAATTCTATAAAACTTTCTAAATAATGTCCTTCCCTTGGGTAGTATACGGCATCTCTTGTGTCATAAATCATAGCGGGACCTAATCCACTGGTTCTATTATAAGTTCCACCGGAGAAATCTTCTTGCTGGAAATCTCCTGAATTATCCCACTCAATAATATCGTAATTCTCAAACCAATAGCGCCCCCCAACAAATAAATTAGGAGCTGTTTCTTTTAAAAGAAAAACCCGGACTCTTGGAAAGCTGGCTCTGTAAGTTGAATACACATCTTGTTGACCATTATTACCGATACCATAGAAAGGATAAGCGTAATTATAGTACCCAAGTTCCCCTATACTTCGCCATTTGTTCTGATCCCAGAAAATCTGAAAAGGTAAGAATATTAAGGTTTGCTGTTTGGTGGTATAGCCAGCTGCCAATTGAATCTGGCTAGCATTAATTGGTTTTTTTCTATTCGTAAAAAAATTATACAGAATACTGGCACCGTAAAATAGTCCTGCTTCAGGTGTATAATAAACTACTGGTAATGGAAATAGGGAATTTTTGTCCGTTTCGTAAAGTGCGGTGTCTAATTCAACTGTTTTCTTGTCGATGTTATCCTGAGAAAATGCAACTTCTGCAGTAGATATGCTAAGGGTAATAATAGTAAAAAATGAAAATATAAAGTTTTTAAAGGATTGTTCCATGAATATTGAAATAGATAAAATTATATTTTTGTAATCAGTTAATTATAGATTATTTTCAATTCAACTTTGATTTTTATAATCAAGTCGAAATATAATGAGAAATTATGGAAGGATGTAAAGAGCATCCAATTCAATGATTTTTAAGGCTAAATGAAAAACATCTTATTACTTTCCCTATTGCTTTTGATTGGGTTTCCGCTTTTTGCCCAGAATTCGGAAGTAGATAGCTTGTTGAATATTGCTAAAACTTCAAATGACAGCACTAAAATTGACATTTATCTTGATTTAGCTATTGGGTATAGGTCGGTGCAGCCTGATGTAGCACTGAAATACGCTAACGATGCCTTAAAATTGGCAGAACAAAATGATGATTTTACTAATAAGGCCGCTTCCTTACATGTTTTAGGTGCTATTTATACGGTTTTGGGAGATTATGAAAAGGCAATTTCAAACCTGCTAGAGTCATTGAGGAATTATGAATTACTGGGCAATTCTAAAGGTGTTGCGAATTCCTCTAATAGTTTGGGAATCCTATATTTTAATCAGGAAGACTATTCAAATGCGAAGAAGTACTATTCCAAAGCGCTTGATCTCATTGATTCCTCGGAGTATGCCATGAGTACAGGCGTCTATAAATTAAATATTGGAGAAGTATATCAAGCAACTGGTGAAAATGAAAAAGCTTTAAATTTAGAAAAGCAAGCGTATGATATCTTTAATCAGCTAGGGGATATCAATGGGATGGCTTATGCTTTGGGCGTTCAAGGAAAGGTAAATCACCAGCAAGGGAATTACAATAAAGCCATAGAACTTACTAAAAGGGCTTTAGAATATTTGATAGAGGATCAAGATTATTTAGGAGCAGTGGAATATTTAAATTTTTTGGTTGAAGTTTATATTGCAACTGATAATTTATATTTAGCCGAAGAAAATGCCACAACCGCATTAGAAATTGCAAATCAAATCAATTCCCTAAAATGGAAGATCAAATCATTCGAGAATCTATCAGAAATTTTCTATCAGAAAGGCCTCTTTCAAATAGCTTACCAATATAAGGATTCCGCTTACATTTATGAAAATAAACTAATGGATGAGGAAAAGCAAAAGCAGATTGCTAACCTTAGAATTATTTATGAGTCGGAGAAAAAGGAGCAAGAAAACGAAATCCTGAGAATTGATAAAGAGCTAAAACAAAAGCAAATTTTACAACAGCGCATACTTAATGTAGCCATAGGAAGTGTGCTAGTGATATTAATTGTTTTTGCAATCATTACATTCAGGGCCAAAAATCAAAAACAAAAAGCTAATACCCAACTCAAAATCCAAAATGAGGAAATACGCCAGCAAAGGGAAGAGATTGAAACACAAGCTGAACGACTTAAGTCGATTAATACTGATGTAATTCGAAAGAATAATTTGATTGAAGAGAAAAACAAGAATATTACGGACAGTATTAATTATGCAAAGCGAATTCAAACTGCTTTGTTGCCCTTTCCTCAAAGAATTGAAAAAGAATTGGAGGATTTTTTCATTTACTATAATCCTAAAGATATTGTAAGTGGTGATTTTTATTGGTACAGTGATTCAGCAGATAAAGTTGTTATTGCAGTTGCAGATTGTACTGGCCACGGAATTCCAGGAGCTTTTATGAGTTTTATAGGACATGATATGCTCAACCATATTGTGAATTTTAAAGGTATTACTCAACCATCTGAAATTCTAAAACAGCTAAAACTTAGTGTCATTCATATTTTAAGGCAAGAGCAAAGTGATAATCGAGATGGAATGGATATCTCGATCTGCGTTTGGGATAAAAAGAAAAACACTGTACAGTTTTCAGGAGCAAACCACTCTTTGATTTATATTCAAAATAAACAGCTATATCAACTTAAAGGCAATAAAACGACCATGGGTTTTGATGAAGGCAAGAATGTGAAAGATTTTGATGTCCATGAAATTAATTTGGTGGGCGATACTTGCTTTTACTTGTTTTCCGATGGATATGTAGATCAATTTGGAGGTGAAAAAGACAAGAAGTTTATGATTAAAAATTTCAGGGAATTGCTGTCCAGCAGTCATATGAAAAAGATGGAGACACAGGGAGTTATTGTGAAAGAAACTATTGAAGAATGGATGAGGGAAGAAGAACAAGTTGATGATATGTTAGTTTTTGGATTCAGACTTTTTGCTTGAAAATGATGGAATTTAAACTTAAATGGACAATTTTAGTCTAAAACTTTGATTATAAGGTCTAAGATTGCATCGTAACAATCTGATTGTAAGTAAATTAAAAGCTATCTCACTTTTTTCTATGCTTAACTGATTCATCCTATTATTTTTGCACCATGACAGAGCAAATTATTATTCTTGATTTTGGGTCGCAGTACACCCAACTCATTGCCCGAAGAGTCCGCGAACTCAATGTTTATTGTGAAATTCACCCGTTTTATGATGCCCCAGAACTTACACCTGATGTAAAAGGTGTGATTCTTTCTGGAAGCCCTTGTTCAGTAAGGGATGAAGATTCTCCAAAAATTGATTTAACGAAGTATAGAGGTAAAGTTCCACTTTTGGGCGTGTGCTATGGCGCACAATATCTTGCCCAAAATAACGGAGGAGAGGTTCTGCCTTCAGAGATAAGAGAATATGGTCGGGCTAAATTAACAAGCTTTGATCAGGATCATGATTTGCTGAAAAATTTAACAAAAGGATCTCAGGTCTGGATGTCTCACGGAGACACTATCAAAACTTTGCCTGAGGGTTTCAAAATTATAGCCAGCACCCCTTCTGTGGAAGTGGCAGCTTTTGAACTAGAAAATGAGCCTACTTATGGGATCCAATTTCATCCTGAAGTAACTCACACTTTAGAAGGTAAACAATTATTAGAAAATTTCTTACTAAAAATTTGTGGTTGTGCTCAAGATTGGACTTCCGAGATTTTTGCCGATATCACAATTGCTGAACTGAAAGAGCAGTTAGGTAATGATAAGGTGGTTTTAGGACTATCAGGAGGGGTTGATTCCTCAGTTGCAGCTATGCTGATTCATCATGCAATTGGTAAAAATCTATATTGTATTTTTGTGGATAATGGATTGCTGAGAAAGAATGAATTCGAGGAGGTATTGGAATCTTACAAACACATGGGATTAAATGTGAAAGGTGTCGATGCTAAAGATCAATTCTATAAAGCATTGGCAGGTATTTCAGACCCGGAAGGGAAGAGAAAAGCAATTGGAAGAACTTTTATTGAAGTATTTGACCAGGAAGCCAAAGCTATAAAAGATGTGAAATGGTTGGCACAAGGAACCATTTATCCTGATATTATTGAATCTGTTTCAGTAAAAGGACCATCAGCTACAATAAAATCTCACCACAACGTAGGAGGCCTTCCAGAAAAGATGAATTTAAAAGTAGTGGAGCCGCTTAAAACACTTTTTAAAGACGGAGTACGTTCGGTAGGAAGAGCTCTTGAAATAGATCATAAAATTTTAGGCAGGCATCCATTTCCAGGACCAGGTTTGGCGATCAGGATTTTGGGTGATGTAACACCAGAAAAAGTTCATATTATTCAAGAAGTTGATGCTATATTCATTGGCATGATGAAAGAAAGAGGGCTTTATGATCAAGTTTGGCAAGCAGGTTCTATCCTTTTACCTATTCAATCTGTTGGTGTAATGGGAGATGAAAGAACGTATGAAAGAGTTGTAGCACTAAGAGCAGTTGCTAGTGTTGATGGAATGACCGCTGATTGGGTGCATTTGCCATATGATTTCTTGAGTGATGTATCAAATGAAATTATTAATAAAGTTAAGGGCGTAAATAGAGTGGTTTATGACATAAGTTCAAAGCCACCAGCTACTATTGAGTGGGAGTAATTTGTAATAGTACTTATTCATACTATACTTTGTTTGCCTACAACTTATTGACAGAGTTAGGAAAAATAGATAGCTTCGATTTGGGAAGATTCAAATCGAGAATTGATGATTTAAATTGACGAAGCAGAACAAATGCTTAATTAATATTTTAATAGATATACCATGCGACTAAAACCAATTGTCATTTTTGGAGTGTTTTTTATTTTAAGTGCTGTCCAGCTTAAAGCACAGTCAAATTATCAGTCAGATTATTTGTCAGGAAAGAATTATTTCAGAGCAGGGGAATATCAAAGAGCACAAAATCATTTCAAAAAGCTATTGGATATAAATGAAAACAATCCTTTTTATCTATATGCCACTTATTTTTATGGGTTGTCTGCTTATGAATCAGGTGATGTTGCATTGGGAATGGAAGCCCTACGAGGAATATTGGCTACTCATCCTGAATGGGATAATATTGAAGAGGTTAAAGTATGGTATGGGAAAATGCTATTGGAGGAAGGAGATTTATTTAAAGGCATTGAGCTTTTAAATGATGTGAAATCAGATGATGTAAAAGCTATTGCAAATGATTTAAAGAAAGGTTTACTGTCCCGATATGACAGTATTCCAGAATTACAAAAAGCGATCGAACTTAATCCTTACGATAAAATTTTAGCGCAGCATTTAGCGAATAGAATAAGTAGGCAACCATTAGTAGAGAGAAAAGTGGAGCTGATGGAATTCCTTATTGACTCATTTGATTTAAATAAGAGTGGCTTTGACTATATAGATGAAAGCGTATCTCAAAAAAAGGATGTTTATAGAGTAGGCGTTATGCTCCCTTTTATGGCTGAAGGCTTAAGCACTTCAAAAGGAAATAAAGGCAATCAGTTTATTCTGGATATTTACCAAGGAATATCACAAGCTGTACTAGAATTAAATAAGGAGGAAAAACGAATTGAGCTTTATGCGTATGACACTCAACAAGACAGTGCTGCAACTGCTGAGCTATTGGCAAGTGGAGATTTGCTTCAAATGGATATGATTATTGGCCCACTGTATCCCGATCCAGCAAAGTTGGTGAGAGAATATTCTGGTGCTAATCGCATCAATATGGTTAACCCACTTTCAACTAATTCGGTAACTATTGGCACTAATCCTTACTCGTTTTTGATGAAATCCACTCCAGAAACGAGGGCTAAAATAGCTGCTCAATATGCGGTAAAACACTATGAAAATAAGAATGCTACCATTTTTTATGGTGATAAGGAACAAGATTCTGTATTTGCCTACTCTTATAAAAGTTTACTAGAAGCTGACTCATTCAATATAAGCTGGATGGCAGCATCAAGATCACCGATGGCAAGCACTGAAATTCTAAGGTCTTTGACAGAGGTTTTTGAAACAGATACGTTGCCAGATTCCGACAAAGTTTATATAAGTAACACTGTAAAAGTGAAGGTCGGGGAAGAAGATTCTTTGATTTTAAGTAGAGATACTCTCGGTCATATTATGGTAGCCTCATCAGATAATTTATTAGTGTCCAATGTGTTGAGTGCCCTTGATACTCGAAGGGACAGTATTCCTGTCATTGCTTTTGATGATTTACTGGAAATGAATCAAATTTCTTTTGATCAATTGCAAAGAATGAAAGTGGTGATGATAGGTCAAAATTATTTTGATTTTAGCTCTCCTAAGGTGGCCGAGTTTAAGGAGAATTATAGGAAAACTTATAACAAATTACCTTCTCAATATAGTTATGATGGATATGAAACTATGAGGTATTTTGGTGAGCAACTAATAGAATATGGTAATTATTTCCAATATGGAATTTATAAAGAAGGCTTTCAGCCAGGTTATTTATATTTCGGTTTCGATTATACCAATGCAAATGACAATCAGGTAGTGCCAATTACTACTATGGAATCATTGGAATTGAAATTGCTGAATTACGAGAACGTTGAAGACAAGCCATCAGAATTTAAAGAATAATTAAAGAGTAGTTAAAAATACCTCATGGTCGATAATGTCACGTTTTGGTTGTAACATTTGACAGTAACTTTTTGAGGTAAATAAAATTTAGAATACATAAAAATATATTAGATGTTGGATAAGTCAAGAAGCAAAGAATTATTTAAAAAAGCACAAAATTTTATCCCAGGTGGAGTTAATTCTCCAGTTCGAGCATTTAAAGCGGTAGGAGGGGATCCGATTTTCATAAAAAGTGCAAAGGGTGCCTATATGTACGATGAAGATGATAATCGCTATATAGACCTGATCAATTCTTGGGGGCCGATGATTTTAGGACATGGAAATGGAGCAATAGAAGCAGCTGTTGCTGATGCATTAAAGAGTTCATTGTCGTTTGGCGCACCAACTTCTAAAGAAATAGAGATAGCTGAGTTGATCACGCATATGGTACCATCTATTGAGAAGGTGAGAATGGTGAATTCAGGCACGGAAGCAACTATGTCTGCTATTAGGCTTGCAAGAGGTTTTACTGGAAGAGATAAGATTTTGAAATTTGAAGGTTGCTACCATGGCCATGGCGATAGTTTTTTGATTGCCGCAGGTAGTGGTGCTGCCACTATGGGAACTCCTAATTCCCCGGGAGTAACAAAAGGGACTGCAAAAGATACTTTAACTGCCCCATTCAACGATTTGGATGCTGTGAAGAAGATTGCTGAACAGAATAAGGGTCAGATAGCAGCACTGATTGTAGAGCCTGTTGCTGGTAACATGGGCTGTGTAATTCCGAAAGAAGGATATTTACAAGGATTAAGAGAGGTTTGTGATAAAGAAGGGATAGTATTGATATTTGATGAAGTGATGACTGGTTTCAGATTGTCAAAAGCTGGTGCTCAGGGCATATTTGGAGTAAAACCAGATATTACTACACTTGGAAAAATCATAGGAGGAGGTATGCCTGTTGGTGCCTATGGCGGTAAAAAGGAAATCATGGATTTTGTATCGCCTCAAGGCCCTGTTTATCAAGCAGGAACACTTTCAGGAAATCCTATTGCAATGTCTGCTGGATTGATGATGTTACATTATCTAAATGACCATGATGAAGTATATGAGCAAATAGGTGCTTCGGGTCAATATTTAGCAAAAGAAATCGCTAAAGTAAATACTGCACTGGGTAAAAACTATACGATTAACCAATTGGGGTCAATGATAAGTCTTTTCTTTAATGAAGAAGCTGTAGAAAACTTTGATGGTACCAAAGCTTGCGATACTGAAATGTTTGGCAAGTATTTTCAGGGCATGCTAAACGAAGGGGTATATTTGCCTCCTGCACAATATGAATCATGGTTTTTATCTACCTCTTTATCGGCTGAAGATTTAGATCACATAGTGAAATCACATGAAAAAGTTTTAAAAAACCTCTTAGCATAAATGGTTTCTGAAAAATTATTTGCTATTTTTCATTAATTTATTGAGGTTTTTTCTCATTTAGGGACTACATTTATTGTAGTCCTAATTTATTATTATATTTACAGCTGTAAAAAAATAAAATTATAGTGAAGATAGTAAGACTTGTACTCATCATAACAATTTCATATTCTTTTGTATTTTCCTCTCAAGCCCAGTTTAGAAGGAGATCAGAAAATAAAACCGTTACATATGAAGAAATGTATAACGACCCTTATGATATAAACAAATTATTCATAGGGATTACCCCAGCTTATGGTGATATTCATGTAACCAACATTACAACTGGTTTTGGTATAGATGCCACTTATTATTTGAATGATTTCATGCATTTCAAAGCTCATGCCAGAACTCCATATTTCATTGGTAGTGATTTTGCTCGAAATGCTGCTCAAAAAAACGGCTTTGATCCTCAATCAAGGGCAAGAACTTATTTTTTTACAGAAGCAAGTGCATCATATCACATTTGGGATAAAGAGCAAGAGTCCGAAAGTAAAATACCGCTTTATTCAAAAAATTATGAAGGTGCTGAATGGGCAGCTAAAGTTCCTAAAAGAGCTGATATTCCTAATAAACGAAGAGAAATATTTTTTGCAAGATTAGGCGGTATCTATTATGAAACCACATCAGAATTAAGTAGAGCTATTGAAGCTCAAGGTGTGGAAGTACCAGGATCTTTTGGCTCTGGTGATCAAATGGTGATGGATACTATTTCAGGTGCGCAAGATGAAGCGATATTCGGTAATGTATTAGGTGCTGGTTTAAGTGTTGGCGCTGGCTTTACTTGGATTAAGAATTTCGCAGCTAAGCCTGATAAAACCTACGAAGAATTAGTGGATGATCACGTGTTTTCAACCTTTATCGACTTATTGATTTTGCCAATGGTAACAGTTGAGGATTTTTATCATCGACCTAGTAATGCTGATGCCAACGATTTTTATCTTTATGATGGATCTGCCATTAATACCTTTATGTTTGGTGGAAGAATTGGGATTGATGGACATTTTAATAGAACATTAGGTTGGGGCTATGGTGCCGAAATCGGGCTTAGACCTGGTCTGGCTCAAAGAGGATTCTATGGTTTGTTAAAAATTACATTCCCTATGTACGGAACCAAATTAGATTACAGCGTAGAAGCATTTGGAAGATAAGCATTCTACTCTGTTGTTTTAAATGCATTTTAGTCATTCAATTCAAATATAGATAAAGTAAGTTTTTTTTATACTTTTTCGATGAAACCATATTTTTTATAAAGGCATTATTGTTATTAATCGCTATTTTGATGTTTCAAAATTTGTTATTCTATATAATTATAAAAAATAATGGGAGTATTAGATTTAATCACACTGTTAATTTTTTTGGCAGCTGTCTTTACCTTTATTAATGTCAATTATTTAAAGCTACCTTCCACTATAGGATTAATGATAATAGCATTAGTCCTGTCTATCTTAATACTTTTATCTGGTTATGTTTTTCCGGAAATTACTGATTTAGCAATTTCTATAGTCTCAGAGTTTGATTTTAAAGAAGTGTTGCTTGACGTAATGCTAAGTTTCTTATTGTTTGCAGGCGCATTATCCATCAACGTAAAAGAACTTAAAGAAGAACGTTGGCCGATTTTAATCTTTGCTACTGTTGGGGTTCTCATTTCTACTTTTGTGGTAGGCTTTTTAATGTTTTATGTATTCGCTTTTTTCGGGTATGAAATAGATTTAATTTACTGTCTACTTTTTGGAGCTTTAATTTCCCCAACTGATCCAATAGCTGTGTTGGCCTTACTATCCGAGGCAAAGGTTTCCAAAAAGCTAGAAATAAAAATTGCTGGTGAGTCGCTTTTCAATGATGGTATTGGTGTGGTTACCTTTTTGACCATATTGGGCTTAGCACAAACAGGAGTCGAAAATTTTAGTGTAGGAAGTACCTTAGGTCTTTTTGGAATTGAAGTAGGAGGTGGAATTCTACTTGGAGCAGTCTTTGGCTTTTTTGGTTTGAAATTGTTGGAGATTATTGATAATGCACATGTGGAATTAGAGGTATTAGTGACGCTATCTTTGGTGATGGTTTCCTATCGAGCTGCTGAATTTTTTCATATTTCAGGACCATTAGCTGTTGTAGTTTTAGGTTTGTTTCTTAGTAAAGAAGGACATGCTGCCGATTCCAAGAAAGCAACTGGCGACTACGTCTACAAATTTTGGCACTTAGTGGATGAGGCTCTTAATGCTATTTTGTTCATTTTAATAGGTCTTGAAATTATCGTTATTTCAAAAGAGTATCATCCAGATTATTTCTTAATTGGATTATGCGCCATTGTAGTTGTTTTATTTGCACGATTGGTTGGCGTTGGAATTCCAGTTAAAATAATGGAAAGGCTTAGGTCTTTTGAGAAAAATACTTTAGCAATTCTAACTTGGGGAGGTTTGCGAGGAGGTATTTCAGTTGCCTTAGCTCTTTCGATACCAGATGATTTTGAAGCGAAAAATATAATTCTCTCTGCTACTTATTCTGTTGTGGTATTCTCTATACTAGTTCAGGGATTAACCATAAAGAAATTGGTGCCAAAGAAGTAAAGGTATTGATAATTAGAGGCTTAAGTTAGGGTATTAAATTCTAATGCTCTATTTTTATTTTATACTTAGCCAACAGTCCAGGAAGTCCATCAATAGAAAATTTTGCATTCTTAAGTTTATTCATTTCTGGATCAAAATTGTAATTATTAGCATTTCTGAAATCTGCGTTTTGTAAATCACAATTTTCAAAAACAGCCCCCGATAAATCTGAATACTGAAATTGTGAATCTCGAAGATCGCATTCGCCAAAGTCAACATCTATAAGATTTGAGTTGATAAATTTGGTTTTAGGTAGTTGAAGTTGAAAAAATATAGAATGTTTAAGCTGGCAATTTTCAAAATTCAGGGATAAGCCAAAGCTACTACATTCATCAAAATGAACGCCTAATATTTTACATTCTTTAAATGCTACTGTTTGTAAAGAGGTATTTTTCATTTTTACTGAACTTAAATTACACTCCTCAAAATCACAATCTATAAATTTAAAACCTGAAAGATCATAATTTTGAAAGTTACAATTTTTGAATTTACACTCTTCATATTCCGCAATTTCTAAGGGAGAGTCTGTAAAATCTAGTGCATTAAAAGTCTCTTCAGCTATTATTTTTTCCATTTAAGTGAGTTGGTTTTATAAGGAATGCAAATTATGGATAAAATATTTTAATGAGGAGAATTACATGTCTTTTTGCAATCCCCCTGACATATGTCATTCAATTCGTAACTTTTGTTACGCCTCAATGAATGTTACTACACTAATTTTGTTTTATCAATTTGGAAAAATGATTGGATGCATCATTTGAACATTTTATTAAACAAAGTTTTAAAGCAGTAGAAAAATTAAATACGATTATTTATGAGTCAATTATTAGATTGGATTAGTCAGCCATGGCCATGGTACGTTGCAGGCCCTTTGATTGCATTGGTCATGTTTTCCATGTTATTTTTCGGTAAATCATTCGGACTTTCAGCCAATTTAAGAACAATGTGCTCCATTTTGGGTGCTGGGAGGTCTTGTGATTTCTTTGACTTCAATTGGAGAGATCAAATGTGGAACTTGGTTTTTGCAGCTGGGTTGGTGTTAGGCGGCTTAATATCCTATTTGTACTTGGGGAATGATCAGGCAGCACATATTTCCGAGACTACCATAACTGAACTTCAGGCCTTTGGAATAGAAAACCCAGGTGAAAATGTTGTCCCAAAAGAAATATTCAACTGGGAAAACTTACTATCTGTGCAAGGTATCATTTTCATGGTCGTTGGTGGTTTTTTAGTAGGTTTTGGAACTCGATATGCCGGTGGATGTACCTCTGGCCATGCTATTTCTGGCTTGAGTGATTTGCAACCAGCTTCACTTTTAGCAGTAGTAGGCTTCTTTATTGGAGGTCTTGTAATGACCTACTTTATTCTACCGCATTTATTGGTAATGTGATTATTCTTAATTTTTAAAAAGCAAACGGTCAATGACCCACTTATTATTGAGGCTAAATAGTATAAGTAATAAACTGTAGTCTTAGAATGATAGTAATTTAATTTAATCAAATAGAATAGATGAAATTTTTAAGATATTTATTAATAGGAACCGTATTTGGGATTACACTTGCGAAAGCAGAAGTTATTTCATGGTTTAGAATCTATGAAATGTTCAAGTTCCAGTCCTTCCACATGTATGGTGTTATTGGTTCTGCAGTGCTTGTAGGAATTATTGTAATCCAAATTATCAAGAGAAATAAATTGAAGTCAATAGATGGTGAGAAAATTATTATCGCTCCGAAGCAATTTAGCTGGGCGAGGTATTTAATTGGGGGCTCAATATTTGGTTTAGGTTGGGCTATGACTGGGGCTTGTCCAGGCCCCATGTTTATTTTGTTGGGAAATGGTGTAGGTGTAATCTTAGTAGTGATAGCATCTGCTGTTTTAGGAACTTATGTTTATGGTAAAATAAGACATAAATTACCGCATTAATATTTTGATGCTTTTAAGTTAAGACATATATCCTTCTCCCCTTAGGAGAAGGATAAAAGGATGAGGCGAAATAAAAAGCTTAACTTAAAAGCATTAGGTCTTCTTTATTAAGCTGACCTTTATTTAACTTAATTCTACGGAAATGGACTTTTTGAAACTGATCAGAATGACCACGGCAGTTATGTCTATCATTCTGGCTATTGTTGCTATTCTTTTCGTGGCTTTTATTTTTATAGATGAGGCTCCTCAGTGGTTGGGAATCTCATCTTCAAAAGCTAGTAAAGAATGGAAATTGCCCAATATTGAAACAGATTTGCCTGATGGTAAGCAAGGAAAGCAAGTGAAATTTGGTTATTTATTGGCCACAGAATCTCCAAAGTGGATGGGGCCTCAAGTAATCAATAAGGATGAAAGGCTTTATGCTGGAAATAATTTGACTTGCCAAAATTGTCATTTGGAAGGAGGAACAAAACCTGGTTCAGGTTCATGGGTAGGAGTGACTAACCGCTTTCCTCAGTTTAGAGGAAGGGAAAATAAGATAGGGTCTATTGAAGAACGCATCAATGGTTGCATGGAACGCAGCATGAATGGAAAAGCTTTGCCGGAAGATTCTGAGCAAATGGAAGCATTGGTAGCCTATATGGAATGGCTGAGTGAAGATATTCCTGAAGATACAGCTGCTTGGTACAAAGGTTTTGTAAGTGTAAAAATTCCTTCAGTAAAAGCGGATACCATTTTCGGAAAACAAGTTTACATCAATGAATGTCAGGTTTGCCATGGTGAAGATGGACAAGGAACTAAGTTAGCGGATGAGCGAAAAGGCTACCAATATCCCCCACTTTGGGGAGATGATTCTTTCAATCATGGGGCTGGTATGCACAGGGTTTTAACTGCGGCTCAATTTATCAAAGCCAATATGCCACATCTTGTTGCTACCAAAGAAAACCCAAAATTAACGGATGAAGAAGCTTTTCATGTAGCAGCTTATATCAATAGCTTTAATAGACCTCAAAAACCAGATACGGACAAAGATTTCCCAGACTTGAAATTGAAACCTGTTTCAACTGCCTACGGGCCATGGGACGATCCATTTCCAGCGGAACAGCATAAATTCGGGCCATTTCAGCCTATAGTACAGTATTACGACAGTCTATATCAAATCAAGAAAACCAAATAAATGAAGTTTACTTCTTTACAAATCATATTTTTTTTATTTCCATTTTTTCTATTTGCCCAAAAGGACGATGCTGAAAAGAAAAAAGGGATTCTAAGTGGCCAGTGGCGTAATTATTATATGCATTCCTTTAATGAGGGCGATTTGCAAGATTGGTATGCAGTGGCTACAGGACTAAAAATAAAATACACTTACGATTTTAATAAAAATTGGCAAATTGGAGGAGCGGTTTATAGTAGTTGGAATACGGGTATAAGTAATGTAGAAAAAAATGATCCGACAACTGGTAGGGAGAGTAGATATGTTTCTGGTAATTTTAATGTTCAAGATCTTTCTCAACGATTTATAGGGTATCCAGGCGAACTCTATGTTCAATATAAAAATGGTGATCATCAAGTGAAAGTGGGGCGTCAAGGCTTCTTTTCTCCTTTTATGAACGGGCAAGATGGTAGGATGATTCCAACGCTTTTTGAAGGTGCTTTTTATAAGTATGAAGAAAAAGATCAGTTAAAGTTACAATTGGGAGCCATAAACAGAATTGCCCCCAGAAGTTATAATGGCTTTGAAAATATTGGGCAGACTTTGGGCATTTATCCTGTAGGAAGAAATATAGACGGGCAAGGTAGCGAATACAGAGAAAACTCCCAATCGGATTATGTTGCACTACTGAATACTGATTACCGATTCAAAGATTTAAAGATTGAACTTTGGGATTATTATGTGGATAATATTTTTAATGTATTGTATATAAAGCCAACTTATGATATCAAAAACTATGGTTTATCCGTAGCTTTTGAATGGCTTTTGCAAAATAGAGTAGGAGATGGTGGAAATGCCGACCCAGCTTTACAATATGTTCAAAGTAAAAAAGCACAAATTTTTGGAGCTCAAATTTCACATTCTATTCCAAATGGTAAAATCAGTTTGGGGTATGATCATATAACCGGAGAAGGAAGGTTTTTATTTCCAAGAGAGTGGGGGAGAGAGTTTTTATTCAGCTTTCAGAAAAGGGAAAGAAGCGAAGGATTTGGAGATAATCATGCAGTAGTGATGTACTACCATCAAAATCTCAAATTTTCAGATCAGAAATTAAAGTCCATTCTTAGTGTTGGACATCAATGGCGACCTTCAGTTACCGAACCTACACTAAACAAATATGCTATTCCCAATTATATGCATATCAACTTAGATTTATTTTATGAAAATGCTAAATGGAAAGGCTTTAAACCTGAGCTACTATTGACTTATAAACGAGGAACAGGAGATTTCCCAGAAAATCCAGTTTTCATTTTGAATAAAGTCAATCTGTTTTTGATTAATGCGATAGTGAATTATGATTTTTAAAGTCTAACCTCAATCTCTAGTCTGCCTAGTGGAAGAATAGTGTTCCTATCGCCATCCTCTGGATGATGATGATTACTAGCTCCTCTGGAGCAAATTAATATTTCTCTAGACTAGCAATGAAATAGTAAATAGGGGTTGATGTTTTATCAATTCGATAGCGAATCATAAAATGTACAAAAAAAGACTTCCTCTCGGAAGCCTTTTCAAACATGAAACACCTTTTGGTGTGAACCACGGAAACGGTATTTTTACTAATAAATATTGGTCGTAACTTAAAGGTTCTAATAATTCCCTAAAACTGTGCTTCTTCTATATACTGGTCGGTGTGCCACCGACCAGGGAAAGCTGCCCCATGGTTGGTGGCACACTAACTATTTTAGAGCTACTAAAACTGTGCCTCTTCTGTTGAACCTTTCAATGCAGTAGTGGAAGATTTGCCTTGAGTGACAGCATTCTGAACAGCATCAAAATAGCCAGTCCCCACAAAAGCTTGATGTTTAACTGCTTTAAAGCCTTGCTCTTGTAAAGCAAATTCTCTTTGCTGTAATTCAGAATACCCGGCCATCCCCTTATTTTTATAAGCAGTAGCCAATTCGAACATAGCTGTATTTAAGGCATGGAATCCAGCTAATGTGATGAACTGGAATTTGTAGCCCATTTCAGCTAATTTTTCTCGGTACTCTAACATTTCACTTTCAGTAAGTTTTGCTGCCCAATTGAATGAAGGCGAGCAATTATAAGCCAACATTTTATGTGGATATTTTTCCTTGATGGCTTGTGCAAATTCCCTTGCTTCTCCCAAATCAGGATGCGAAGTTTCACACCATACCAAATCAGCATATGGCGCATAGGCAAGTCCTCTATTAATGGCTTGTTCCAATCCGTTTTTAACGCCAAAGAATCCTTCGTCTGATCTCTCACCTGTTAGAAATTGATGATCTCTTTCATCAACATCTGAGGTTAATAGATTAGCAGCATCTGCATCCGTTCTTGCAATAATAATAGTTGGAACTCCCATAACATCAGTTGCCAATCTTGCCGAAATCAATTTATTGATGGCTTCTTGAGTTGGAACTAACACCTTGCCTCCCAAGTGTCCACATTTCTTAGCAGATGATAATTGGTCTTCAAAATGTACTCCAGCTGCTCCAGCTTCTATCATGCCTTTCATTAATTCAAAAGCATTCAAATTACCACCAAATCCAGCTTCAGCATCTGCCACTATAGGTGCCATCCAATGAATATCACCTTCTCCGCTAACCGACTGAATTTGATCAGCTCTCAAAAGTGCGTTGTTAATTCGTTTCACTACATTAGGAACACTATCTGCAGGATACAAACTCTGGTCAGGATACATTTGTCCTGCAAGGTTAGCATCTGCTGCAACTTGCCATCCGCTTAAGTAAATGGCTTTTAATCCGGCCTGAACTTCTTGTATGGCTTGGTTTCCAGTCAAGGCTCCTAAGCCAGATACGAATTCTTCTGTTTTTAGCAAATCCCATAATCTTTCAGCGCCTAATCGGGCTAAGCTGTGGTCAATTTTTACGGTTCCTGCTAATTTAACTACTTCTTCAGCAGTATAAGTTCGTTCTACGTCTTTCCATCTTGGGTTAGTGTCCCAATCTGATATTAATTGATTGATTTTTTCTTGCTTGTTCATGTCGTTTATATTTATAGTATGATTTAAAATTGATTTATAAATGTGGGTATGCTTTTAATGTCAGGAAGTCTTCAAAATCCTCGCTCTTCACCAGGTTTTTCAAAAGATCTCTGGCAATTGCCAACTTGCCTGTTTCTACTCTTTCCTGACCTAGCATTTCTTTTACTTTTTCAGTCTCCTCTTCCAAAAGCACACAGAAAAGTGCTCTATTAAATATCTTCCCATTTTTGAAGGATACTTGGTGATGAAACCATTGCCATAATTGAGCTCTACTGATTTCAGCTGTTGCAGCATCTTCCATTAAATTGTAGAGAGCTGCTGCTCCAGTTCCTTGCAGCCAAGATTCGATGTATAAAAGTGCCACATTGATGTTCATGCGAACTCCTTTTTCAGTTACTTCTCCATACATCACATTAGGACTTGTTAAAGCAGATGGAGTGGTGTTGAATTCATCTCTTAGTACATGTTTTTGATGAGGTTTATCTCCAATGATTTGATCAAAAACAGCTTCAACTGCAGGGATTAAGGCAGGGTGAGCTACCCAGCTGCCGTCATATCCTGCCAAAGCTTCCTCCGTTTTGTCATTTCTTACTTTGTCGAATATTTTCTCGTTCTGCTCTTTATCTTTAGTCGGAATGAAAGCAGACATACCGCCAATGGCATGAGCACCTCGTTTATGGCAAGTTTTAACCAACAGATTCGCATATGCTTTCATGAATGGCACTTGCATGGTTACTTGGTTTCTGTCTGGTAGAATGTAATCGGGTCTATCTCTAAATTTCTTGATAAAGCTAAAGATGTAATCCCATCTGCCTGCATTCAAACCAGCCATATGGTCTCTCAATTCATAAATAATTTCTTCCATTTGGAAAGCAGCTGTGATTGTTTCTACTAAAACCGTTGCTTTTATAGTGCCAACTGGAATCCCTAGTTCATTTTGGGCAAATATGAACACTTCATTCCATAGTCTGGCCTCACATCGGTGTTCTAATTTTGGTAAGTAAAAGTATGGACCACTTCCATTTCTAATCAATTCGTGTGCATTGTGAAAAAAGTATAAGCCGAAGTCGAAGAGTGAAGCAGAAATTTGTTCCCCATTAACCAAGAAGTTTTTCTCTGATAAATGCCAGCCTCTGGGTCTCACTTTTAGAACAGCGGTTTTATCTTTTAACTTGTAGGTTTTACCATTTTCTGCGGTAAAGTCAATTTGTTTTCTGATTGCATCATATACGTTTTGCTGTCCATCTGTGATGTTTTTCCAAGAAGGACTTGTAGCATCTTCAAAGTCAGCCATAAAAACCTTTGCACCTGAGTTTAGTGCATTGATGATCATTTTCCGATCTACAGGACCAGTAATTTCTACTTTCCTATTCTGTAGGTCTTTTGGCAAGGGAGCAATTCTCCAATCAGGATTATTTCTAATGTCTTCTGTAGTTTTAGGGAAATCCAGATCTTTTCCATGTCTAATTTGATCAGTGACTTGCTCTCTTCTACCTAAGAGCTCCAATCTTCTCTCATTGAACCTTTCGTGCAGTTTATTTAAAAATGAAATAGCTTCATCTGTCAATAAGGTAAAGCGCTCATTTTCCTTTTTAGTATTTCTTAATTGTGCTGATGTAGTTTCCATTTGATTATCAGTTTTTTGTGTGATCGATGTTTCAAATGTAGGTCATCGAAAAATAAATAACAAGCGAATATTCGCTATTGGATTTTATTCGCTATATTAGCGAATGCTATTAAAAGAAGCAGAGAATAAATAGGGCTACGAAAAAAAAATGAAAAAACTTTCTTCGCTTTTTAGGAGAATGATTTAAATGCGAATTTTTTGCTTTTTTATCTAAAAACTTAATAATTCTGTTACGATTTAGCATTAGATATGCTCGGAGGATGGGCATTATTTATTTTAGAGATTTTGTTTTCAAAAGGAGGATTAGAAATAAAAATGTTTGAGACCTCCCTGGGGGAGGTTGAGCTTTTTTTTGTTTCCCTCCTGTGAAATCAAAATCACGTTAAGAAATAAATACAGCCCTAGATTTTTGTTTACTTTTTATCAATGAAAAAGTAAAAGCCTACCCGGCTTGAGGGTATTAAAACAACTAACAATGGCTATATCCCAAGAAAATGTAAAATTGATATTTGGTTTGAAAGTGCGGCAATTACGTCTGGAAAAAGGCTTGTCTTTTGCGCAATTATCAAAGCAAACAGGCTTGTCCGCATCTTACTTAAACGAAATAGAAAAAGGTAAAAAGTATCCTAAAATTGAGAAGATCAACAAGCTTTCAGAAACACTTGAAGTCAGTTTTGATGATTTGGTTTCTTTACAACTTAGTAAAAAATTAGCTCCATTAGGGGAATTATTGCAATCCAACCTATTCAAAGAACTGCCTTTAGAGCTTTTCGGTATTGAGCCAGCTCATCTATTAGATTTGTTAAGTAATGCACCTGCAAAATTAGGTGCATTTTTAAGTACACTAATAGAAATTAGTAGAAATTATGGCTTAAGAGTAGAGAGTTTATATCTGAATATGTTACGTTCATTCCAGGAAATGCATGATAACTATTTTGAAAGCATAGAGGAGGAAGTTGAAGGATTTAGAACTCTGTTTTTTAAAAAAGCTTCCTTTCCTTATAGTTTTCAGCAATTAGAAGAGATACTCAAATCTGAATATGATTATCAAGTGTTGCCAAAAGGATTAGAGCATCAGCAAGAACTTAAACCTTTGCGATCAATGACAGTTCCTGGTGAAAATCCACGATTGTTGATGAACCCTAAATTAACGGAATCGCAGCAGCTCTTTACAATGGCAAAAGAATTGGGGTATCATACTTTAGAATTGAATCCGCGCCCCTTAACTTCCAGTTGGATTTCGGTCAATTCTTTTGAAGAGGTATTGAACAATTACAAAGCCTCCTACTTTGCTTGCGCGTTGGCATTACCTGAAAAAGCAATCGTGGAAGATTTAAGGAAGTTCCTTTCAGAGCAACAATTCAATTCAGACCTACTTCTCAATATTTTGGAAACTTACCAATGTACCCCTGAAATGTTGATGCACAGAATGACAAACCTGTTGCCCAAGGTATTTGGGATTAAAGAGCTCTTCTTTCTAAGATTTAGTACATCAAACGAAGAAACTTTTAAACTAACAAAGGAAATGCATCTTTCAGGTTTGCATAATCCTCATGGAACGGCTTTAGATCAGCACTACTGCAGAAGATGGGCATCCATTGAAATCCTCAAGGAATTACGAAATCAAGAAGGAGAAGATGATAACTTTAAATGCAAAGTTCAAAGGAGTCAATATGTAAATTCTGAAAATGAATATTTAATTATCAGCCTAGCTAAGCCGAGTAATAAAAATATTGGTCAAAATAGCAGTGTATCTATTGGTTTATTAATTACACCTGCCATGAAACGAAAAGTGAAATTTCATAATGATTCGGTTATTCCTATTAGGATTGTGAATGAAACTTGCGAAACTTGTCCACTTTATGATTGCCAAGAAAGAGCTGCCCCTGCACATGTTTATGAAGAAACCCAACAATTGAATGCTATGAAGAAGGCGGTGGAATTATTAACTAGGCAATAATTTGAGCGCTTTTCCAAAGTTTCAAACTTTGGAAAAGTTAGCTTCAATTCTTTCTGTAACAAAGTTACATCTTGAGGTCTATTTTTGATTAAGGTTATTGGTAAAAACCACTAGAAGAAAAGTTATGAAAGCCAATATGGGAGCAGCTGATAAAACCGTGAGGATTGTATTAGCTATTGCAGTAGGAGGTTTGTATTTCTTTGGAGTTATATCTGGAACTATAGCCATCATCCTAGGAATCCTAGCTATAATAATTGTGGCAAGCAGTTTTATTAGTTTTTGCCTGCTTTATTATCCATTTGGGATATCTACAAGGAGAAAAGCAGCAAAATAGTAAGCTTTGTAAATAAAAAAGGCGACTCATAAGAGTCGCCCTAAACCATTAAACTACTACGAAAAATGGTTTGTTATTCTAAACAAACTAGAATTGTTTTTAATCCGTAATTGCAATAGTTCCTGTCATAGAGCTATGGAATTCACAATTATAGAATAAGGTATTAGGAGCATCGTTAGGAACTGTAAAAGTCACCGTTCCAGACTGAGCACCATTATTAGTTACTCCATTGTTATATGCATTGGAAGTACCTGTTCCTTGCGTTTCATTAATGTAGAATGGATGTCCGGAAGCATTTACTGTGAAAGTATAAGTTTCACCTCTTACTAAGGTAAGATCAGGGTTTGAAGCATCAGTTAAGCCATCCCCCGTAAATATATAAGAACTTGTCCCATCATTGGTTACATCATAATTGATGGTAGTTGCTGTTGAAACTTCAATGTCAGAGAATGTAATAGGATTGTCAAAGCCATTAGCACCGTCAAATTCGTATTCACCTACAACACCATTATCATTGTGTAACATTATCCATAATGTTTCTCCGTCCTCGACAGTCTCGCCATCAGCAAAAGATATTTCAACATCGGTTGAGGTTCCTGCTTCCAAAGCAACTGGCTCTGATATTATCCCTGGTGCTACAAAAGAGCCCATTCCGTTGTCTCTATGAATCACTACCCATGAAGGCTGACCTACTGTTATACTTTCAACTATGACATTACCGTTGGTTAAAGTTTGGTTATTTGCAGTAAATTCACCTGTTGGGGCTTCAATAGTAATAGCTTGAGTGGTAATTGGACCATCAAAACCATTTGCTCCATCAAATTCATACTCTCCGATTGTTCCATTTTCAGTATGTAACATAACATACAATACATCTCCGCCATTAACTGCTTCTGTCAATTCAATTTCTACATTATCATTTGAACCTGCCTCTAATTGTACTGGGGTTGAAATAATTTCTGGTACTTGTGGGCCATCGCCAGCTTCATTGCTAGCATGTACAACCACCCATGCAGTAGCGTCAACAGTTAAGTTACTTGCAAGAAGTGTGTTTCCTTGTATAATTTGATCTGAAGCCGTAATGCTACCTGTTGGTGCATTAATTGTAATCTTTTCAGTGGTAATAGGTCCATCGAAACCGTTAGCTCCATCAAATTCGTATTCACCAATTACACCATTTTCAGTGTGCAGCATTATATATAGCTCATCTCCACCGACTACAGTTTCGGTTAATTCGATTTCGACATCACTATTAGAACCTGCCTCCAATTGTACTGGAGTAGAAATGATTTCCGGCACCTGCGGACCGTCACCTGCTGCATTGCTTGCATGCACCACTACCCAAGCAGTTGCATTTACCGTCAAATCACTTACAGTGATAGTATTTGCATCAACTACTTGATTTTCAGCTGTGATTGATCCTGTAGCTGCAGTTGTTTCCATACCTACTACTATCACGTTTTCACCAAATACTTCTGGACCATCTCCATTATCAGGGAAGCCATATTCTCCATCAGCAGGACTTTCAATGTGTAACATTGGGAACAACATTTCACCACCTGCGAAAGTAGCATCACCTAAATCAACAGAAACGTTTTCATTTAGTCCTGCTTCAACAAAGGTTTGACCTAAAACTGTGCCAGGGTTACCTTCGCCATCATCCTCATGGATTACAATCCAGCCATCAACAGCAGCATTTACTTCCTCAATGGTTACCATATTTTCATTCACTACCTGATTTCCAGCAGTAATACTTGGTGCCGCTAGCGTGATTTCACTCATTACGATTTCTCCTTCTTCTGTAGTGATAGGAGCATCTAATCCACTGGCTCCATCAAATTCATATACACCTTCCTCTCCATCATCTGTATGCAACATAACCCAAACATTTGCTCCATCTGATAGGCTGGAAAAATCGTTTAGTGTTATTTCAATGTCACTGCTTTCGCCTGCTTCTACAAGAACTGGTTCTGAAATAATATCAGGAACTACAGGACTACCTCCTTCGCTTGCATGTACTACAATCCAGCTGTCATGCTCTAAATTGGCACTTGATACTACAATGGTATTTTGAGAAATGCTTTGATCAGAAACGGTTAGCATGCCAGTTGGCATTTCAGGTTCTATCGTCCCATCCTCTTCATTGTTACAGGCTGTGAATAGTAAACTTGAAGCTGCTATTCCTAGTAAGCTGTTCTTAATAATACTCTTAAAATTTCGTTTTTTTATCTTCATCATACTTCTATTTTGATTTCCCTAAGACTTACGATGCAGAATTAAAAGCAGATTCTTTTTGTCTTTAAAATCTGGTTTTTGCACTGGAATTGTAGGTGTTGATGTTGTTAAAGTGCTGTTTATTAGGTGTTTAAATTAGGTATAACTATTTTAAAAATTTAGTAGAAAGATACGAAAGCGCTGAAGTTTATATCTTTTATTTGGATTGAATTAATTGTTTTAAGCGAAAAAACTTTTATATCTTACTTCCTTCTTAATCTAAGTTAATGCTTTGTTTCGTAGATAGGAGCAGGTAACTTATTATAATTGTATGCACATGAAATTCAGTAGAATACTATTAATTATATCACTTTTTATTTTCTTTGGTGGATGTGAATATGAAAGAATTGCCGGTCCTAATGGAGATTGTGATGCTAGCTCTTTTGAGCTTATTATTGAGTCTGTAAAAAATACTGCATGTAATGAAGCTGCTGGTGAAATAGAATTAAGCGTAACTGGAGATATTGAGGTTGAATATAAGTTAAACGATGGTGATTTTACTGAAGACCCAGTGTTCACTAGTCTCTCAGCTGGGAATTATAGTGTTCAAGCCAGGTCAATATCTTCAAATTGTGTAAGTGAACAAATAGAGGTAACCATTGATAATATAGATGGTTTGCAAATTTCAGTAGCTGAAAAAGATAATTCGAATTGTGGAGATAACACGGGAAAGATTATAGTAGAACAACAAGGAGGGGTTGAGCCCATCGAATATATAATTAATGAAAATGAAATACAGGGAAGTCCGGAATTTACCGGATTATCCAACGGAAATTACACTATTGTGGCGCGTGATGCAAATGGCTGTGAGGCGGAAATTTCAGGAATTGAAATTTTAAGTGGGATTAGTTTTAACAATGATATTAAAGCAATCATTTCTGCAAATTGTGCGATTAGTGGCTGCCATAATGGTACTCAATCACCTAATTTTACGATTGACAATAATATTATTCAAAATGCTTCCAGAATAAAAACCAGAACAGGAAATGGTTCAATGCCTCCTGCTGGAAGACCTGATTTGTCAAATGATGAAATTCAAGCTATAGCTTGCTGGGTAGATGATGGAGCTTTAAACAATTAAAATATATATGCGGAAATTACTTATAGTTTTGATGGTGCAGTTTTGGGTGTTTGATGTTTTGTCTCAAGAAGACCGAGAAAAAGTATTTAGAGATACCAGGATTGTCAATGGACATTCTACAGAAGTGCTACCTAAGGGAATGATGAAGTTTATCATTTCTCATAGGTTTGGAGCAGTTAGCTCAGGGGTTCAGCAGCTTTGGGGTCTTGATAATTCCACTATTCGAATCGGACTGGATTATGCTTTTACCGATAATATTAATGTAGGATTCGGGAGAAGCTCTTTACAAAAGCATTATGATTTCTATTTAAAATATAGATTTCTACAACAGCGTAAGGAGGGAGGAAGCCCAGTTTCTTTGGTTTATTACACCAATGCTGCTATCAGAACTATCCAAACGCCTCAAACTGAAGATCTATCTTTTACAAATAACTTGAGTTTTGTACATCAATTGCTCCTAGCCAGAAAATTTAATGAATTTATTAGTTTTCAAATTATGCCGACTTACGTACATCGTAATTTTGTATTAGACTTAGAAAGCAATAATGATATTTATAGCATTGGTACAGCGAGTAGAATCCAAGTCACTAAAGTATTAGCCTTTAATTTAGAATACTATTTTAATCTACCAGATCAATTGGCAAGCCAATATCAATCGTCAGCAGGTTTAGGAATTGAATTAGAAACCAAAGGTCATATTTTCCAATTGAATTTCACCAACTCTTTGGGGATGATTGCTCCTTTATATGTTGCAGAGACTACTGGGAGAATTGAAGAAGGAGATATTCATTTTGGTTTTAATATCACCAGGGATTTCAAAATTGGGGCAAGAAAATAAATTTATCAGATGCATAAATTGAAATATAAATACTGGTACATATCATCATTAAGTCTGCTGATTTTGATGTTTTCTTTTACTCCTTTCAGTGACAAAGAAATTACTCATCAGCAAAACTTAGTGGATGTATTGAAATCATTAGGACAGGATTATCCTGAACACTATATTGAAAATCCTGATTCTTTAGATGTAAAAAGAGGGTATGACCTCATTCATAAAGGAAAAACGAAGCCTCCAGATGGCTTTGCTTCAAATGCTATAAGTAAGTTTTACACCTGCACCAGTTGTCATAATGTTGTAAGAGAAGATCCCGATCTTACTGTGGTCGATCAAGATGCTCGATTAAAATATGCTATGCAAAATGAACTCCCCTATTTACAAGGTACTACATTTTGGGGTGCTGTCAACAAAGAATCATGGTATAATGACGATTATGTTTTGAAGTATGGAAGTTTGGTAGAAAAGGCTAAAGGAAGCTTAAAAGAAAGCATCAATTTGTGTGCTACAGTTTGTTCTCAAGGAAGAGAATTAGAAGATTGGGAAATGAAGAGTATCCTTTCATATCTGTGGAGTCTTCAGATGAAAATTGGTGATTTAGACTTAACAGATAAAGAAATTGACCATATTAATAAATTGGCAGAATCCGATAGCGACAGTGCCAAAGCTTATCTAAAATCTCATTATTTAACAAAGTCACCAGCTACTTTTGCAGATTTACCAGATAGCAAAGAAAAAGGGTATCCTATGGAAGGAAGACCACAGTTTGGAAAAGCTATTTATGAACTAGGCTGTCAGCATTGCCATCATGCCTATGGAGAAAGTGATTTGGTTTTAGATAATTCTATTTTGACTTTTAAATGGCTTAAAAAGCATATACCCGAGAATAGCAAAAAGTCAATATATGAAATAATTAGAAATGGTTCTTATTCTGAATTGGGACATAAAGAATATATGCCAAATTATACTTTAGAGAAAATGAGCCATCAGCAAGTGGAGGATTTAAGAGCTTATATTGAATTGAATTTGAAGTGAAATAAGCCCTATACTTTTTAAGAAATTAACCTTAAAAATCCCTTGCAAAGCGTATATTTGCCTACATGATTTCCAAAAAGTCAAAATACGCCATTAACGCATTAGTCCATTTGGGTAGAAAATACGGAGAAGGGCCCACATTAATCAGTACAATAGCTGAAGAAGAAAGTATACCGCAGAAATTTTTGGAAGCCATACTCCTTGAATTAAAAAATGATGGCATTTTAGGCAGTAAAAAAGGAAAGGGAGGAGGTTATTACCTTCGAAAAGATCCTGAAACGGTAAACCTAGCTCAAGTATTAAGATTATTTGATGGTGCTATTGCTTTGCTTCCTTGCGTTACTTTTAAGTTTTATGAATGCTGCGAGGAATGCAAAGACGAAGAAACTTGCTCTATTCGAGAAGCCTTCCTGAAAGTTCGTAATGAAACGGTTAAAATTTTTAAGGGACAAACCCTCAAGGGACTGTTGGACAGAGAGAAAAAATTGATAGCGAAGAAGAAGGGATGAAATGCCCCCTAACCCCCAAAGGGGGAATTGGCACAGATTTACTTTAGCATTAAATAGTAAATTTCATCAATCTTTTTTTATTAAGTTATTTCAATTGGGAAATCATCTGAATCTTTCAAAATCTCCCAACTTCCTAAACCTAACTTCCCGCTTCTAACTTTTTATCTAAACCATTTTCAATTTAATTGGTGCAGTCATTCCCCCTTTGGGGGTTAGGGGGCTTCACCCCTTCAAAGGAAATTCAATAGTTATCCTAGTAAATACAAATTCTTCAGTTTCTACTTTAAGTTTAGCCCCTATTTTTTCTACTGCAACTTTCACTAAATATAATCCCAGTCCATTTCCTAATGATTTTTCAGAACCTCTATAGAACATTTCGAAAATCCTAGGCAGTTGTTTTTCAGCAATCCCCACTCCATTGTCTTCTATGGATAGATAGAAAGTGTTTTCCTTTCTTAAAGTACTAAGCTTAATTTCTTGTTGTGGTTTTTTATCATCAGCATAAATCAGTGCATTTTCCAGCAAGTTGAGTAAAATCAGCTCCAGCATTTTTTCGTCTGTTTTCAACTCATTTTCATTTTTCAGATCGAACTGAAACTTGAATTTTGATTGTTCAACCAACGGACTGATCTTTTCCATTACTTCCTTAAAGATGGTTGGAATATCAATGGTATTATATTCAACTTTGGAATTATAGATATTATGAACTTGAGTTAGCTTGCTCAAGAGAATGTCCATCTCTTTGGTGGTCTTTTCAATCAAATCCAAATACTTATCAGTCTTAGATTCTGGGTTTTCAAACCTTGCCAATGCTAATATACCTTTGATTCTACTGATTGGTCCCTTTAAATCATGCGATGTTTTATAAGTGAAAGTATCTAAATCTTTATTGGTTTGCTGCAGTTTTTTAATAGTGTCTTTTATCTTCGCAGTCCTTTTTTCTACCCTTGTTTCCAAGGCCTGATTTAACTCTTGAAGTTTATTATTTGCAGAGATAATTTGATCTTGTGAACTTTCTAATTCCTGATTTTTTTCTAGAATATCATCTCGTTGTTGACTAATCTCCTCATTGAGATTTGACATTTTTAATAGTTGTTTCTCTATAACTTTTTTCTGTTGGATTACTTCAAAGGTGCGGTCAGCTACAATTAATTTCAGTCTTTTTCTTTGTTGGCGGACTCTGTAGGTATAGGCTAACATCAAAAGCCAGATGATGGTGACTATAATAATGCTGAATATAAAGTAGGCCCAAGTAGTTTGATACCAGGGCGGTAAAATTTCAAATTTGTAAATAGCCGTTTTACCTTCTGTATCGTATAAATTCTTAGACTTTACTTTGAATTGATACTTACCTGCTGGCAAATTGGTGTATTCCTTATTGTTCATACTTGACCATCCTGACCATTCCTTGTCAAAACCTTGAAGCTGATAGGAGTATTTATTTCTTTCAGGCTGCTCATAAAAAAGTGCACTAAATTCAAATTTGATATTATTATTCGAAAATTTGATTTTAGGAACCGATGTTTCAGGTTGATCAATTACTAAGGTTGGAATGCTATCTGAAGCCCTAAATTCTGTGTATAATCCTTTTGAAAGTATAGAATCATTTAGACTTACTCCTTTTATAAAGGTATTAAATGAGGCATCTAAATTTAGTTTTACTTTTTCGTCAAATCGATATAAACCTTCATTTCCTGCGATCCAAACTATGCTATCCTCCAGATCATCCACATAAACACTTGAGAAATTCTGATTAGGGATGACCTTTAAGGATCTTTCTATCTTTTGGTAACTTCCATTTTTATTTCTTTGAAGTTTTATAACGGATTGATTTTGCGACTTATCAACTACAGTTAGCCACAGGTTTCCATTTTCATCTTGGTCAATATGGTTAATGTTCAGCTTTTCATCTGTGATGGAAGAATGAGGGATAAATAAATTACTCGAATCAGCTTTAGGATTTTTATTTAATGTATAAAAACCCTTCGTGGTTGTAAAGAGGATTTCATTATCAACTGATTTTAAAATACTGATTGCATTTACATCAGGTAAACCGTGATTTTGGTTAAAATACTTCCATTTGGGTTTTCCCTCATTTTCATCAATTAAGTAAACCCCCTCCGATTTGTAACTGAGCCAGTGTTTGGAGCCTAAACTCAGTATGCTGGTACAAAAGCCAGTTATTTCAGGTAAATAATCTTTAGTTTCATTGGAGTCAATAGAGTATTGAATGATTCCGTTTCTTGAAGTGGTAACATAAATTTTATTTGCATTGGAGAGGAAAAGATTGGTTCCCATCCTAATTGGGACTGTATTAATTAGTTTAGAGTTTTTGAATTTATAAAGCCTATTATCGCCTAATGCAAGTACAAAATCTTTGATATGAAAAATACTAAAGAGCCTGTCTTTAGAATTCTCTATAAGGTTAAGACTTTGATCTTTAGTAAAGGTATAAGCCCCATCAAAAGTCGATAGATAAATTTGATTTTTAATATTCAAGATTTTACTAATTGGAGCATCAAAATCCAAATCTTCACCCCAATGCATGATTTTTTTTGATCCTTGAATTCTAGTAATGCCTTCTTGATGCATTGCCCAGATCCCATTTTGTTTGTCAGAATAGATATTAAAATTAATGTTACTTGCTAAGCCTTTACTAACATCCAAATGATTAAATACTGAATCTCCTATGTTAAAATTAAAAATACCGTTGTTGGCAGTCGCTGCCCAATAGGAATTGTCTTTATTTTTACTCAGTGAAAGCAATAAATCTCCAAATGGATATTGATCTTTAGTCTCTATTATTGAATCGTTTCTAAAGATAAAGCCTTTCTTTTGACCTATTCCAATAATATACTTCTCGTTTAAATCATTTGCAGTAATAGTATTACCTCTTATAGCTACAGGTATTTCTATATTAGGTCCTGAAAGGGCAATTAAACTATCTTTGTTAAGTTTTAAAAGTGCCTGATTAGATTGTTTGATGTATAGTTTTTCTTGGTGAATAAATCCTCCAACACCTCTTTTTAATTCCCAATATTTAAAAACATCCTGATTAAAACGTATAAGGTATTTCGAGCTAATGAAATATATATCATTTTTTATACTTAAGATTTGAAGTATTTGTCCAAATCTTTTTAGTTCAAGATTGTTACTTAATGATTGATAATAAGTGTTTCCACTATTGTCAATATCTAAATATCCAAATTCATCATTACTACCGACAAAAATTCTTCCATTATGATCTCGATGAATAGCTCGAGAAATTTTCCCTCCTTTAATAGTTATATATTGCCATTCCTTACCGTCAAAATGAAGTAGTCCAGAGAGATTAGAGAAGAATAGAAGATCGTCTGTAGATTGAAGCATATCCCAATTTGATAGTCCCGCTTTATAGTCTTTTGCGGAATAATGATGCATCATCGGTGAGAAGAATGACTGACTATTACTTGGGAAAACATGATAAAATGAAAGAAATATGAAAAAGACCACGTAAGTGGTTTTTTTCTCTCGGTAGGCTTTGCTTATATGTAAGAGTTTTCCTTTCAAATTCACTTGCTCAATATCTCTGAAATAGAAATATATAGAATAATATTGAAAACTATTAGGCCTTTATGATATATGGAGATAAAAAATTGTTTTGTTTGAAAAAAAAAGACGGCAGAAGAACATGATATTACAACTACCGTCTTTTACTAAACCTTTATAAAAATATTAGCGTTTTAAAGCTTTTAATTTCTCTTTGCTAAATTTTTCAGGATACTCTTCATACCACTTGCTAACTGTTTCAGCTCCCAGTTTGTCGTAAATGTAGGACAACTGTTGACTTAATTTTTCTTCTTGGTGCTTTTCAAATTTTTGTTTTTCAACATCACTATCAAAACCTTTTACCTTTGCTGAGGGAAGAGTAGGTTCATGATGCACAAACAAATTAAGCTTATCATTGCAAAACTTCTGATAAGAACGTGTATGCAAAATGAAGTTATGCCACATCTCATCAATGATCAGTAATGAGCTGTCAATAAAGAGACGAAATCGTTTCTTTTCTTTGATATTTTCGGAAGCTAACCATAGCCATTTTTTGGTCTCTTGTAAGATTTCTTCTGCATCCTCACGATTTATGGAATATCTTTCCATAAAACCTTCGATGATGATATGATCCTCATTGCTATCTAATGCTCTTAGTAAGCTTTCATTAGATTTATCAGTTGCTGATTGAAACATGAGACTTAAAGTATCGATATTAATTGCTTACACAATTTGTCTCACATAACTGATGCTGATTTGTTTTCTTGTCTCTTAAGATTCTCTTTAATAATTGTTCTTTTTCTGTGTTTACCTTTGACCTAGTTTTTGTAGTAGTAGTTTGCATTTCTTGTACTTTTTGGAGTTAAATAAAATTTTCAGAGCGCAAAGGTATTTTCTGATAATTAGTAAACAAGTAAAAACACAACTATTTGAAATACTGTATTTTAACCGATTTAATAAATCATGATATATTTAATTATAATATAAATATATCAATATATTTATTGAAACAGTTATTTAAAAATGTTCATAAAATTGAGTAAGTTTTAAGTGGTTTTTTGATGACTTAATTATCATAATTCTTAGAAGATTAAAATATCAACTAGAGAATTATTTAAATGTTTAAATTGCATTAAACCTATTAGGTCTTTTTCTTTTTCTTCTTCGCAGCCGGAAATAAAATATTATTTAAGATCAATCTATAACCAGGAGAATTGGGATGTAAATTCAAATCTGTTGGAGGTTCGCCTACAAAGTGTTGGTAGTCTTCTGGATCATGACCGCCATAGAAAGTCCAAAAGCCATCACCAAAAATCCCGTGAATATAGCGCGCTTCATTGATGGAGGAATTTTCTCCTAAAATAACAACATCTGGTTTTATTAATTTCTTTTTATAAGCGGTAGTTTGTCCCATGAAGCCTTTTACTAGCTTTTCATGATTTTGAGTCAACATAGTTGGAATTGGATCCCACTTTGCCGAGAATTCAAATAAGGTGAAGAAATCATTTCCTTCTTTTATTCCAGGTCTGTCAATTTGGTTTTGGTCAATATTTGAGTACTCATATTCTAGCGGGTTCATTTCAAGTTTAAAGTCCTCAAAAGCTAGGGTCTGCTCATAATCTAATTTTTCTTGTGCATCGGGGTCTGCCGGATCTCCATCATACATTCTTGCTGCTAGGTCAACACCAGCTGCCGACAAGGCAATATCATAGGTGTCGGTTGCTGAGCACATAGCAAATAGAAAACCTCCCTTATTAACAAAGCTTCTTATTTTATGCGTAATTGCGAGTTTAAGTTGAGATACTTTTCTGAACCCATGCTTTTTTGCCATAGCTTCATATTCTTTCTGTTGCTCTATATACCAAGGTTGATTGGCATAACTGCGGTAGAATTTACCATATTGGCCGGTGAAATCTTCGTGGTGTAAATGCAACCAATCGTAATCCGATAAACCTTCTGTCATGATCTCATCATCGAAAATAACATCGTAAGGAATTTCAGCATAAGTTAATACCAAGGTTACAGCATCATCCCAAGGCTGTTTTGATTTTGGAGAATAGACGGCAATTTTGGGCACTTTATCTAAACGCATTGCATCTTTATTGGAGGAAGGACTGGCTATTTCATCTAACATATTATTGGCAACTGCATCAGAAATAATCTCATAAGAAACACCTCTAATGATTAATTCATTAACGATTGACTGCTTGCTTTCAATCATAAAACTGCCTCCTCTATAGTTTAGTAGCCAATCAACAGGGATTTCTTTCTCTAAAACCCAAAAAGCTACTCCATAGGCTTTCAAATGATTGGACTGCTCCTCATCCATAGGAACTAAAATTTGATTCGCTTTCAGAGCTTGGGTGGAGAGAAAAATAATAAGTATATAAAGAAAAATTTTTCGTGTCATTTTTAATAAAATTCAATTCTTAAATGTATAACTAAATATAATATATGGAGTTTCAAATCAAAGTTTCTTACTTTTATGTAATATATCGTGAATAATCACATTAAATTGCTAAAATTTACAAAAAAATATACTGCTTTTGGATTATCTGGAAAATATTAAAGAGGGCGTAAGATCGATTAAGGGCAATCGATTAAGAACCATATTGACGGCTGCAATTATTGCAATTGGTATCACAGCTTTAGTTGGAATATTAACTGCTATTGATGGAATACAGAATTCTGTCAGTGGCAATTTGGCTGGTTTAGGAGCTAATAATTTTGATATTGAGACTAGAGGGCAAGACGGAAGAAGAAGTACTTCTGACGGAAAGAAGGAAAAAACCTATGAACCAATAGGTTACAAAGAGGCTGTTCAATTTAAAAGTAAATACAACTTTGTTGGAGATGTATCCATATCGACCAGAATAACTGGAAGTGCTGAATTAAAATACAAATCCGAGAAGACGACTCCGACCATTCGAGTTTATGCTTCAGATGAAAATTATTTGATTCAAAATGCATATGAAATTGAGAAGGGTAGAAACTTTTCTCCCTTGGAAATTCAAAACAATAGTGGGGTGGTTATCCTAGGTGCAAATGTGGTTGATAAGTTATTCAAAGAAAATGTTGACCCAATTAATAAAGATATCTCCTTTTTCGGAGCACGTTTTAAGGTAATCGGAGTATTGGAAGAGCAAGGTGGAATGGGCGGTGGAGGTGCCGACCAGTCTGTAGTAATTCCAGTGGGGCTATCTACCTTATTTGCAAATCGCACTTTGCAGTATGGGATAACGGTTTCTTTACCTGATCCAATTTTGATGGAGCAAGGCATTGCTGAAGCAACTGGTGTGATGCGTGGAATTAGAAGTGATGGAATCGGTCAGGAAAATTCCTTCAAAATTGAAAAAAGTGAATCTCTAGCAGAAAGGTTAGAGGAAATTGCGGGATATTTAAGAATTGGAGGTTTTGCTATAGGAGCCATTACGCTCTTAGGTGCATCCATAGGTCTGATGAATATAATGATGGTGTCAGTTACAGAAAGAACAAGGGAAATAGGTATCAGAAAAGCAATCGGGGCATCGCCAACGAAAATAAGGCTACAATTTTTATGGGAAGCAATTGTAATATGCCAAATTGGAGGAATAGCGGGCATTATTTTAGGTATTAGCATAGGTAATGGAATATCTGCGATAATTGGTGATGGTGGCTTTGTTGTTCCTTGGTTGTGGATGATTGTGGGTGTTATTATTTGTGTAGTAGTTGGATTGATTTCTGGGTATTATCCGGCTTTTAAAGCTTCCAAACTAGATCCTATCGAATCATTAAGATATGAGTGATCGATAAGTAAAACTCATGAAAAAATACTTTTTCTTCATATTATTTATTGGATTGTCCTTTTCGCTGGTGGGCAAAGACAGTTATTTCAGAGGTTTTTACCATGGAAAAAATGTGTTTGTCCGAAACCCGTATTTAGGACAAGATTCTGGTTTTTGTATTGAGGAGATTTATTTGAATGGTGATTTAGTAGTTGAAAATCCAAAAGTGTCTGCCTATGAGATTGATATGCAGAATCTTGAACAAGAAAGTAGGGTGGTAATTCGAATTGTGCATCATGACGATTGTGAACCGGAACTCACCAACCCAGAAGTTATTCGAGGAGATTTGAAATTTAGTTGGCTGAAAGTTTATGTAGATGAGAATCAAATAATTTGGCTAACAACCAAAGAATCTAAAGATGGATTTTACATTGTAGAAAAAGACACTAAAGATGGATGGTTCCCGATAGATACTGTCAAGACGAAGGGTGGGATTTTTATTAATCAACATAGCTTAGAATTAGATCATGTTCAAGGAGATAATCTCTATAGAGTCCAATATCATGATCCTGAAATGGAAGTTAAGGTTTCGGAGAGCTTTAATTTTCATTCTGATAAAAGGGAAATTACTCACGCCATTGATGAAGAGAAATGGATTATAGAATTTACCGAAGAAGTGAGTTATTTGCTTTATGATGAAAACAGCAGGATAATCAAAAGAGGGAAAGATGTTTCCTGTAACATCCAAAAGCTGCCAAGAGGAAAGTACATGATCAAATATGACGGCAAGGAAATCTATTTTGATAAGAAGTAATTATTCATTAGTAATCTTCGGATAGAATTTTTTGCGCAATTGTCCATTTAATCCTCGTTCTGGTTAATGAAATCGATGTTTTTGTAGATTAGCAATTAGACGATTTCAATTGTCAGACCACATTACGATTCTTGAGTTAGTTTTAAGATGCAATAGGTACGAACTGGGAAGTTCGCATTTAGGGTTACGAGCAAGGAAGTTCCTGGCAGGGAAATGCCTTGTAGAGAAATTCAATAGATAAGAACGTCATCCCTTTGAAGAAAGGGATGACGCACGGAATATAATACAATGAATAATTGCTTTCATAGTGCAGTAAATGTAATTTTTTTCCTCTAAGCTAGGGCAAGCTTCGCCTAGATTGGTCCAAGCGGACGCTTGAACCAGAGCAAAATTGAACCTAATTGCACTAGCGCAAGCGTCCGCTTGTGCTTAGAACTAGAAGCGAGCTTCCCAGTTCGTGCTTTTTAACCCATTTATAATTCAAAATATAGGACTTATTCTCCTTTAAACACTACTTTTTCCAACTTTTCATTCTTGATTTCTTAGATAAATACAAATTTAATTCTAACAAACGCTTGTAAGTTAGATTTAAGTTTTGCAAATTACTCTGCATACAGCATAAATTATAACCAAAACTAATCACTATGGAAATGAGAAAAATTTTAACAGTATTATTAGCTTCAGCTCTTTTATGGTCTTGTGCCCAAGATGATGAAGATTTGAGCTTAATTGATGAAAATGTTCAGCCAGAACAAGAGATTGACATTGTCCCCAAATCGGAAATTGATGCCATTATTAGAAGCGCATTGGAGGAGAAAAACGAATTCAATTGGTCAGAATTGAATGATGTACAGTTATGGAGTGCTTTAGTCCATTCAGATAGCATTCTTACAGTCGGTTATTTAGCCTCAGGTGAGAGCAATATTAATGAAAGAATAACTGCCATTAATGTTCAAGATCCTAATTGGGTAAATTCTAGAATAGATATTATTGAGGAAACCCGAGCTGTACTTGAAAGAAAAAGACAGCAGAATATTACCGATGAGGAATTGCCAAATTTCTCACATGAAGTATTGCCGTTTGTAGAAATGAAGGTGTATGACCTTGAAGTGATCAATAGATTACGATCTTTGGATAATGTTCGATATGTTGAGCCACTAAGTTATCAAGTAGATTTTCAAAAGTATGGAGAAAATGAGCGCTACAGTGATTCTGGATGTTCAAATGATCCTAATTACAACTTGTCAGGGCTTTATACTGACATTGCGCCTGGTGCTAAAATGTCTTGGAATTACCCGCAGATGGGCATTGATCAGGCATGGAATTATAGTACTGGTGCAGGTATTACAATAGGTATGATTGATACTGGTCTATCACCTGACCAAGCAAAACTAGGAAGCCAATTCAATTCAGGATATTCACAAAATAGAACAGTAGAAAGAATTGGAACCTATCAAACGGGCTCGTGGTGGTGGAAGAAATATGATGGCCCAGATGATAAATGCGGTCATGGAACTTCAATGGCAGGTGCGGCTACTGCTCCAAGAAGTAATGACGGCTCCGCAGTTGGAGTAGCCTATAATGCTAATTTAGTTGGTGTTAGAGGTACAAGTGATGTTATTGTAAACGGGGGTAATGAAAAAGACGGAGTTACAGAAGCCTTGGTTTATTTAGGAAATCGCTCTGATGTTAAAATCATCAGCATGTCAATAGGAGATGTTTTCAATAATTCCAAAGTAGCAGACGGGATTCGTTATGCTTATGGAAGAGGCAAGTTGATTTTTGCTGCTGCTGGAACTTCCACTAGCTGGACAAACTGGTATGGCGTTATTTTTCCAGCAAACATGAATGAAACGGTGGCTGTTACTGGTGTAAAAGAAGGACAATATGAAAGATGTAATACTTGTCATTCGGGTAGCAAAGTAGACTTCACCGTGATCATGGAAAAAGCCGGGTCTGATGCCCATCCTCTTTCAGTAGCTATGAGTGGAAACCAGCCTTCAACCGTTGGCGGTTCCTCAGTGGCTACAGCTACAACTGCAGGAATTGCAGCATTAGTATGGTCCAAAAATCCATCATGGAACAGGGATCAAGTTTTACAAAAACTGAGAGAGTCATCAGATTTTTATCCAAATAGGAACTCACAATTTGGATACGGAAACTTAAATGCACTAACTGCAGTGCAATAAACTATTTTAAATGCTGTATGGTAAAAGGCTGTTTTATATTAAATAAGACAGCTTTTTTTATTTTTATATTTGTCCCGTCCTGAAATAGCGCAACCCAGCGCAAGTGTCCGCTTGTGCTTTTTTATGGCCCAAAGATTGAATTCATCACGGTAGATTGGTCCAAGCGGACGCTTGAACCAGTAAGCAGTCATTTGCATAGTTCAAGCGCCCGCTTGGACTTTACATAGCTGGCAAGCGTCTGCTTGTGCTATAATTATTAAGTACCAAATAATCCAATCCCTCATTCCCTACACTTCATCCTAGTAATTCTACACTTCAGTCATATTTAATTTATATTAATAGAAAACTACCCCACATTTGGTGCATAGAAAAAAATGAAGCACCATGAAAAAGTTCATCACCATATTACTCATCATATCAAGTTTCGGAGTGGAGGCACAGAACATAATCTCAGGTTATGTAACTTCTACCAAAGGAGACAGCCTGCCGGGCGTGAGTGTTTATATTAAAAATACCTATGACGGAACCTCAACAAATGCAAAAGGCTTCTTTTCATTTAAAACTGCTGTTAATGGCAGCCAATTTTTAGTTGCACAATCAGTAGGTTATAAAAATCAAGAGCTAGCTGTTAACTTGAATGAATCGCCTCTACAAATTGAAATTCAACTTAAAGAAGCTATTGACCAATTAAATGCTGTAACCATAACGGCAGGAGCCATGGAAGCTTCTGACGAAAATAAAGCAGTGGTGCTAAAGCCTTTGGATATTGTAACTACGCCAAGTGCAATGGGTGATATCATTGGTGCATTTCAAACTTTACCAGGAACATCAACAGTGGGGAATGATGGGAGGTTGTTTGTTAGAGGTGGTGATGCTTCTGAAACCGCCATTTTTATTGATGGGCTTCAAGTAGGAAATGCATTTGGTACTACCGCTTCAAATGTACCTACTCGCACTCGATTTAGTCCGAATCTTTTTAAAGGTTCCTTTTTTAGTACTGGTGGATATTCGGCTGAATATGGTCAGGCCTTATCCTCCGCTTTAGCTTTAAATACGGTAGATATTCCACTTCGAAGTCAAGGAGATGTAAGCATTATGTCATTGGGTGGAGGTTATATACAAACTTTGGTTGGTAAAAATAACAGCATAACGGCTTCGGCTAATTATTTTGATCTTTCTCCTTATCAATCACTAATAAAGCAAAACTTCGATTGGGAGCGTAGCCCGTATGGTTGGGATTTTTCAGTTGCTGGTACTCAAAAAGTAGGCAATGGTGGTTTTCTAAAAGCTTACTTCCAAAAAGAATCAAATGGTTTAAAATTATGGCAAAAGCAGCCTGGTGATACGGGCAGAGGTAATCTGATTGGTATTAAAAATGATTATACCTATGCACAAAGTAACATCAAACTGATTGGGCAAAATAACTGGAGCTATACTGCTGGGATTTCGTACTCAGATAATTTTGATCAATTTGATTTAAGTGGTCAAAAAGTGAATCAACGAAGCAGATTGATACATGCCAAAGGAGTAGCTATAAAAGATTTTTCAGATGCGATTTCCTTGAAAACAGGTTTGGAAAGCACTTGGTCAATTTTTGAAGAATCGCTGGTAAATGAAGGACTGACTAGAGATTTTTTGGATCAACGCTATAATGTGTTTGTTGAGTCAGATTATTATTTGAGCAATCAACTGATTTTCAGAGGTGGAGTAAGGTCTGGCTACAGCATACTAGGTGATGAACTTTGGGTAGATCCTAGAGCCTCAGTTTCATATAAATTTGAACATGAAGGGCAACTATCTTTTGCCTATGGTAGATTTAGTCAGCTTCCGATGGATAAGTTTAGAGTCCTAAATAATAGCTTAGGAAATACTGAGGCAGAGCACTTTATTTTAAATTATTTTATTTCCAAAAAGGGCAGAACATTCCGAGCTGAAGCTTTCCATAAATCTTACGATAACTTAATTACTTTCAGTGGATCAAATTTAGCACCTGAAAATATCTCCCTAAGTGGAACTGGCTACGCAAAAGGGATGGATTTCTTCTATAGAGATCGAAAATCCATTAAAGAGACTGATTTTTGGGTGACTTATAGTTTTGTAGACTCGAAAAGAAAGTTTGATTCCTTCGAAACGCAAGTGCAACCTAGTTTTGCACCAAAACATAATGCCTCAATAGTAGCTAAACATTTTGTTTCTGCTCTTCAATCTCAAATTGGAATGTCATTTAGTTTTAATGATGGATATGTTTTTACAAATCCAAATTTAGCAGGAGAACAAAATTCCAAAACCAAAAGCTTTCAGGATTTGAGCCTTAGCTGGAGTTATTTACCAAAACCCAACCTCATCATTCATTTAGCATGTAGTAATGTGCTAGGGCGAGATAATATTTTCGGTTATCAATATGCTTCTCAACCTAATGAATCAGGTTTAGTCCCTGGAATGCCTATTGCACAGGGGGCTCCTCGGTTCTTATTTATGGGAATTTTCTTAACCCTTTCAAAAGACAAAACAGCAAATCAATTAAACAACTTATAAATCTAAAAATTATGAAATCGAGCATTGCAAAAAGTTATTTACAAAGATGATTTTCGAATGCGAGATTCCATATAGCAAAGTAAAAACTAAATAATAATCATATGAAAAAGTACATTTTAACAATCGCAATTACCTTTATAGGAGTACTAAATTTAATGGCTAACGATTCTGCTTATGTAGAAGCCATGAAAACACAACTGCAGCAATTTGATGAAGCTAAATCTCCTGAGGATTTCCAAAATGTAGCCAATGCCTTTGCCCGGATAGGGGAGATGAATACATCCGAATGGTTGCCGAAATATTATGCGGCTTTTGCATTAACCAACGCTGGATTCAGAACGGAAGGGATTAAGGAAAAGGACGCATTTTTTAAACAAGCTCAAGATCTAATTGATAAAGCAGTTCAAGAAAATGGAGAGAATTCTGAATTAGTGGCTATGAAAGGCTATGCACTAATGGGTGAACTGGCTGCCGATCCCGCTAGACGTGGGCAACATATGTCTGGCTTAGTAATGAGCACTTTTGGGAAAGCACTTTCTTATGACCCTGAAAATCCTAGAGCTATGATTTTAATGGCGCAAATGGAGCAAGGGACAGCTAAGTTTTTTGGAACAGGGCCTGAAAAAGCTTGTGGTATGGCAAAAAAGAGCTTACAGCTTTTTGAATTGGAAGCCGGTTATGTTAATGAAAACCCTTTAGCTCCAAAATGGGGAAAAGATATGGCTGAAAAAATGACTCAGCAATGTCAGTAATTTTAAAAATTTACTAACCTGAGTTCGACTCTAATTTGTATATTCAGATTTTTATATAATTCAAACTAAATTTTCTATCGCTAGCCACTGGCTAGTGATAGTTACTTGTGTCTTTGGCACGGAATACAACAGCTTGCTTTAGAAACAAAAGGGACGTTTCATAGATTAAGAATTTTCCTGAGGCGGGAGTAATTCCCACTAGTCAGAGGCTAGAGGAAGTGTAATCTATTTATTTATCTAAAAATACAAGCTAGATGATTACAGAAAATCAAATCCTGAAAAATGCTCCTCATTAAATTTATGAGTAGTTTAGGACTTAGTTTTCTTAATGCTAAACAAATTATTGAAATGGGCTACTTTTACTTTATAAAGCAAGAATCTGCACCAAAAAGAATCGGAAAGTTTATTCTGGTCAATATGATAATTGCACTAGGATTGGTAGTGTTTTTTTGTCCAAAGTGCTTTTTGAGTTTGAGAGGACTTAAATTGATTTATCCAGATTTTATTTTCTCTTTTTTCATGTCTTCTTCATTGGCGTATGGAGGATTTGTGGTTGAAGCTTACTTTAACAAGAAAATCAGTTGGGTGAGTTTCCCAGTGAAACGCTTGTTCTTAACATTACTTATTTATTTAACCTATTCGTTTGTAGTTAGTTATCTTATTTCAGTAATAGGGTATTTGATCATGATACCTGAAATTACGCTGGACAATATCAATTGGGTTTCTATGATGGACGAAACAATTTTCCCAGTTGGAGTCGCGCTAGTTCTTATTACCTTATTTACTGCTAGGTCGTGGCTTTATGAATGGCGTAATGCTGCTATTGAGGCGGAACAATTACGAACAGAAAAGTTAGCAGGGCAATATCAATCCCTCAAAAACCAGCTCAACCCACATTTTTTATTTAATTCACTAAATGTTTTGACGAATTTGGTTTACGAAAATGCGGATCAGTCTGCTTCATTTATTCAACAATTATCGAAGATCTACCGATACGTACTGGATGTTCAACAAGAAGAATTGGTAAGTCTGGCAGATGAAATTGGATTCGCACAAAATTATTTGAGCCTACAGAAGATAAGGTTTGAAGAGAACTTAATCTATGACATCAAAACGGATTATATTGATAATTTTTACTTGCCGCCACTTTCTTTACAGCTCTTGTTGGAAAACGCTATTAAGCACAATGTAGTTAGCATGGAACATCCACTTAAAATTACTATTCATCAAAAGGGAGATGTTTTGATAGTTTGCAATAATTTGCAAGCTAAAAATTCCCAAGAGATAGGAAGGAAGGGAATTGGCTTGGAAAATATAAAAAGGCGCTATGAATTGATGAGTGATAAAATGCCTGTAATTACTAAGACGGAAACTGAATTTAGTGTGAAACTACCCTTGCTTATTTTGAAGAAATGAGAGTTCTAATTATTGAAGACGAAAGACCTGCGGCAACCAGGATGAAGCAACTTATTGTTAAGTATTTGCCTCAGGCTGATATTTATGGCCATTTAGATAGTATCTCCTCAGCTGTGAAATGGCTTCAAAATGAGCCCACACCTGATTTGATCTTTTGTGATATTGAACTTGCCGATGGGCAAAGTTTTGAGATCTTTGAACAGGTTGAAATCAAAAGCCCTATAATTTTCACTACCGCCTATGATCAATTTGCTATCAAAGCATTTAAGCTAAATTCAATAGACTATCTCTTAAAACCTATAGATCCTGAAGAGTTAGAACAGGCAATTTTGAAATTCAAAAATCAGCAATTTCAACCTCAATTAGATTTAGGTCAGATTCAGCAGCTATTGAAACCTCAAGGAGTCCATTATAAAAGTCGGTTTATGGTAAAGATAGGAGAGAAGATTCAGAGCATTCCAACTGATGAAGTGTCCTATTTTTTTAGCGCAGAAAGAACGACTTTTATGCAGACAAACGAAGTTGGCAAAAGATATATTTTGGATTATACGCTCGACCAAATTGAAGAAATGCTTGAACCCACAAATTTTTTCCGATTAAATCGAAAATACATAGCTTCTTTTAAATCTATAGATCAAGTCTTGAGCTATTCCAACAGCCGTTTAAAAATCAAACTTAAAAACAGTGAAGACAATGACATCCTTATCAGCCGAGAAAAAGTAGCCAAGTTTAAGGAATGGCTGGATGATTGATTTTACCACAAGGAGTTAGTACGAGCTCTAGACCACACTTTTTCTTCTGGGAAGATCACATAGTAGCTGGATGAAACTGTTTAGATTGGTTTAAGCGGACGCTTGAACCAGTGCTAAAATGAAACTGACTGCAATGGCGCAAGCGTCCGCTTGTGCCACGAGTAGATATTTTCTTAGAGAATCTCAGTGTAAAACTTAGCGCAACTTTGTGGTTAACCCTTCACAGCCTTTGGCTGTCTTACAAATCTTCCGTTATCTAATCATTAATTTATTTCTAAAAGTATTATCGCCCAAACTATTTTACTTACCTTTGCAACTTGATTAGTTGAGAATAATATGTAATAATCTTAACTAGTTGAATATCAGTTAATTTATTTATATTATTTAGATGTCAGAAATTAGAAATGTGGCGATTATTGCCCACGTTGACCACGGTAAAACTACTTTGGTTGACAAAATTATCTATGCTTGTCAGGAATTTCGTGAAGGAACGGAATCAGACGAATTAATTTTGGATAATAATGATCTAGAAAGAGAGCGTGGAATTACTATTTTGAGTAAAAACGTTTCTGTTACTTATAACGGAGTTAAGATTAATATTATTGACACTCCTGGTCACTCTGACTTTGGAGGTGAAGTAGAGCGTGTTTTGAAAATGGCCGATGGGGTTCTACTTTTAGTAGATGCCTTTGAAGGACCAATGCCGCAAACCCGTTTCGTACTTGGAAAGGCATTAGACTTAGGCTTAAAGCCAATAGTGGTAGTCAATAAAGTGGATAAAGAAAACTGTCGTCCTGATGAAGTGCACGAACAAGTTTTTGATTTGATGTTCAACTTGGATGCGACTGAAGACCAGTTGGATTTCCAAACCATATACGGTTCAAGTAAAAACGGTTGGATGAGTACTGATTGGAAAGAGCCAACTGATAATGTTTTGCCACTTTTGGATGAAATCATTAAAACAATCCCTGCGGCACCTGTTAAAGAAGGTGTACCGAAATTACAGATCGTATCCCTAGATTATTCTTCTTTCGTAGGGCGAATAGCAATTGGAAGATTATATCAAGGTACCTTGAAAGAAGGTATGCAAATAGGTCTTTGTAAAAAAGACGGTTCCGTTAAGAAAATGAGAATCAAAGAATTGCATACGTTCGAAGGCTTAGCAAGAAAAAGAGTGGAGGAAGTACATTCAGGCGATCTTTGTGCAATCATTGGTTTAGATGGTTTTGATATTGGAGATACGGTAACTGATCCTGAAAATCCAGAGCCATTACCAAGAATTTCTATTGATGAGCCTACCATGAGTATGCTTTTCACTATCAACAACTCGCCATTCTTTGGTAAGGAAGGTAAATTTGTTACTTCTCGTCATTTGCGTGATCGTTTGATGAAAGAGACTGAGAAAAACTTGGCCTTGCGTGTAGAGTCTACAGATTCTGAAGATAAGTTTTTGGTTTACGGAAGAGGGATTTTGCACTTATCTGTTTTGATTGAAACAATGAGAAGGGAAGGCTATGAATTACAAGTAGGTCAGCCACAAGTATTATATAAAGAAATTGATGGCGTTCGTTGTGAGCCAATTGAGCATATGGTTATTGATGTTCCAGATGATGTTTCAGGTAAAGCCATTGAGTTAGTGACCCAAAGAAAAGGTGAACTTTTAGTAATGGAGCCGAGAGGTGATGTACAGCATTTGGAATTTGAAATTCCAGCTCGAGGTATTATAGGCCTAAGAAATAATATGATGACCGCTACAGCTGGAGAAGCTGTAATGAATCATAGATATAAAGAATATGCTCCATTTAAGGGACATATTCCGGAAAGGAATAAAGGCTCATTAATTTCCATGGAGGAAGGAGCTTCTACAGCATTTGCGATCAATAGATTGCAAGACAGAGGTGTATTCTTTGTTGAACCAGGTGATGTGATCTATAAAGGTCAGGTTATTGGACAACACTCGAGAGATAATGATCTGGATGTAAATATCAATAAAGGAAAGCAGTTAACAAATATGCGTAAATCAGGTAGTGATGATGCAGTGAGAATTGCTCCAAAAATCAATTTCTCTTTAGAGGAGGCCATGGAATTTATTCAGAAAGATGAGTATTTGGAAGTAACTCCAAAAAGCATCCGAATGCGTAAAATTTACCTTGACGAAAATGAGCGTAAAAGAATGTCGAAATAAAGACAAGTCTTGATTAAAAACATATTATTAAAAATGAAAAGCCGGTTGATGCCGGCTTTTTTTGTGCTTATTCATTTTAACAGATGCTTTTTTTTAACTACGCTAGTATAGTATAGTGCTTTTTTGTGATAAATTAATGACTCTTAATTACAAAGTGTAATAGTCATAATTTTTAGTAGTATACTTAAATTTTAAAAAAATACTTATACATTTACATTGTAAGTTCATTTTCATCCAAAACCTAAGGTCGTTTGCACTTATCATGTCAGCTTTAGTTTTTGGTTTCGAAAAGGTTCAAATAGTCCTTTGATCTTAATTTTGGTATATTCAAAAACAGGTTCAAGGAATTTTAAAGTCAATAATTTTTGATATTCAAATAAGCACTTAAAATAAATCATACCACTATATTTTTTTAACAAATGACAAATACGATTACAAAACTTTTCACAATTGCAAGTATCTTTATTTTATCAGGATGTGCTGCATCCTATAAGCCCATCTACCCTGTTTCATTAAATTATGATTCTCATCAATCCCAAGGTGGTGTAGAATTATCCTATAAATATGATGTGTTAAGGGAAAATGGGAATAAAAAGTATGCCAAAAAGGAAAACAAAAAAGGAGTAAAACTAGTAGCAGTTAAGATCACCAATAATTCGCAATCAGTTGTTAATATTGGGAAAAACTTGACTTTATACTCCGGAAATAATCAGATTAGGCCAATGGAGCCTATGGTAGTAAAGGAATCGATCAAGCAGAATGTACCAGGGTATTTACCCTATTTGCTATTAAGTTTTGTCAATTTAACTACAACAAAACAACAGAATGGAACAATAGAGTATAATGTAATCCCAATTGGTTTAGTTTTAGGGCCGGGTATAACGCTCGGTAATATGCTGATCGCTGCAGATGCCAATACCAAATTATTAGATGAATTAAGATTATATAATGTAATAGGTAGAGATATTAAGCCTGGAGAAACAGTCCACGGAATTATAGGTGTTCGAGATATCGGGTATAGTCCGATTACAGTTGAGTTCACCGAATAAAGTTTCTAAAGCCGGTTGATACCGGCTTTTTTTATGCTGAAAATTTAAATATTTCCCACTATTTTTATGATTGTATTGTAATGATTAAAGCATGCTTGAACCGTCATCCCCTTCTTCAAAGGGATAGACGCACAGCTCTATCTTTTAAAGCGCTCTGTCATGTTATTTCATTTCTTCTACTTCATCCCGGAGATCTCTTAGCCTAGGATTCATTTTCTAAATCAAGCTTATTTTCAATTTATTAGGTGTTTGAATAGAATAAAGAGATGACTTATGAACTCAATAAAATTTCTATGAAATGATATTTATCTCCTATTTCATTATATTGGTAGATGATTAATCAAAAACTAATTGATTCAAAAAATAACTGCCATGGCTGAATTAAAAACCAAAAAGAATGATGCGGATGTTTTCGAGTTCATTAATTCATTTGCTAATACTGAGCAAAAGAAACAAGATAGTTATGAACTTGTAAAGTTGATGCAAGCAGTTTCAGGACAAGAACCCAAAATGTGGGGCGAATCTATTATAGGATTCGGACAATATCATTATAAATCTGAAAGAAGTAGCCAAGAAGGTGACTGGCCACTGATTGGTTTTTCGCCTCGAAAATCTGCCATTTCGCTTTATGTTTATAGCGGTTGTGCAGGTCAGGAAGAACTACTTAAAGACCTGGGGAAATTCAAAATGGGAGCAGCTTGTATTTACGTCAAGAAGCTTTCCGACATAAATCAAGAACCACTCAAGAAATTAATGAAATCAACCATTAAATTTCTAAAAGCAAAACACGGCTAATCAAACCAGGAACACTATGGACAAGGCAGCACAAACCATGATCGACAACTTGCATAAAAACACAGGTAAAACGCTGGAGCAATGGATAGAGATCGTACAAGCACAAAACTTTAGCAAGCATGGCGAAATTATGAAGTTCCTTAAAGAAGAACACGGGCATTCACATGGATTCGCTAATCTGATTGCGCATAAAGCCAAAGGTTCTGATGCAGGCTCTGCAGAAAATCAAGATGATTTGATTGTAAAGCAGTATAAAGGTAAAGAGCATTTAAAGCCCATATATGACCAACTTATTTCAGAAATTAAAGCCTTTGGTGATGACATCGAAATAGCCCCAAAAAAAGCTTATGTTAGTTTGAGGCGCAAGAAACAGTTTGCACTATTGAACCCAGCTACAAAAACAAGATTTGAAATTGGTATTAACCTTAAAGGACAAGAACCTAAAGGAAAACTGGAAGCCGAAAAACCTAATGCAATGTGTTCGCACAAAATCAAACTAACTGATATTAATGAGATTGATAGTGAAGTGTTGGATTGGTTGAAGATGGCCTATGAAAATGCAGGTTAAGATTGTATTAAAATTAAATAACTGATCAAATTATGTAGCATACAGTTTTTCTAACTACATACTGTTTCATTGAGCAACCATTTCTGAAGATCTCGCATCTACCTTAAAAGATTCTCACATCAAAAAAAAGTGGAATGCTAGAAAATCCAAAAGTCAATATCAAAATCAAGCTTGCGTTATTATGGTCTTCTGTACTGTTCTGTTATCTGTATGGCGATTACTTTGAATTGTATGTTCCTGATAAAGTAAATGGCATGATGACAGGAGATTCTATGCTTGATAGCCCTACCAAATTGTTGATTGCTTCTTTAGTTATAGCAATCCCGGCCGTGATGGTTGCCCTATCCATCCTTTTGAAACCAAAAATTAGTAGGTTTTTTAATCTATTGTTCGGAAGCTTATTTACACTAATGATGCTATTGATAGGGATCAATTCTTTAACACCATGGTACAGTTTTTATGTATTCTTCGCATTTTTGGAAAGCATAATTACCTTTTCAATTGTGTGGTTTGCTTGGAAATGGCCTAAGCAAACAGCAACTTTGAACTGAAAAAATAGCCTTAATGAAAACAGCAGCAAGAACAACCGATTTAAGTTAATCTAATTGGTAAATCTCACCACCTATACCCAAATTTTACTCCCACTACATTCCAAGCTAAAAATTCAAGCTGTAATGGTGCAATTTCAAAAGCAAAATTAAAATGATTAGCACCTACGAATTGAATGCCAATTGGAAAATAAGGTAAAAATTCAAGTCCAACAGCAGGAAATAAAGATCTTGCAACCGCTGCTCCTATATATGGCGTCCAATTTCTTTCCGACCCACCCCAAAGGTGAACTTTCATCCCAATATGAACTCCTATAAAACCAATGCCTGCTTCTGCATTTAAATGAGGGGTGAGGAAACGATCATAGGAAACAGATCCTATGGCATTAGGGCCAATGCCATATAAACTGATGCCAGAAGAATCTTTTAGTCTAGGGTTTTGGTCTTGACTCTCAGTTTGTTGGGCTTGGATTCTCTGAGTAGAAAATACAACCAACATTATGAGCGAAAGTTTAAGAATTTGCTTCATCTCATTATGAAATCTTATTGAAGATAGCATTATATGCTCAGTAAAACAAGGTAAAAATCATACCCCTTTGCCCTTTTGCCAAAAAAGAATTTGACAACACTAAAGAAATTCAAGATGTGAAGAGTTGAGAAATTACTTAACACTTAGTTTCGAATTCAGTACAAACTTTTCGACTAAAAGTATAATTTATGGGATGTAAATAAAATTTATTCTTTTATATTTAGGTTATTAGTTCAGAGTAGATCAAAACCGACATTGTACTTTTCGCTTTGGCAATACATTGAGGTTTTTAATGCTTTGAAAATCCTAAGTGAAATAAATGTGCTAGGGCATATTTATTCCTAGATATTAGCGAATACGTATAAATTGAGTGGTACGTGTTCAAACGTTGTACGCAAGCTGAAAAGTCACAAACGGTCAAGCACATTTGGTTTTTCCGACACTCAAAGCCAACGCTAAAAAACCAAAAGAGCTTGCCCTTCCCCACCACCACTCAAGAGTAAATATCATTGGAACTTGATGTTAAAACAGAAAATTATTTTTATTTTTGCTAAAAATAGGTCAAATCATATTTTGATTAAATTGTAAACATGGCAAGTTTCGGACAATACATAAAATCGGAAAGAGAAAGACGAGAATGGACACAAACTGAATTCGGTGCGAAAATCGGAATTAATACAAGTGCCATTAGTCGAATTGAAAACGGAAGTCAACAATTCAGTAAATCAAAACTGAAAAAATTGGCACAGCTATTTAAAACCGACTTTCAGACCGTTACAGATTTGTTTTTTGCAGATAAGTTTGTAAGAGAAGCTTTTAAGTACAAATGTTCAGAATCCATTTTTACAGTAGCCGAAGACACAGCTAATTATTTAAGAAATACAAATACCAAACAAGGAACATTGAACTTTGATAATGAGTAAAAAATATAACGTTATAGATCTATTCTGTGGGTGTGGAGGTCTTTCTCAAGGATTTATAGAAGCGGATTACAATGTAATTCTAGGAATAGACCATTGGAAGGATGCAATTGAAACTTTTAACTATAATCATAAAAATTCAAAAGGAATTGTTGCTGATTTACTAAACCTAGACCCTCAAGAAATAAAGACAAGATATGCCATTGAAAATGTCGATTTAATAGTAGGCGGTCCACCTTGTCAAGGTTTTTCTATTGCTGGGAAAAGAATAATTGATGATGAGCGAAACCAACTTTACAAATCTTTTCTGCGATTTGTAGATTATTTTAAGCCTAAAGGATTTGTTATGGAGAATGTTCCTAACATTCTTTCAATGGGCAATGGTGCTGTTAAGAGTCAAATTTTAAAAGACTTTAAAGATATCGGGTATAAAATAAACTATAATAAACTATTAGCCTCTGATTTTGCAGTCCCCCAAAATAGAAGAAGAGCTTTTTTTGTTGGTTTGAAAAATAGTTTGGAGTTTGAATTTCCTAAACCAATAACAACTGATAATAAAATAACATCTGAAGAAGCCATTTCCGACCTGCCAAAAGATAGTTTAGAAGATGGATGTCAATACACCATTAATCCCAAAAGTGTTTTTCAAAGAGAAATGAGAAACGGGAATAAGGTGGTTTTTAATCATCAAATCACAAATCATAGTGAAAAAACGGTTGAAATTATTGGTATGGTTCCAGACGGAGGTAATTACAAAGACTTGCCAAAAGAACTTCATGAAACGAGAAAAGTAAATATCGCCTGGACTAGACTTAACAGCAAAAAACCTAGTTTTACAATAGATACTGGTCATAGACATCACTTTCATTATGAATTTAATCGAGTTCCAACAGTAAGAGAAAGTGCAAGAATACAATCATTCCGTGATGAGTTCATTTTTTGTGGTAGCAAAACAAGTCAATATAAGCAAGTGGGTAATGCAGTACCACCATTGTTAGCAAAGGAGATAGCTTTGAAAATCAAAAATTATTTATGACTAAACCTTTAAAATATAAAATACCTGACGATTATTTTTTTAGGCTACATCACGTTAGACCCCGCTTCAAGAATGACGTTGAAGAGGTTTTGCTTTATGTTGCCACTTCTATTTCGGAAATGCCAATATTGGACAAAGAAGTATTTAGAGATGAATTAAATAAAGTTCTTTTTAGCTTCAAGAAAAATGCCACGTCTACTCAAAAAACGGTTGATAATTGGAGAACTGAAATTTCAGCATTATTTGGTTTTATTCAAGAATCTAATGGTAAACAATATCCTGGAGTAACTGCAAAGAGATTAGCAAATAATCAATATTTGGATGAATTTTTTAATTACTTCTTGTTCAGTTTTCAATATCCAGGTGGACATATAAAATCTCAAAATGTAATTAAGCAAATTGAAGCTGGCGTACGATTCAAACCTTGTCAATTCATCTTGCGACTGCTAATCGAAGGAGAGAAAATATTGGGTAAACCATTTAGTTTTACTGCGGAAGAACTTACACAATGTGCATACTTTGACCTAAGAGTTACTAGAGATGGAAGACATCCAAAAGAAGTTGCTGAACTGATATTGTCAAATAGATTCCGAAATTTAGAATATGAACACAGGTACGAGCAACTTAAAAACCATCGAACTGGCTCTTATCCCTCAAGAGGTGATGTATATCGCTATGCTGGAGATATTTTAGATTATATGGTGCTAGCAAATTTATTACATCATAAAGGAACTGGCTACTATTATTACTTAAATGATCAAAATAAAGACGCTATTAATTTTCATTTGAAAAACTCGGTTTGGTTCAAAGAGTATGACGAGTTCTATAAAATTGATTCAATTACAAACCCTGAAATTGGCACTCTTGAAGAATTGTGGTTTGATTTTGTTAACAGCTTCGATGAAATCGAAGAATTTAAACCTCAATTAGATTCTAATGAAGTTGAAAGCATTTCTGCATTGATTCAAGAGTATTATGCTAGAATGACGGGTGATGCAAAAGTTCCAACCAAAATCTTTGGAGATTACGGAGAAACATTAATTCTAGCGCACGAATATCTTAGAACCAAAGACGGTTCAAACCGACAACATTTAATAAATAAAATCCCAACACCATTAGGTGTAGGTTATGATTTACAAAGTATTGAGATTGAGAAAAAGAAAAGATACATTGAAGTTAAAACAACAAAATCAAGAAAAGCAATAAATAGCAATCGATTTAAGCTAACCCCAAATGAATGGGATACTGCTGAAACGCTTGGCGACAATTATTATGTTTATTATTTAGTCATTAATGACTCTGGTAAAAACATCTTTGTAATCAATAATCCAGTCAAGGAATATGAAAGCGGCAATCTCAAAATTGACAAAAATTTAGTAGTAGAATTTTCAAACAAATCTGGACAATGGCAAAAATTAATAGAATTAAGAAATTAAAAGCTGCATCATTTTTTTGTGGTTGTGGAGGAATGGATTTAGGTTTAGTAGGTAATTTCAATTATCTGAATGGAAACTACTCATCTTTACCATTCGAGATAGTATATGCTAATGACTTTGATACATATGCGACTGAAATTTACAATAGTAATTTTGAACATAAGTGTATAACTAAGGATATCAAAGATGTTTCTATGTCCGAAATTCCAGAACACGATATTCTTTTGGGTGGTTTTCCCTGTCAATCGTTTTCAATAAGTGCACAGAATCCACCGAGATTAGGCTATAAAGATGAAAGAGGTCTTTTATTCTTTGAAATGGTCAATATTCTTAAAAATAAACAGCCTAGATTCTTCATTGCAGAAAATGTAAAAGGCATTCTGTCTGCCAATAAAAAGAAAGCTTTTCCAATGATAATTAAAGAGTTTGAAAAAGCAGGATACCATGTAAAGTATCAGCTATTTAATGCTTCGGAATATGGTGTTCCACAAAAACGGGAACGAGTTTTCATAATTGGCTTCAAGAATTATGAGGACTTTGCATATTTCAATTTTCCTCAACCAACTACTTTGAACGACTCAAAGGTTAAATTAAAAGAAGTAATAGACAAAAAAGCTAATAAAGATGAAAAATGGTTTTTCAGTCAAAGAGCAGTAGATGGAATGATGCGAGTTCAAAAAAAAATGAACAAAGGAAGAGACCAAAATTTGGAAGAACCTTGTAATACGATTAGTTCTCATCTAGCTAAAGTCAGCTTAAACAGTACTGACCCAGTTTTAAAAATTGATGGAAGATACAGAAGGTTTACACCACGGGAAGCAGCAAATATTCAATCCTTCCCTGACAATTTTAAATTGGATTCTGTTTCTGATGCAAGACAATATCGAGCGATTGGAAATGCTGTACCACCAGTATTAATGTGGCACATTGCTAAGTCATTGAGCCGATTAGTTGAAAAAGATATAATGCGGGCCAACTCTGAAAGCCAAACACATTTACAGTTCGCACAAGTCAACGCTTCACCAAAAACTGCAAAAGAGTATGTCTGTTCCAATGCTGATAAAAACGAGTTGAATGAAAAAAAGCTAGCGTACAATATTGTATAAAAATAATAGAGGTTTAATTGCTAAAACGAAACAAAGTAGGTATAGACAAGACCAGTGCTAACCTGAAAAGTTAGTGGGTATAAATCAGCTACTGCTCTTATACTTGACTTTTAAAAACCACTACCCAACAAAATTAAATCTGCTTTAAAAAACCTTTTAAACCATCAAATAGGCTCATTTTGAGATGCATTGGAAATAGCTTCACTAATGTTACTAACCTCTAATTTTCCGAATAATTTTCGTCTATGAAACTTTACGGTATCGGAAGAAATAAATAGTTTTTCGGAAATCTCATTGATACTAGATCCTCTAATTGAATATCGTAGGATTTCCTTTTCTTTATCCGATAAGGCTATTTTTTCTATTCTCTTCCAGCAACAGCTAATTAAATCATATTTATAAGTTTCATTATATCTATTCCGCTGTATTATAATATTGCCATAGTGCTGTTCCGTTCACAAGTAGACTAAACAACTCGCTTTTATATTGTTTGGAGGGTTATGTCAATAAGCAAGAGGCTAGGAGGAAGCTTGTAGTGGAATAATTATTTCTTTTTTGATTTTTAAATCAGAATTTTATTTTCGAAATGGTATTAAACCATTTTATACAAGTTTCAAAATTGCTTGCTTCAAAAAGTATAAGAAAAATAGAATCTCTTACTGTTTTGATCTATCATAGGTACAAAATTGATGTTTTCATTCTTTTTAAATGGGTTAAAGTTTTCAAGGGGTTCGAAATAGTAGACCAATTCAGTAACCAAAATGCCTATGCCTGCACCTACTAATACGTCCGAAATCCAGTGCCGGTCATTTATAACCCTAAACGCAGCTGTTGTGCTGGAAAAGAAATAACCGCTATAAGCCAAAACTGGAGCGCTGTCCTTAAACTCATGCATTAAAACACTGGCATTAGTAAATGAAAAAGTGGTATGCCCGGAAGGGAAGGAATGCTCAGATGACAAATCGGGTCGTGTTTTTAGGGTGATTCTTTTTAAACCTTGAGTTATTGCCGTTGAGATAACATTTGAAATCAATAGGTATTTTGTTTGGTCAAACCAATGGTTTTTAGCTTCTACTTGCAAAACATCAGCAAGATACATTTCAACTATGGGTACATATTGAAAATGATCATCAATTTTAAATTGAAAATTATTCCCCACTTTTGCTCTTATGCTTGATTGTAAATCTTTTTCAAATTGGCTGTTATTGGTGAAAAGCCCGGCAGTTATAAGTGAAAAGGGCAGGGCAGCACTTTTTATTAGGTGATATTTTGTCTTCAGAGAATCGGAATCTCTGTCAGCAGTTTGCTGGGCTTGAAGATTGAAAATACTGAGAGAAAAGATAAGTATGAATATATATTTCATTGATATTTGAAGCTGTTGTTTCTGCTCTGATTTGTTCTGAACCGATCAGTCATACCGTTAAATTTAGCAGTCGCAAATAAAGAATTATTTACTCTTTATAATAGTGGATGTGCTTTTAAAACAAAACAGCCAACGAAACCCAATTCCGTTGGCTGTTTTAATTCGTAATTAACCAATTTCTAATTCGTAATTACCTCATTCGTAATTCCTAATTATTCTCCCCAAAGGCCAGCCATGCTGTAAGGCGAGCCTTCTTGTGTCCAAAAACTACCATCAACGAATCGGTATTTTCTATCTTCTTGATTGATGGCCTCTACCTCTTCTCTTGTCAGTTCGATAGCATCCGCTTCTATGTTTTGTTTGATTCTTCCCGCATTTGTTGATTTAGGGATTACGGAGATCCCTCTATTTAAACCGTATGCAATCAAAATCTGAGCAGGTGTTTTGTCATATTTTGCAGCTAAGTTTTTAATGATAGGAAGCTCGAATAAATCCGGTTCATTATCTTTTTTCATTTGGCTAGCTCTGTCTTTCGATCCTAAAGGAGAATAAGCAGTCATTAAAATATCATGCTTTTTACAAAATCGTACCAATTCCTCCTGCACAAGGTTAGGGTGTAATTCTACTTGGTTCATCTCCGGTTTTATGGTGGCTATTTCCCTTAATTTTTCCAGGTTATTGATATTGAAGTTCGCAACGCCTATGTGTTTGGTCAGCCCTTCTCCCACCAATTTTTCCATAGCTTTCCAAGTCTTTTGAATAGGAGCCAAGTCTTGTCCCAGAAAATCATCAGCTGACTTCGGGAATTCTGATTCAGGCTTTTGAGCGACTGGCCAGTGCATCAAATACAAGTCTAAGTAGTCTAACTGTAAGTCTTTTAGAGTTTGCTTAAGCGCTGGTTCAACATCTTCAGCTAAGTGTGCATTGTTCCAAAGTTTAGAGGTGATGAAAATATCTTTTCGGGTGCAAAGACCTTCCGAAAATGCCTTTTGTAGTGCATCTCCAATTTCTTTTTCATTTCCATAGATGTAGGCGCAATCAATATGGCGATAACCCACTTTAATAGCTTCTAATACTGCTTCATAAACCTCTCCAGGCTCTGATTTCCAAGTTCCTAGTCCTAAAGCAGGTAAAATATCTCCGTTTCTGAAAGTTAATTTTCTCATGTGTTAGTTAGTTTTATAGTCTCTATTATTATACTACTGAGAGCATATTATGTTGAATAAAATGTGAAAACTCCTTTATCTCACTATGTTGATATTAAGTTTAAGATCTAAATTTCGGCAAAGCCGAAAATGGTAACTCTCGCAAAGACGCGGAGACGCAACGACCTCGCAACGAAAAAAGAAAAAAGACATTTAATAGCTATGCTATAATACTATGTTTCCCTTTATGTATATGCTATACTTTTGTCTTTCAAAATAGAGAACAAAAATCTTTTTTTGCGAAAACTTTGCGGCTCAACGACTCCCGACTAAAGTGCGGGACAGGTTTTGCGAGACATATTAAGCGTCAATGACGCCTGCGGACGTTTATTATATAATAGAAAAAGAAAGCTAAAGATGTACTTAAGCATGCTATTCTATTTTAATCCCTAAGGAAATTATAAGAATGCTCTTTTATTTTAATGATGAAAATTGTGAAAGGTCTAGCTGACTTCAATAAGTTGCCTCGGTAACAAAATACCAATTCAAACCAATCTCAAACATTTTCAACACTTAGAGTAGAATTCATTGCATTATTCCGCTAATTTCTTCTAAATGCAGAAAAGTTCAATAACTATCCTATTTATAATTTTTCTAAATTAGTATTGTTTTCACTTATAAAAATACTATAAATCTCTTTATATCAGATAATTAAGCCCATTTTTATGAATTGGGATATAAAAATAGCAAATTTGTATTCGAAATGTATTTGAAATAATGGCTTTGGGCAGTAGATTTGTACCCAATTAATAATTGGTGTTCCCAGATGCTAAATGAACAAATAAATATGTCCTTGAAAACGTATATTACTCGCTTATCTTTTATAGCATTCCTATTAGTGAGTTTTTTATCATTACCGAATAATGCTTTTGCTCAGGCTGAAGAATTGCCTACAAGTGAAGAAGCAATTGCAAATGGTGAAAAACTATTTAAAAATAATTGTGCTGTTTGTCACCAAGTCCAAAATAAAATGGTTGGACCTGCTCTTAAAAACGTCTACGAAAGAAGAGAGTTGCCTTGGTTATTGAATTTTATTAAGAATTCTCAAAAAGTAATTCAAGGAGGAGATGAATACGCAGTAAACCTTTACAATGAATATGGAAAGGCTGTGATGCCTAATTTTGATTATTTCGCAGACGAGGAAATCAAAAGTATTCTTGGTTATATCAAGTATCAAACTGAAAATCCACCGCAAGAAGCAACTGCTGATGCTGGTGGGGCAGCTACTGAAGCTGGTGCTGGTGGAGGTGGAGGCATCCCGTCAGAATACCTAACGCTGATTATAGTAGGGTTTGTGATAGTCCTAATTTTGATTTTGGTTGTATTGGTTTTGATTGTAACCGTATTGACCAAATTCATCAATCAGAAAGAAGATATTGACGAAAGAGATAGAGAGTTTGTCAATCAAAAGTTAAACCTCAACAAATTGGTAAGAAGCAACGGCTTCTTATTCTTTGTGATTTTAATATTTACTGCGGTTGTCGCAAAAACTGTTATTGATGGTCTTTATACAGTAGGTGTTCAGCAAGGATATCAACCTACGCAGCCAATTGCTTTCTCTCATGAGATTCATGCAGGTCAGTATGAGATTGAATGTCAGTACTGTCATACTGGAGTGATGATTAGTAAAAGTGCTAACATTCCTTCTGCTAATATTTGTATGAACTGTCACACAGCTATCAAAACAGAATCAAAAGAAATAGCAAAAATTTATAAGGCTATAGATTACGATCCTGAAACTGGTGAGTATGGTGATAATGTAAAGCCAATTGAATGGGTAAGGGTACATAACCTTCCGGATTTGGCTTATTTCAACCACTCTCAGCACGTAAATGTAGGTGAAATTGAATGTCAAACTTGTCATGGTCCTATAGAGGAAATGGCAGTAGTAAAACAGTGGAGCACATTGACTATGGGATGGTGTATTAACTGTCACAGAGAGACTAAGGTAAATGCAAAAGGTAATGCATATTACGATCAATTAGTCGAAGCACATGATGGTGGCGACTTGAAAGTTGTAGATATAGGCGGTTTAGAATGTGCAAAGTGTCATTATTAATTAAAAATATTTAATCGACTTCATTAATCATAGATATGAGTGATCAAAAAACATATTGGAAAGGAACTGAACAATTAACAAATGATCCTTCATTTGTTAAAAATGCGGAAAAGGAATTTCCTGAGTACTTGCCAATCAATGATAAAAAAGAGTCCAATGGAGGTAGTCCTTCCAGAAGAGATTTCTTGAAAATGATGGGGTTTGGTGTGGCTGCAGCTTCTTTAGCTGCTTGTGAAGCACCTGTAAGAAAAGCAATCCCTTATTTAAATAAACCTGTAGATGTTGATCCGGGTATCGCTAACTATTATGCTTCTACCTATTCAGTAGGGGGTGATTATGCCAGCATTGTAGTAAAAACCCGTGAAGGAAGGCCAATCAAAATAGAAGGTAACAAGAACTCTTCTATTACTCAAGGTGGTGTTAATGCTCAAGTGGAGGCTTCAGTACTTTCTTTATACGACCAAGAACGATTAAGAGGTCCTTTGAAAGAAGGCAAAAATGCAGATTGGAAAACAATCGATAAAGAAATAACAGAGCAACTTCAGGCTATTAGCGATGCTGGAGGACAAATTAGAATTGTCTCTAATACAGTAAATTCACCTTCAACTTTGAAAGCTATTCAGGAAATGGCTGATAAGTATGGTAATACAGAGCACGTTATGTATGATGCTATTTCTCAGCATGGTATGTTAATGGCTAATGAGACAATGTTCGGAATTAAAGCTGTCCCTGCTTATGATTTCAGTAAAGCTAACACCATCGTAAGTTTTGGTGCTGATTTCTTAGGAACTTGGGTTTCTCCAATAGAACATACTAAACAATATAGTAAGACCAGAAAGGTAAATAGTGAGAACAAAAACATGTCTCGTCACTATCAGTTTGAGGCGAACCTTTCACTAACAGGTTCTAATGCTGATTATAGAACTCCAGTTAAACCTTCTCAAGAAGGATTAGCAGTAGCTGCTTTATATAATGAAGTAGCAAAAATGACTGGAAATTCTCCTATCAACACTAATAAAGTAGAGATAGCGAATATTAGTAAAGCTGCAAAAGACTTAGTTTCTAATAAAGGTAAATCTTTAGTGGTTGCTGGTTCAAATGATACAGATATTCAGATATTAGTGAATGGTATCAATTCCATGTTAAACAATTATGGAACTACTGTTGACTTGAATCACTATTCAAATGCAAGAAAAGGAGATGATGCTTCTTTCAGTAAATTTGTAAATGAAGCTAAATCTGGAAATATTAAAGCGGTAATTTTCTATAATGCCAATCCAGTTTATGATTCAGGAATGGGAGAGGAGTTAAAAGCAGCTTTAGGAAAAGTTTCTTTGACAGTATCTACTTCTGATAGAAAAGATGAAACGGCTGATGTTGTTAAATATGTTGCGCCAGATCACCACTTCTTGGAGTCATGGAATGATGCAGAGCCTAAAAAAGGACAGTTGAGCTTAACTCAGCCTACTATTTCTCCATTGTTCAAAACTCGTCAGGCTCAAGATAGCTTCATGACTTGGTCTGGAAACAAACAAGAATACTATAATTTCCTTAGAAAGAATTGGGAAGACAATCACTTCAGTGGTCAAGAACCAACATTCGATATTTTCTGGGATAAAACTTTACATAATGGTGTATTCACCTATGAGGTAGAAAATAGTGATTTAACTGTTCAAAACGTAGATTTATCTGCTTGTGCAAACAGAATCAACAAGAATTATAAGCCAGCTAACAATGGCCTAGAAGTTGTTTTCTATCAAAAAGTATCCATTGGAAACGGTTATCATGCAAACAATCCATGGTTGCAAGAATTACCGGATCCTATTTCAAAAGCCACGTGGGATAACTATGCTACTATTTCACAAAAGATGGCGAATGATTTAGGGATTAAAATATTTGAGGGTAAAACTTCTAAAATCAATTTAACTATCAATGGCCAAGCTATGGAAGTACCTGCTTTGGTGCAACCTGGTCAAGCTAACGGTACTATTGGTCTTGCACTAGGATACGGTAGGAAAATGGCAGGTAAAGTGGCCAATGGAGTTGGATTTGATGTTTATCCGTTCTTAAGTCAGCTTAATGGCACGAAATCTTATGCTATAACGTCAGGTATTAGTGTTGATGGAACAGCTGGAAGCTATCAGTTGGCACAGACCCAAACGCACCAAACTTTCATGGGACGTGAGACTGTAATCCAGGAAGCTTTATTAGAGGATTATAAAAAGAAGGGATGGGAGAGAGATTTCCAACCGCATATTGAAACAAGTAAAGGAAAAGTAAAGCCTTCTAAACTAACACTTTGGAATGGTCATAAATACAATAACCATCATTGGGGATTAGCAATTGACTTGAACTCATGTACGGGCTGTGCGGCATGTACAATTGCATGTCAGTCTGAAAATAATATTCCAGTTGTAGGTAAGGAAGAGGTAGTAATGAGAAGAGATATGCAGTGGATGCGTGTTGACCGTTACTACAGTTCAGATGCAGCACCAGATGATACTGCAGGTTTAGAAAAAGCTGCAGAAAATCCTGAAGTTACTTTCCAACCGATGATGTGTCAGCATTGTAATAATGCTCCTTGTGAAACTGTTTGTCCGGTTGCGGCCACAACTCACAGTACGGAAGGCTTAAACCAAATGACTTATAACAGATGTGTGGGTACAAGATATTGTGCAAACAACTGTCCTTATAAAGTAAGAAGATTTAACTGGTTTAAATACCATGATAACACCAAGTTTGATAAAAATTCATCAATGAATAATGATCTTGGTAAAATGGTATTGAATCCTGATGTAACGGTTCGTTCTCGTGGAGTTATGGAGAAATGCTCTATGTGTGTTCAGAGAATTCAAGCTGGTAAATTGAAAGCTAAGAAAGAGAAAAGGCAATTAGAAGATAAAGATGTTAACACAGCTTGTGCTTCAGCCTGTCCTTCTGATGCTATTGTTTTCGGTGACTTGAATAATCAGGACTCAGCTATTTCAAAATACTTGAAATTGAAAGAAAGAACTGATGAACCAATTAAAGAGGTGAATGAAGAACGCGCTTACCATGTATTGGAAGAATTGCGTGTAGCACCTAACGTTTGGTACATGACCAAAATCAGAAATAAAGATAAAGTAAATACTAAGGCTTAATTTAATAACTGTAGCAATATGGAAGTCACTTCACCTGTAAGAGAAGTATTAGTAACAGGAAATAAAACGTATCATGATGTATCTCATGATATCTGTAGGCACGTAGAAGCCAAACCAAATCCAAAATGGTTGGCAGCAATGGCCGTTTCTTTAGGAGCATTTTTAATCGGAGGCTACGCACTGGCTATCACCCTTTGGGATGGTATCGGTATGTGGGGTCTGAACAAAACTGTCGGATGGGCATGGGATATCACCAACTTTGTGTGGTGGGTAGGTATCGGTCACGCAGGAACATTGATTTCTGCTGTACTTTTGTTGTTCCGTCAGAAATGGAGAACTTCCATTAACAGAGCGGCAGAAGCAATGACAATATTTGCCGTAATATGTGCATTATTGTTCCCATTGATTCACACAGGAAGACCTTGGTTAAGTTTCTACTGGTTCGTTCCAATTCCAAATACTTGGGGATCATTATGGGTTAACTTTAATTCTCCATTATTATGGGATTTCTTTGCGATCTCAACTTACTTTACAGTTTCCTTAGTATTCTGGTACATCGGTTTGATTCCTGATTTTGCTACAATCAGAGATAGAGCTACCAATAAAATTTCTAAAGCAATTTATGGAGCTTTAAGTTTTGGATGGGATGGAGCTGCAAAAACATGGCAACGTTATGAAACCGTTTCTTTAGTTTTAGCAGGTCTTGCTACTCCACTTGTACTTTCAGTACACACTATTGTATCCATGGACTTTGCAACCTCAGTTATTCCTGGATGGCACACCACCATTTTCCCTCCTTATTTTGTGGCTGGTGCAATATTCTCAGGATTTGCGATGGTACTAACCTTAATGTTGGTAACTAGAAAAGTCTATAATCTAGAGGACTACATAACCATTAACCATATTGAATTGATGAACATCATCATCATGATAACAGGTTCAATTGTAGGGGTTGCCTACATTACTGAGTTATTCATGGCATGGTATTCTGGTGTACAGTATGAGCAATATGCATTTTTAAATAGAGCAACCGGTCCTTATTGGTGGGCATATTGGGCAATGATGACATGTAATGTGATTTCGCCTCAATTATTCTGGTTCAAGAAAATTAGAACAAGTTTATGGGCTACTTTCATTTTATCTATAGTGGTAAATATTGGAATGTGGTTTGAAAGATTTGTAATTATAGTGACTTCTCTGCATAGAGATTATTTACCATCAAGTTGGGCAATGTTTAGCCCTACTATTTATGATATGGGTATCTATCTATTCAGTTTTGGTTTATTCTTTACACTGTTCTTCTCTTTTGCTAAATTCTTCCCAGTGATTAATATGGCAGAAGTAAAGTCAGTATTGAAATCTAGTTCAGGTGAAATTGAAAACAAAAAATAATTATGGAAAGCGGTAAAAACTTTATCGTAGGGATTTTTGATGACGAGTCAGTACTTTTAAGTGCAGTCAAAAAAGTCCGTGGAAGCGATGTAAAAATTCATGAATGTTATACTCCATATCCAGTGCATGGGTTGGACGATGAATTGGGCTATAAGCGTTCCAGAATTTCCATAGCTGCTTTTATGTTTGGTATCACTGGAACCTGTTTGGCTTTCCTAATGATGATATACATGATGGGAATTGATTGGCCCATGATTATAGGTGGTAAAGATCACATAGCTATCCCTTCTTTTGTGCCAGTTGGCTTTGAGGTAACTGTTTTATTAGCTGCTTTAGGCATGGTAGGTACTTTTTTCGTGATAAGTAATCTTAAGCCTTATGGAAAACCAAGAATTTATGATATTCGAAGTACAGATGATAAGCATGTTATGGCAATTGATTTGGCTAAGAATAAAAAGTCTACAGACGAATTAAGTTCTATCTTGAAAGAATCAGGTGCTGTGGAAATTAATGAAAAGAAATTTTAAGTTGAATTATCAAATGATGACTACAAATAAAATATTTCAAATCTTATTTTTCGGCTTCCTTACAGTGTTGGTTGTTTCGTGTAAGCCAGGAAAAGATAATCCAGGAACGGAATATGCACCCAATATGTATCATGCTGTTTCTTATGAGCCTTTGACACAGATTACGGAGAAGGATGCTGGTGCTTGGGTTTCTTCTGATGAGGATGAATATGGTGAGTATTATAACTCAAATCCTAATAATCCTTTTGGAATGACCATGAGAGAGCCAGCTAAAAATACAGTTCCAAGAAATGAAAATGGCATGTTACCTTATAGATTGCCTAAAGATAGCGTGGAATTAGCAGCCAGAACTTTAAAAAATCCTTTGCCTGACACCAATGAGATATTAGAAGAAGGTAAAGTACTTTATACAAAATATTGTACGCATTGTCACGGTGAAAATGGTGGTGGATCTATGGATGAAACTGCTAAAGTAGGCAAAGTTTACCAAGGTGTTCCATCTTATAGTGCTGGTGCTACTTCTCAATTATCAGAGGGTCATATTTTTCACGTGATTACGCATGGTATTAGAAGAATGGGAGCGCATGGTTCTCAGGTGCAACAAGAGGACAGATGGAAAATTGTACGTTATGTACAAACTTTACAAAAACAAGATTAATAAAACAGTTTTAAGATAATTTATCATGGCTGAAGAACAATTTCAATTTACTCCAAAAGCAAAAAAGAGACTATCTATTTTAGCTATTGTAGGTGTCGTTTTACTTATATTAGGTATTTTTTCTGCAAGCTCTAATTCCCATGCTGATGAAGCAAGTCATGGTGAACAGACTGAACAAGTAGCGGAAAGTCATGGAGAGGAAGCACATGCGACTGAAGAGCATGCAGGAGAAGAAGGACATGGATACCACTGGTCGAAAAGAATATTTGCTAACCTATGGATCAACAATATGTATTTTGTTGGTTTAGCCTTATTAGGGGTTTTCTTTGTGGCAATTCAATACGTTTCACAAGCCGGTTGGTCAGCAGCTTTAATACGAATCCCAATGTCTTTTGGTAATTGGTTACCAATTGGAGGTATATTAACTTTAGCTATCTTTCTTTTAGGTGGTCATGATATTTTCCATTGGACACATGAATATCTTTATGATGTAAATGATCCGCGTTATGATGCTATCATTGCAGGTAAGGAAGGTTATCTAAATACGCCTTTCTTTTTAGCAAGAATGGTAGTTTACTTTGTGGTATGGTATTTAATGTTTAGATGGATTCAGAAGAAGTCTTTAGAAGAAGATTTAAATGGTAGTTCTGATTACTATTTTAAATTAAGAGGCATTTCTGCAGGATTCATTGTTTTCTTTGCAGTTACATCTTCTACTTCTGCTTGGGATTGGATTTTATCAGTCGATACTCACTGGTTCTCTACTATGTTCGGATGGTATGTATTCGCTTCATGGTGGGTAACAGCTTTAGCCGCCATTACATTAATCACTGTAATTTTGAAAGAACAAGGTTATTTGAAAATTGTAAACACTGGAGTTTTACATGACTTAGGTAAATTTGTTTTTGCATTCTCTATTTTCTGGACATATATCTGGTTCTCTCAGTTCATGTTAATCTATTATTCTAACATTCCAGAGGAAACTGTTTATTTCATTGAGAGACTTTCAAGTGATCATTATAGCATAGTATTTTTTGTTAACTTGATATTAAACTTTTTCTTTCCATTCTTGGTTTTCATGCCAAGAGATTCAAAAAGACATACAGTTTTCTTGAAAATCGTTACAATCGTTGTTTTAATTGGTCATTGGTTTGATTTTTATTTAATGATTACACCAGGTGTTTTGAAAGAGAATGGAGGTTTTGGATTACTTGAAATTGGTATGGCAATAATTTTCGGAGTGGCCTTCTTATTTGTAGCTCTTACGGGCTTATCTAAAAAGCCATTGATTGCTAAGAATCATCCAATGTTGAAAGAAGCAGAACATCATCACGTATTTTAATTTAATTAAGTAACAGCAATATATATGTTCAATTTAGCTATAGGTTTAGGAGTAGTACTTTTACTGGCAATTTTGTTCTTGATCTTTAGGATTTCCTCTTTGATAAGCGTAGCCAAAGGAAATACCAATAAGATTGCGACTAGTTCCAATAAAATAAATGGAGCTTTATTTATGCTCTTCTTAATAGGAGGGGGCTTCTTATTTTTCTGGTATTCAATTAAGGAGTTTGATAATTATAATTTACCAGTTGCCTCAGAACATGGTTCCGAATATGAATTTATGTTTTGGATTACAATGGCAGTAACAGGTGTTGTATTTGTTTTAACTCAAATTTTATTGTTTTATTTCTCTTGGAAATATCAATATAAGGAAGATTCTAAAGCACTTTTCTACCCTGAAAACAACAAATTAGAAGTAGTTTGGACATTTGTACCAGCTGTTGTTCTAGCAATCTTAGTATTTACAGGTTGGAGAGTATGGACAGATATTACAGCACCAGCTCCTGAAAATACAAATAACATTGAAATCATGGGTTACCAATTTGCTTGGGGTGTTCGTTACCCTGGTTTAGATGGTGAACTAGGTAATTCTGATTATAGAGAAATTGATGCGACTAATAACTTTGGTATCGATTTTAATGATAAAGCAGCTTATGATGATTTCATTCCTCGTGAAATGCATATCCCTAAGGGAGAGCCTGTAACTTTTAACATCAGAGCAAGAGATGTTTTACATAGTGTGTTCGCACCTCATTTCAGATTAAAAATGGATGCAGTGCCTGGTATGCCAACATCATTTACTTTTACGGCTACCAAAACAACTGAAGAAATGAGAGAGGAATTGAATGATCCTGAATTCAATTATGAAATTGCTTGTACTGAAATATGTGGAAGAGGTCATTATTCTATGAAATTAACTTTAATAGTAGATGAGCCCGAAGAATATAGAGAATGGTATGCTGAACAAGAGTCATTCTTGAAAAGGAATCCTGAGTACTTAACAAAAGTTCCAAATGACTTAAAAGAAGTGGCACTTTTGAAAACAGGAATTGATAACAAAGAGTTAGACTAAAAATTAAATCATAAAGTTATGTCAACAGCGGCAGAAGTAAATATAGATCAGGATGTTCACCACGATGAGCATCACGATCACGAACAAAGCTTTATTTCAAAATATATTTTCACTACTGATCATAAAATGATTGGTAAGCAATTCTTGGTTACGGGGATAATGTGGGGATTGATAGGTGTAGGAATGTCAGTAATCTTCCGTCTCCAATTAGGATTTCCTGAAATGGATTTAGGATGGTTAAGACCTTTATTAGGAGGTTGGATTTCTGAACAAGGAAAATTAGATCCTGAGTTCTACCTTGCACTAGTTACCATGCATGGTACTATTATGGTATTCTTTGTTTTGACTGCAGGTCTAAGTGGTACTTTCAGTAACTATTTGATTCCATTGCAGATTGGTGCCCGAGATATGGCATCAGGATTTATGAATATGTTATCATACTGGTTCTTTTTTGCATCAAGTGTGGTAATGATGACTTCAATCTTTATTGAAACTGGTCCTGCCGCAGGTGGATGGGTTGTTTATCCACCATTAAGTGCTTTACCACAAGCTATTCAGGGTTCAGGTCTTGGAATGACTTTATGGCTAGTTGCAATGGTATTCTTTATTGTTTCAATGTTATTAGGTGGTATTAACTACATCACTACTGTAATTAATTTGAGAACTGAAGGAATGTCATTTTCTAGATTGCCATTAACAATTTGGGCATTCTTCTTAACTGCAGTAATAGGTTTATTATCATTCCCAGTTTTATTTGCTGCAGCTTTATTATTAGTATTTGATAGAAGTTTTGGTACCTCTTTCTACTTATCTGATATCTACATTGGTGGTGAGGCATTGCCAAATATGGGAGGAAGTCCTATTTTATATCAGCACTTGTTCTGGTTCTTAGGTCACCCTGAAGTTTATATTGTATTATTACCTGCTTTGGGTATTACATCTGAGGTTATTGCTACCAATTCAAGAAAACCGATTTTTGGTTACAGAGCAATGATTGGTTCTATGTTAGGAATTACAGTTCTTTCATTCGTTGTGTGGGCTCACCACATGTTCGTTTCAGGATTGAATCCATTCTTAGGTTCAGTTTTCATGTTCTTAACATTAATTATTGCAATTCCGTCAGCAGTTAAAGTGTTTAACTATTTAACGACACTATGGAAAGGTAATATCATATTTACACCAGCCACATTGTTTTCCATTGGTTTGGTTTCATTCTTTATTTCCGGTGGGTTAACAGGTATTTTCTTAGGAAACTCTGTGATTGATATTCAATTACACGATACTTATTTCGTGGTTGCCCACTTCCACTTGGTAATGGGTAGTTTATCGATCTTCGGTTTACTAGCTGGTGTTTATCACTGGTTCCCTAAGATGTTCGGTAGAATGATGGATGAAAAATTAGGACATATTCACTTCTGGATGACTTTCATTGGGGTTTATATGATTTTCTTCCCTATGCACTATATTGGTATTGCAGGTTTCCCAAGAAGATATTACTCTTGGACTAATTTTGATGCTTTCAGTAGCTATACTGATTTGAATATGTTTGTGTCTATAGCAGCTTTCGTAACTGTTGCGGCTCAGTTTTTATTCTTATTTAACTTCTTCTACTCAATGTATAGAGGAAAGAAAGCGCCTCAGAATCCATGGAGATCAAATACGTTAGAGTGGACAGCTCCAATCGAGCCTGGTCACGGAAACTGGCCTGGAGAGATTCCGAAAGTGTACAGATGGCCGTATGACTACAGTAAGCCTGGTGCTAAAGAGGATTTCATTCCGCAGCACATTCCATTGTCGCAAACTCCTGAGTCTAATTTAGATCACGAAGTAGAATTAGCGAAAAAAGAGGTTGTTGATAAAACAGCTGATGCAAAATCAGAGGCATAATAAATCATTTAAAATAAGCAGCTATTACCGTAATTTAGTTACAGTTACGGTAGTAGCTGTTTATCTTTTGATACTTGCTGGCGGTATTGTAAGAAGTACAGGTTCTGGCATGGGTTGTCCTGACTGGCCTAAGTGTTTTGGTCAATGGGTTCCACCTACTTCAGCGGAAGAGTTGCCTGAAGATTATCAAGACTTTTATGCTGAGTATAGACATCAAAAGAATATCAAATTTGCGAAGTACTTAGATGTTTTTGGATATTCCGAAATTGGAAAAGCCATTTTGGAAGATGAATCTATTAAGGAAGAAGCAGCTTTTAATGCTTCTAAAACTTGGACAGAATACGTAAACAGACTTCTAGGAGCTGTGGTAGGTTTTTTGATTATTTTATGTGTGGTAGGTGCTGTATACTATATAAAGAAATCAAAAACAATATTCATCTTAGCTTTTTCATCATTGGTATTAGTACTTATTCAAGGTTGGATTGGCTCAGTTGTAGTTTCTACTAATTTGCTTTCTTGGTTAATTACTGTTCATATGGTATTAGCTTTAGTGATTTTAGCTGTTCTTACAGCATTATATTTTGTGGTGCATCGCAAAGAAGATCAGAAGGAAATGCAATTTATAGAGCATAATAAGCTTACCTACGTATTAGTGGTGGCTATGATCATGATTCTGGTGCAAATAGTATTAGGGACTCAGGTTAGAGAATCTTTGGATATAGTAGCTAGTAGATTAGGAGACGCTTTAAGAGGAAGCTGGATTGAAGGTTTAGGAATTGAATTTTATATTCATCGTTCTTTTTCAATTGCAATTGCAATTATTCACATTTATCTTTTGTTTAAGTTTTACAAATTAAAAGATGAGTTAAAGAAAATCTACACCAATGTTAAGGTTTTAATGAGTCTTATAGTATTAGAGATTTTATCCGGGACTATAATGGCTTATTTTGCGATTCCATTTTGGGCGCAACCAATTCATTTGGTTTTAGGAAGTATGATTTTTGGGGCACAGTTTTATATATTTTTGCAAGTAGTTTATACTACTCAAAAGACAAATAAAAAGGAGTATGCAATATCCTGACACACAAAATTTATCTATAACGGACTTAGTTTTAAGTTACGCAAGGAATTTATTTATTCTATTAAAGCCCAGATTAAGCTTCTTAGTAGCTTTTTCATCAGCTTTCGGTTATGTGCTAGGGTTTAGTGGAAGTGGGATTAATTATACGGTACTAGCATTCCTTTCTTTAGGCGGATTTTTAGTTTCTGGTTCTGCTGTAACGATTAACCAAATCATTGAGGTTGATCTTGACAAGAAAATGGATAGAACAAAAAATCGTCCATTGCCTACTGGTAGAATATCGATTCATGAAGCTACAATTTATTCGGTTATTACTGGACTTGTAGGTTTAGGGCTATTATTTGTTTATACTAATATCCTAACTACCATTCTTTCATTAGTTTCATTGATTTTATATAGTTTTGTTTACACCCCTTTGAAAAGAGTTGGACCGATTGCTGTTTTTATGGGAGCAATTCCGGGGGCTTTACCGCCATTATTAGGCTGGGTGGCAGCAACGAACGGCTTTAGTATAGAAGCTTGGATTATCTTTGGAATTCAATTTATTTGGCAATTCCCACATTTTTGGGCCATTGCTTGGGTAGCTGATGAAGACTATAAAAAAGCAGGCTTTAAGTTATTGCCTTCTGGTGGTAAAAAGGATTTGAATACCGCTATACAAATCATGATTTATACCTTGTTTTTAATTCCTTTAGGCTTATTGCCTACCATGTTTGGAATTACAGGAATTTATTCTGCATTGGTAGCCACCATTTGTGGAGTTTTGTTTTTAAGTCAAACATTCTATCTGATGAAAGAATGCAGTAAAGAGGCAGCTTTAAAAATAATGTTTGGTTCGTTTTTATATTTACCAATAGTGCAAGTAGCTTATCTTTTAGATAAAATTTAATAATGGATACCTCAATAAATAAGGAACAACAGCAATTACAACCGAGTATTAAAATACTCTCTATGCATCCTTTAAAGTTTGCATTGTGGCTTTTTATCGTCACGGTTGTTATGATTTTTGCAGCATTGACCAGTGCATATATCGTACGTCAATCTGAGGGTAATTGGTTAATATTTGAATTACCGACTGTTTTTTTATACAATACAATTATTTTGGTTGCGAGTAGTGTAAGCATGCACCTGGCTTACTTGGCAGCTAAGAAGGATAATTTTAAAAGTCTGAAGCTTTTCATGATATTGACAGCAGTATTAGCAGTAGCTTTTTTTGTGGGGCAATATGAAGCTTGGGGTGCATTAGTAGATCGGGATGTTTACTTTGTAGGCAATCCATCGGGGTCTTTTTTATATGTAATTTCAGGATTACATGCATTTCATTTAATTTCTGGGCTGATATTTATTTTAATTATGTTATTTTCGGCTTTTAAATATAAGGTTCATTCTAAAAATATGGTGAAAATGGAAATGTGTACAACATATTGGCACTTTTTAGATGGACTTTGGGTATATTTATTTATATTTTTGTTGTTAAATCATTAATCCTATTTTGAACAGTTAAATTTATGGCAACTACTGCAACAATTGATACTACAAAAAGCAGATGGGGAGGTGGAGTAGCCCCCATGAATGCTAGTTATGGAAAACTGATGATGTGGTTCTTTCTTTTATCAGATGCATTTTCATTTTCAGCTTTATTAATAACTTACGGTCTAATTCGCTATTCACATCCTGCTTATCAGGGTACCGTATCTGAATTTGAATTCAGTACGGAATATTGGCCAATACCAGAAATGGTTTTTGAAGCCGTTCCTTTCTTGCATGGTGTTCATGCACCATTGATCTTTGTGGGTATCATGACTTTTATATTGATTTTAAGTAGTGTGACCATGGTATTAGCTGTAGAGGCGGGGCATAGAATGGATCGTCAGGGAGTTATCAAATGGATGCTCTGGACTATCATTGGTGGTTTGACTTTCTTAGCTTGTCAGGCATGGGAGTGGAGTCACTTCATTCACGGTACTGCTGAAGGAACGGTCAATGCAATGGGAGAAACTATTTTTGGAGCCAATTTAACAGAGAATCAATATGGGCCACCACTATTTGCCTCCTTGTTCTTTTTCATTACAGGTTTTCACGGATTCCATGTGTTCAGTGGGGTAGTAATTAACTTTATTATATTCTTCAACGCAGTAGTGGGTACTTATGAAAAAAGAGGGCATTACGAGATGGTGGAGAAAACAGGACTTTATTGGCACTTTGTTGATTTGGTCTGGGTATTTGTATTTACACTTTTCTACTTGATTTAACTTTTTTTAAGTAAGGCCTATTAGGCAATAAAATGATTATATTATATTTCTGTTTGATAGTAAGTTTGAAGTAGAAATTTTTTGAGATATTAATTATTAGAATCCATTTAAGATATGTCACACGAAGAAACTAATAACGTTCAGGTAATTCCTGAAGATAAAGAAAAGACAAAGAAGATTTGGAAAGTAGCGGGCATCTTAGCCGTTGTTACTATCATCGAATTTATCTTTGCATTCACTTTGCCAAGAGGTATCATTTTGGTATCCATTTTCTTAGGCTTAACTGTAGTGAAAGCCTTTTATATAGTTGCAGAATTTATGCACCTTAAACATGAGCAAAAGGCTTTAATTTGGTCTATCTTAATCCCTACCATACTGATTTTGTGGTTAGTAGTTGCCCTAATGGTAGAAGGTAGCGCAATATTTAACATTAGAAATTAATTCAATTCAGTTGAAAGTTTAATAAATCAGGTTGGTCTAAATCAGCCTGATTTTTTTGTTTATGAAGAAGTCAAAAATTCTAATCTTAGTAATCACCCTTACTTTCCCGGTAATCCTCTATTTGTTTTTACGATCTTTTGGTCAGAATGAATTCGCATTACCTGTATTTTTTGAGAATGAAGAGCCGGTTTATTGTAATGATTCATTAGAAATGAAAGGCCATCTTGAGCTAGTCGATTTAAGTAGTAAAAATCTTGTTAAGTTATCAGAAATCTATTCAGATGATTATAAGGTTATTCATCTCCCAAATGTTCAAGACCCTGAAATCCAAACATTGAAAAATGAAATAAATAGGATTTTGAATACCTTCGATGATGTGTCATTGAGTATTGTTAGTTTTCAACCGCTGTTTAGTAAGGATGTAGATCAAATTGAGGCAGAGTCATTTTTATTAGCAGACAGGGCAAATACCTATCTTTTTTCCCCAGATGATAAGGATTTCTTTGTAAACTGCTTGTATGCGTTTCCGACAGATGAGTGGGACGGCAAGCATCCGTCAGAGGAAACTCTTTCGATAGATCACACTCTAGTCTTGCTTGATGATGAAAATAAGATTAGAGGATATTATGATGGTTATGAAACAAAAGAAGTAGACAGATTGATATTAGAAATTAGAGTATTATTAAGTAATAAATAAATGAGTTCGTTAGACAGTAATCAAAAATTATATCTGAAATTAATATGGGTCTTGTCCATTGCAATTCCTATCGTAGTGGCAATTCTGATTTTTGCGCCAGATAAGATTAAGGGAGCAGGAGACTGGGTTTATATTCTCCCACATTTGAATGCGACTTTTAATTCTATTACTTCAATTGTGTTGCTATTAGGTTTATATTTTATCAAGCAAAAAAATGTAAAGGCTCATAAAAGCATGATGTCAATAGCTTTTACTTTGGGAAGTTTATTTTTAGTGAGTTATGTTGTCTATCACTCTACAGCAGATTCTACTATCTACGGAGATCTAAATAGGAACGGTGTATTAGATGATGTTGAAAAAACCAAAGATGTCATGTTTTGGCGTGGGTTTTATCATGGTGTTTTATTACCCCATATCATTTTAGCAGCAGTAGTGGTTCCTTTTGTTCTTTTCGCATTTTATTATGCTTTGTCGGATAAAATTGAGAAGCATAAGAAAATTGTGAAATGGACATTTCCGATTTGGTTGATAGTTTCCATAACTGGGGTGGTGGTTTACTTAATGATAAGTCCTTATTATCCTAAATAAGTAGAACTCATTATGTGTTTTTTGAGTTTTATAGTAAAAATGATTCAATGAAAAAAATTCTGCTTTTTGTTATTTCCTTTCTGTTTATTAATCTTAATGATATTTTGGCTCAGTGCGCTATGTGCAGGGCCACAGTGGAGAACAATGTAAATAATGGTGAAATAGGAATCGCCAGTTCATTGAATTTCGGCATCTTATACTTGTTTGCTGCTCCTTACTTAGTGGCTATGGTGATAGGCATTTTATGGTATAGGAATAGCAAAAAGCAGGGTAAGAAAATTGATGTAAAGGCTATTTTGTCAAGGAATAAGTATTGATCATTGATTAGGCGAGTTTCGACTGTGTATTTTCGTCTTCTTTGGGTTGATAATTGCTTTCAACCGGAATGCTTATAACAACATTAATTCCACTCCCTGGTTTTGAATTAAAGTACACAGCTCCATTAATTGTATTGACTCTCGCATAGATACTTCTCATTCCCATCCCTGAGTCTACCACATTTTGAACATCAAAGCCTATTCCATCATCTTCGTAAAAGACGTTTATTTCATTTTCAGCTTGGCTGATTTGTAAATTTATAATATTTGCTTTGGCATGTTTTATGGTATTGTTGAGCAATTCTAATATTATATGGTAAATATTGCGCTCAATATCTACCGATAGTCGGCTATGCAATCCATAAATTGATAAATCCGCTTTTATTCTTTCTGCCTCATTGATTGTTCTTACAGTATCCTTCAGTGCAGTTTCTAAACCAAACCGACTTAGCAAATCGGTTGATAGGTTATGAGATATTTCTCTGGTTTCTTTAATAGCCTCATTAATGTTTTGTAATACTTTATCTGCTGCAACTGGAATATCGCTTGATTGAAATAGAAGTTTGATGGACGATAATCTAGCACCAAGTCGGTCGTGTAAATCACTTGCAATACGGTTTCGTTCTTCCTCCTGACCGTGCATCATAGCATTGAGTTCCTTGAGCTCTTGCTCGGTTTTCATATTGGCAATTTCCTCGTTTTTCAGTCGCTTTAAGTATTTTTGTTTTTGTATAAAGAACCAAATACTAGATAGCATTAGGATAACTAGCAATATGCTTAAACTTAAGAATAAATTCTTCTGAAAGTTTTCACGTTCGATAGCGATTTTCTGGGCACGTATTTCCTCTTCTTTTCTAGCGGTTTCATATTTGGTTTCCAAATTCTTAACTTCCTCCATTTTTTCATTGTCAAAAAGAGAATCCCTTAAATTATTGTACTTCTGAAATAGGAGAGAGGCTTCTTCGACAGCACCGATACCCATCTTTGCTTTTACCATATTGGAATAGAGGTGCATTTTAAGATTCGAATCACCGATATATTCTGCCAATTCTAAACTTTTTTCATAATGACTTAGGCTTTCTTTAAACTTGTCTTGCTTAAGGTAGATATTACCTAAATTAAGTCTGGAGGTGGCTAATCCGTGTAGATCTCCCAAGTTAGATTTCAACTTTATAGATTTTTTGTAATTTGCTATAGATGCGGAATAATTTTCTTGTTTTTCATATAAAAAACCCAAGTTATTATAAAGTAATGAGAGATTAGAGGAGTCACTAACTTTTTGAAAAGATTCTAAAGCATTTAAATAGTAGTACACTGCTGAGTCGTAGTTCATCCTTTCAAAATCATTTGAGGAATACAATACTCCAATGTTCATGTTAATTACAGCAGATTTCCTATCTTCTTTCAATTTTGAAAGCAATTCTATTGCCATTTGATAGTACTCCAATGCAATTTTTTTATCATCTGACGAGTAGTAATTTGCTAAATTGTTATAGTTATTGACCAATCCAGATACATTATCAATTTTCTTATTGATTTCAATGGATTTGTAAAAATAATCTAATGCATTTTTCTTATTGTTTCTATAATTCGCTATCAGCCCCAAATAGTTTAGTGATCCAGATGTTAATTCTGATATGTTATTAGTACGAGATTCAATGGAGATGATTTTTTTGAAGAGTATTATAGATGAATCAATCTTATTTTCTCTTCGAAAGCTTTTCGCTTGTTCAAAACTTTCTTCCAAGTCTATTTGACTTAGTAAGCTAAAATTACCTAAAAAAAATATTAAAATAAAGATTAGTAACTTCTTCATATTTAAAGTTACTAATCAATTCTTTACTAAGAAAGAAAATTAATCGCCTAATTCAGCTGTTTCTGTTTGACTTCCACCCGTCTCAGTAGTATCAAAGTTTGGTTCTTCGATTAATTCACAAGCTGAAAAAGTGAACATTGCTGCTATTATAAATACGAATTTAAGTGTTTTTAATGCTTTCATAATTTCTATTTTTTTATTTTCCCTAATTAATGTACAATATTATATTGTTTTAACTTGCTGTGAAACACCTATTTAGGGGTTTTTATAACTAAAATAGGGGTGAGCTGAATACCCATTTGGTGGTTTTAGAATTTTTATGAAAAGAAAATTGCGCTCTAGATCTGGGGTTTAAAAGCCTTCTATACCTTATAAAATCTGGCTTAATTAAAAGTACATGCAGTTTTTGTAGTTCTTTTAGGTGGTTTTATAGCTGATTTTGTAATTGTATTATTCTAATATAGCCGTGTTAAATACCCCCATTTGGGTATATTTTATACCCCCAAAAAAGTTTAAAATTACCCCTAAAATGGTGTTTTTTATTAGGTTTTACCTCCCTACCTTTGAAATGTCGTCACAAGAATATGCGAGAGCAATCAACCAAGACTTTTTATATATAGACGACATTACCTGACTAGGTCGGGGCAGTTTAAATGAAAGTATAACTTCTCCCCTATTGTTGTTATTCAGTCATTGCCCCGTCTTAGCAGGTTTTTACATACCTAAAATATTTGATGTTCCATAGTTTGGGATAAAAAGGATATCATTCATCAATTAGGTGCTCTTCTTGGTCAGTTTAATTATTAAATAATAATATGGACAATAGCTGATTTATTTAACACTCCTGCTCATGAGTATACCTAAAATAAATAACAACCAGATTTTTGAACCTCGTTTGCAAATTTTGCACGAGCAAATGGATTCTGTTCTTAAGATGCTTTGCAATCTTACGAAGGCAGATCAAGTATTTTTGTCTTTTTGGAATGACGGTTATAGTCAGGTGTATAATGAGGATAGTGGATTTTATACAACGGAAGATTTGGAGTGCCGACAATTAGAAAAGAAGTTTAAATCTTTATTTTCAGAGGTTATCTATATTTCGAATGCACGTTTACATACTCTAATACAAGACATCAAGTTTTTTTCTACTAGCGGAAAAAACACTAATGTATTTCTTTTGCCTTTGATTGATGCTAAGGATGATAGGATAGGAGTTTTGGGTTTGAATATGACTGAAGAAGGAGCTTTTGATTTTGGACAGATTGTTCATCAAATTGAAAGTATTGGAGAACATATAGTATCTATTTATGATAATTTATTAGGTAAAAATGCAGCCTTTTATACTAATAAAGTAAATTTTGAACATATGCCTGCAGCTTTTCTCAATTTTAGTATTAATAAAGATGCAGAATTATTGGATTGCCATTTCAGTAATCATTTAATAAGAAAACATCCTGCCTTTTTGAATTATTCAGGTAATTCAATGGAAAAGTTGGAGCCACTGCTGCAAATGACTTTGCAGGAGTTTACCAAAATGTTGTTGAAATCCCAGAACGACCAAAGTATTGAATATGTTTATCCTTATTTGGTAGATGGCAAGGAGAAAAAGTACTTTTTGATTAAAATACATGTATCCCTTTCTACTGACGGTGTTTACCAATGTCTTGCTTTTATAGATGATATAAGTATTCATCGTAAGTACAATGCCACTTTAGATCAGATTTTGTTTGATATCTCTCATGTAATGAGAAGGCCAGTGGTGAGCATGAGGGGATTGACTAATCTTATTAATTTGAATGAATTTGATAGAAATGAGATTTGCGAGATTGCAAGCAAGATCAAAGTAGTCTCCGATGAAATGGAAGACTATATCCGGGCAATGTTTAAGATATATGAAGCTAAACAGGAAGCTGAATATCTTTTGTGATTTGTACAAGAAATGATAATCCGGAACAGGTTTGAATATCTGTTCCGGATTTCACTTCTAAATAATATTAAGCTCTTTCCCTACTCTTGTAAATGCTTCAACTGCTTTATCTAAATGCTCTTTTTCATGAGCAGCTGATAATTGCACTCTTATTCTAGCTTGTTCTTTAGGAACCACCGGGTAGAAAAATCCAATAACGTAAATACCTTCCTCTAATAGCCGATCCGCAAATTTTTGAGATAAGGCAGCGTCATACACCATTATTGGTACAATTGCTGAATCGCCATCTTTTATATCAAAGCCAGCTTTCTTTATGTTTTCCTTAAAGTAATTCACATTATCTTCAAGTTTATCTCGTAATTCCGTTGAGCTACTTAATAAGTCAAATACCGCAATTGAAGCGCCTACAATTGAAGGGGCTAAGGAATTGGAGAACAAATAAGGTCTTGATTTTTGACGCAGCATTTCAATTATTTCTTTCCTTCCAGAAGTGAAGCCACCCATGGCACCGCCTAGGGCTTTTCCTAATGTACCTGTGATGATATCCACTCTGCCCATTACATCATTAAGCTCATGAGTTCCTCTACCGGTTTTTCCAATAAATCCTGTGGCATGGCAGTCGTCAACCATAACTAAGGCATCATATTTATCAGCTAAATCACAAATTTTATCTAATTGTGCAACATAACCATCCATGGAAAATACTCCATCAGTCACAATGATTTTGCTTTTAGCATCTTTGGCTTTTTTTAACTGTTCTTCCAAGTCAGCCATATCATTATTTTGATAGCGATATCTCGCAGCTTTGCAAAGTCTTACCCCGTCAATGATAGAGGCATGATTAAGCGAATCAGAAATGATAGCATCTTCTGGCCCTAATATTGGCTCAAATACTCCACCATTAGCATCAAATGCTGCAGCATAAAGAATAGTGTCTTCCATGCCTAAAAAATTGGCTATTTTTTGCTCCAGTTCTTTGTGAATATCCTGCGTACCACAAATAAATCTCACAGAAGACATTCCAAAACCATGGCTGTCCAGCGTATTTTTTGCCGCTTCCAATACTTTAGAATGAGAGGAAAGGCCTAAATAATTATTAGAACAGAAGTTTAAAACTTCTTTACCTGTATTGGTTTTAATTGAAGCTCCTTGTGGAGTAGTAATAATTCTTTCTTTTTTATAAAGACCGTCTTTTTCTAACTGCTTTAGATCGTTTTGTAATTTTTGTTGAAGATTTCCGTACATATTTCCTGACATTTTTTCCTGAAGCAAAGATAAGCTTCATTCCATGAATCACCATTAATTTGGGACAAATTCAGATTTAAATCATAATTATTATATGTAGTAACATATTGTATTATTTTACTACAAATTGAATAATTTAAAAATCTGTTTTAATTGAATCACTTATACTTTTTCAATATAATTAGGTAGTTATACCTAGAAAGAGATTGAGAGTTCTGCCATTTAGGATGTTTTTCTTTTTATAAGGTATTTGTACAATTGTAAGGTTTCGATTCTATGCTGTTTTTCTCTAACAAGAAGCTGTTCTAATTTTGTATTTATGGTGCAGAGAATTGGATTTGAGTCAAATGGAAATCAAAAAAATGATTTGTCCGTTAATTGCAAGATGGAAAATACCTTTGAAGGTTTTAGTGATTTTTTTGAACATGGGCTTCATCCTATGTTCATAATTGATCTGAACTCTCATAAATTTCTCAATGTAAACCAGCACTTCGTAAAAAAGCACTCAGAATTTGAGAATGCATTGACAGTCTTTGAAAAAAGTATTCAAGAAAATGAGCTGCCCAAAGGAGTTCAATTAGAACAAGATGGGAAAGTTTTCCTATTTAATCCTATTTTCCAAAATGATGATAAAGCCCTGATTCAAATTTTGGAATTGAATAAAGCTGTAAAGCCAGTTAAGAAAATATCAGCTCAGCATGTCTTCGAGGAATCACAATTCAATAAAGATCTTTTAAATAAGCTTCCAAGCGGGATAGTGTATACAAACAAAAGCTTTGAAGCACTTTGGTTTAATGATAAATTCAATTTCTTGTTTGGTCGCGACCTTGAAGAGAAGTTTAATTTCATCGATGCAATTTATGTAAAAAACATTTCGCAATTCTGGTCTAAAATAGAAAAATTAAATGAAGAGGGGGGGCAAGTTTCTTTTTCATTCGTAATCCACAATGTTAAAAATTCAAGTGAAGTATTTATAAATGCTACTGCTTTTCCAGTAGGGTCTAATCATCAATTGGAAGACGGATATATCTTTATTTTAGAAGATAAAACGGAAAATTTGAATTACTCCGAGGAGATTACGAAACAGAATTTGGCTCTAAATCAAATAAATCATGAATTGGATAAGTTTCTATATAGTGTTTCGCATAATATAAGGGGACCAATCGCTTCTCTAGAAGGCTTATTGAAAGTAATTGAAATATCAGATATACATACTGTAAATGAATTGAAGCATCATTTAAGACTTAATTTAAGGTTGCTAAATAGTTTTGTAAGCGATATAAGTAATGTTGCAACTAACATTCATACCCATGTTAGTTTCGAAGAGGTGAATCTTCGAAATGTTTTTGAGCAAATGCTTTTGTTTGTAGACAATATCTATGAAATAGAACCTAAAATCTCTACAGAGATACCTATTGATTATACTGTGAAGACAGACGCTAACCGCTTAGGAATTATTATCAAATGCTTACTTAAGAATAGTTTTCAATATCGAGACAAGCGAAAGGATGAATTTGAAATCAAAATGAATGTCACTCAAAATGAAGATTTTCATTTAATTGAAATTATTGACAACGGGATGGGGATTTCCGATAAGGTTAAGCCGTTTATTTTTGACATGTTTTATAGAGGTACTGAACTGTCCAATGGTAATGGGATGGGGCTTTACAATAGTAGAGAGATTCTGAAAAAATTGGGTGGGACCATGAATATAGAGAGTAAAGAAAGAGAGTGGACTAAGGTAAAAATCTATTTACCAGTTAATGTTTAATAAATAAAGACCTCATTGATTATGTCTCAATGAGGTCTTTATTTAATTGTGGAGCTTATTTTTAGTTACCCAATATGTAATATAAACCAAATGTTGGTGTAAAGGTGTTGATGCCTAAGTTAATTCGGTTTGTAACTGTAGTAGTATTTGTATTAGGGTTGCTAACTGCATATCTATTAAACGATATTAGGTTTAATTCAAAATTAAAGCCCACCTTAGAACCTGGAGTGAAAAGTATTCCTGGATTAATTGAAAAATCAAAAGTTGAAATATCATTACCATCAGTTCTGTCATTACCATCAATTCCAACAGTTCCCCCAAATCCTAATCCAAGATTAGCAGCACCATAGAATTTCAAATTATCTCCTAGATCGATATGGTATCGTGCTTCTGGGCTAACCAAAATAGTATTAGTTCTTCCATATACATCTTGGCCTAAGTTATTTCTACTGGTCACGAAACCAACTGTTCCTCCAATAGAGATATTATCATTTAAAAAGTATTGAACATTAGGTAGAATTCTAATTTCTTGGAAATCTGCACTTTCAATGTTTTGATATTGAAAACTTCCTCCAATTAAAACATCGCCTGTTCCTATCTGAGAATAAGCTTGTTGAACAGTTAATAAAACGAATAGAATTAATAATTTACCTTTCATAATATATTTCTTTTGTTAGTTGAACTGCAATATTAACTTAAATTTCTCTTTTTTATTATTACATGTATGATTTCACCATAGAAAGCAAAAAAGCACAGACCAAGGGTTTGATCTGTGCTATGAATGATGTAATGGCAGTGAGTTTTATCTAATGTTTAATCCTAATCCAACAGATAAAGTATTGTACTTTTGGATAGTATAATCAACATTTAAAGCTAATACCCAAAGGATTTTTAACCTGGCGCCAACTGTAAATCTTGGCCCGCCACTTCCGTCAAAGTCAATATCAATAGGATTTGATACAGTTACTTCTTCATTAGTATTTTCATTGAATACGTAATCACCTTTCATTGCAAAATTTGACTTGACTATATTTACTCCCACGCCTGCATAAGGAGTGAAGAAAAGTAGTTTTTTCGAAATTATTGCCTGAATTGTAGTGGCACTAGCATTAAATTCGGCAAACTGTCCTGCTGCTTCGTCTATTTGATAATTTGTGGAAATTTTATTGAATCCAACTAGACCAGATAGGTCAAATGGTAACAATTTCATACCTGGAATCCACTGTTTAAAATCATGCTTTACTCCGAAACCAAATGATTGAAAACTTAATCCATCAACATTTATTTCTGGTGTATAGCGAATAATTAAATCGGTATTTTTAACAATACCGACACCTAGTTGAACGGTAGGAGTTGGTACAGCCAGAGGACCAGGTAGATCACTTAATCCAAATCCATCGGGTGCTACGATCTCTTGTTCAAATGAATAGGGCTCACCATCTATTTCCCGCTGTCCAAATATTTCTAGTCTTGTATCTGTTGCACCTCCGGTAAAAGTTGGCAACATACTATCTCCATTAGGGTTGGCTAGTCTCACATTATTATAAGTGTCAGCATTAAAATCAAACTGCGAAGCAGCATCAGGGATAATAGCAAAGTTCATATTAAGAGTAAGATCAAAACCTAATGTTTTGTGTGGTTTTGCAGTGTTATACCATCCGTTTGCTAATCCATTCCCCAATGAGGCAGCAAATGGGTTCATGTAGTTTTTCAGATAAGTGTTAGCATCTCCAGTTCCACTTGTAACGATGTTTTCGAATTCTTGTGCTTTGGTCTGTTGAAAGTTGAAAACTCCAAAGACTATCAATGTTATTACAGTAAATATTCTTTTCATATTCTTTAATTTTAGTGGTACATATGTATAAAAGTATTGAAATTTATTTGAAAAATTGATAATCTAGTCTAGCTCATTGAAATAAACTTAAAAATGTGCTTTTGTTTGAATTTACAGAGTAATTATTTTCTACATATTCTTGGCCTTGTTTTCCTAAGTCTTCCCTAAAACTGGGATCCATTAGTAACTTCGCTATTGCACTTTGCCATCTCTCTTTAGTTTCAGCAAGATATCCTGCACCGCTTTCCTGAATCATTTTTTTATTTACTCCAACAGGAGAAGCTATCACAGCTTTTTGAATAGCCATGTATTGCAATAATTTAAACCCACATTTTCCTTGGCTCCATATATCATTGGTTAATGGCATGATTCCAATATCCATTTGATTCAAATCTTGTATTTCTTTAGATTTCCTCCAAGGTATATAGCGCATATATCTGACATCAAAATCAGGCTTTTGGTTGGAAATCACCAATAATTCAAAATCATATTCTTTTGCTAGCTCATCTAAAACTGGAAGTATAATTTTTAAATAAGGAAGAGTAGAATGTGTCCCTGTCCAGCCAATTACATTCTTTTCCCTCTTCGATACTTTTATTTCTTTGTGATAGTCGGTATTGATTGTGGTTGGATTAACTACAACTCGCTCATTAAATTTTTTTGCAAATTGAGCTAAATAATCATTTCCGCTACTTACTTTATAGCTCCATTTGCAAATACTTTTAACTTTTGACTTCCATTTTATTCTTGCTTTTAAGCTACCTTTTTCATTGGGGTCTTCAAGCCAAATAGCATCATCAAAGTCATAGATGATCTTTTTTTTCCAAATAAAACGAACCGCCCATTCAAAAAAGGGCGGGCCAACTGGTGTGGCTTCTCTGTGAATAAATATATATTCAAAATGATATAACTGGAATAGTAAGAAAAAGCGTTTGATAAACGATAATACAAGCCAAAATAGTTTTTGAAAGCTTTGACCTGATTTATATAGCATTTTCCAAGCCCTCAAATTAAGGAAAGGAGCTAACTCAAATTGAAAACCTTCCGTTTCCAAGGCGGAAAGATATTGCTCATATCTGAATCGTTGACTTGGTGCTTCGTCAAAAGGGTAGGGACAAACAAAAAGGATTTTTTTTCGCTCCATTTATTCTGGTATCCTGATTTCTCCATGACCCATATGCACACAAGAACCCCCAACCATCACTTTGGAGATTTTCCCTTCCTCTTGTGCAATTTTCATTTTCACTTGACTTGGTCGGCCTAATTCATACCCTTGCTCACCAATCGCTAACTCACTCAAATCTGCCATATTATAATTATGTAAATAACAAGCTAAAGGACCATGAGCACTCCCAGTTGCAGGATCTTCCGCTACACCTATATGGGGAGCAAACATTCGACTATGCGTTAAGTGATTAGGATTTTGGGTTTCCATAGTAAAAGCCATTACTCCAGTGACGAATATTTCATCTAAAATTTCACTGAAAAGTTCATTATTAAGCTTAAGGTTTTGAACCGCCTCAAGTGATCTTATGGGTATAATCAAAAATGGATTTCCACAATTTACTATTCTGCATGGATAATCCTCTTCAATATCATCTTCATCTATAGATATAAGGGATGCCACCAGCTTTTTATCCTTGAAAGTTTGTTCAAACTTTGGCAAAGGTTGTTCCATCAATATTTTGGAGATTTTACCTTTTTTCTTTTCATATTGTACTTTTAGATTTCCAATATTCTGTTCTAAAAGTAATTCATTCTCCTTTTTCGGATCAATTCCTTTTTCTTTCAATAAGTAAAAAGACGTTCCAATTGTCGGGTGGCCAGCAGTGGGTAGTTCCATTCCAGGTGTAAAAATCCTCATTTTCACATCAGCTTCGGCACTAGGTTTCTTCAGGAAAACTGATTCAGATAAGTTTAATTCCTTTGCTATTTTGAGCATTTGGTCTGCACTCAAACCATCTGCATGATCAAAAATAGCCAGTGGGTTACCTCCAAATGGCTCAGATGTAAATACATCTATCAATTGGAATTTAATTGTATTTGCCATGCCCGAAAATAAGAAAAAAGATTGAGGATATTTATAAGCTCTATTATTGATTTAGATCTGATTCAACTTTTTAAAAACGGAGTATTCATTTAATGTCTACCAGATTCTGAATTTCATTATTGCATTTTAAGGCTAAGTTTGGAAAGGTTATTATTAAAAAAAAATGGCTCAACTTATTGAAAAGATGAGCCATTTTAAAGATTTATAATATTGGTTTATTTATCATCTCCTTTTTTACCACCAGATGATTTCTTAGCTGAACTTGACCCTTTATCACTTCCAGATATAGAATCTCTCATGTCAGTATCTGCTTGAATATTTTGCATTCTATAATAATCCATAATTCCCAGATTACCACTTCTGAATGATTCTGCAATGGCTTGTGGAACCTGAGCTTCAGCTTCAATTACTTTTGCTCTTGCTTCTTGTGCTTTGGCTTTCATTTCTTGCTCTTCTGCAACAGCCATAGCTCTTCTTTCCTCTGCTTTAGCTTCTGCAACTTTCAAGTCGGCAGATGCTTGGTCAGTTTGTAGTTTCGCTCCAATATTGGCTCCTACATCCACATCTGCAATATCTATTGATAAAATTTCAAAGGCAGTACCAGCATCCAAACCTCTTTGCAATACTAATTTTGAAATTTTATCTGGATTCTCCAATACGTTTTTATGAGAATTAGCTGAACCGATTGAAGTTACAATACCTTCTCCAACCCTTGCTAAAATAGTGTCTTCACCAGCACCACCCACTAATTGCTGAATGTTAGCTCTTACCGTAACTCTTGCAATTGCAATTAGCTGAATACCGTCTGCTGCAACTGCTGCAACTTTAGGAGTGGTAATTACTTTTGGATTTACTGATATCTGAACAGCTTCAAAAACATCTCTACCAGCTAAATCAATTGCTGTAGCTTGCTTAAATCCTAAAGTGATATTGGCTTTGTCTGCCGAAATTAATGCTTTAATCACGTTGGGTACATTACCACCTGCCAAATAGTGGGTTTCCAGTTCGTTTGTTGTGACTTCTAAGCCGGCTTTTGTCGCTGTAATCATCGATTCCACTATTATTCGTGGTGGAACCTTTCTGATTCGCATAAAAACTAGTTCGAACAAGCCTACTTTCACACCTGAGAAAATTGCGGTAATCCACAGGTTGATAGGTACAAAATACAGGAATACGAAAAATAAGACTATTCCTGCTATTACAATAAAAATTAACGATGTATCCATATTATTTAATTGGTTCTACAAATATTCTTTTAGAATCTATTTTGATTATTTCAACTTCTTGCCCTGCTCCAATCCATTCACCTTTGCTTCTGACTTCGTAAATCTTGCCAAAAATTTCGGCTTTTCCAATTGGTTTTAAATCAGAAACTGTTTTTCCTTTTTCACCAACCTGAAAAGTGAAAATGTCCTCATCATTTACTTTACTTTGAATACTGGATTTTAATGAAAACCGGTCCCATGATTTTGATTTAAAGCTGTAAACAATTCCGATGATCGTTACTGCTGCAGTTCCCGCAGTTGTCCAGTAACCTGCTGTATTTCCGTAGTCATCGAACACAATAAAAATACCCACAATAGTGAGCAATAGACCGATCACGCCAACGAAAGTTGTACCTGGTACGAAAATCAACTCAGCAATTATGAGTAACAAGCCTGCGAGAATAAGAAATATAATACCTACCATAGATTCAAATTAAAACTAAAAATAGATAAAATCAGTAAGCTTTTGCAAAAAGCACCCTTTTATTTGATGGTTTTCCTGAATAAATACATTTTCCACCTTCCTCTGGAGCATCTAAAGGAATACAGCGGATGGTTGCTTTCGTTTCTTCTTTAATTTTATCTTCTGTTTCAGCAGTACCATCCCAATGCGCACTAATGAACCCACCAGTTTTTTCTAATTGACTTTTGAAATCCTCATAAGTATCAACTTTATAAGTGTTTTCGGTTCTAAAATTTTTGGCTTTATTATATATGTTTTCCTGAATTATCTCTAATGTATCTTCAATGACTGATTCAATGCCTTCAATAGATACAGTTTGCTTTTCTTTGGTATCCCTTCTGGCAAGTTCAACTGTTCCATTATCTAAATCTCTTGGACCAATGGCAATTCTTAAAGGAACACCTTTTAATTCCCATTCAGCAAATTTAAAACCTGGTTTATGAGTATCCCTGTCATCAAATTTCACCGTAATTCTTTTCTTTTTTAATGACTTTCTAAGATTCTCAGCTACTTCAGTGATCTTCTGCTGCTCTTCATCAGTCTTATATATAGGGACTATTACAACCTGAATAGGAGCCAATCTTGGAGGTAACACTAGTCCTTCATCATCAGAATGTGCCATTACCAATGCTCCCATCAATCTTGTGCTCACTCCCCATGAAGTTCCCCAGACAAATTCTTGTTTCCCTTCTTTGGTGGCAAATTTCACATCAAATGCTTTTGCAAAATTTTGACCTAAAAAGTGGGAAGTCCCTGCTTGAAGAGCTTTCCCATCTTGCATTAAACCTTCAATGCAATAAGTTTCCAATGCACCTGCAAATCTTTCGCTTTCCGATTTTAAGCCTTTAATTACAGGTAAAGCCATGAATTCCTCCGCAAAATCTGCATAAATATTTATCATTCTCTCCGTTTCCTCTATGGCTTCTTGCTTAGTGGCATGAGCAGTATGGCCTTCTTGCCATAGAAACTCAGCTGTTCTTAAAAATAAGCGGGTTCTCATTTCCCATCTGACCACATTTGCCCATTGATTGATCAATAATGGAAGATCACGATAAGATTGCACCCAATTTCGGTAAGTATTCCAAATTATTGTTTCAGAAGTAGGTCTCACGATGAGCTCTTCCTCTAATTTTGCATCAGGATCTACTACTATTCCTTTACCATTTTCATCATTTTTTAACCGGTAATGTGTAACTACAGCACATTCCTTTGCAAAGCCTTCAACATGGTCTGCTTCTTTACTTAAATATGATTTAGGAATGAATAAAGGAAAATAAGCATTCTGATGACCAGTTTCTTTAAACATATCATCCAATTCCCTCTGCATTTTTTCCCAAATGGAAAATCCATAAGGTTTAATGATCATGCAACCTCTTACAGCAGAATTCTCTGCTAAATCTGCTTTTTTTACTAATTCATTGTACCACAGTGAGTAATCTTCACTTCTTTTTGGTAATACTTTCGCCATTTTATAATTTTTGGTATGAAGTTTGTGTCATAATTATTGATTATTATGTCGAATGATTTTCATATATTGAAATCAATTTACAATAATAATCGTTGTAAAATTAGAAACATTAAATTATGTAGCCATGAAAACCTTAAGCTTTATATTATTAATCAGCATATTTTTTATGCCAAGGGTCGGATTTGGTCAATCAGATCTAAAAGTTGAAAGTGATGACCTATATTTTACTTCCAAAGATAGAAAGGAATTAAATAAGAAGATCGCTTTGGAAGAAAAGCGTAAGGCTGAGGAATTGAAAAAATCAGGCTACGCATATAATCAATTTGAATCCTCTGATGAAGGTTTCAATGATTTTCAAAATAATCAAAAACAACAGAATTCTGAATTGAATCAAGCACCACCAGCGGCAGAAAAAGGAATTGATAGTACTGATCAAGGATGGTACTATGATGAAAATGCAGCAAGAAATGGTCGTGATCCTCAATCTGGTGAAAGATTAGCTCAGACTCAAATTTATAATTATTATGGTGGAGGAATAAACCCGATGATGTATGGTTGGAACGATCCATGGATGTATGGTGGGTTTTATGATCCATTTATGTTCAGACCTGGTTTTAATGTTGGTTTCGGCTTCAATTCATGGGGCAGATCCTACTGGTCAATGGGATTCGGAAGAGGAGGTTTCTATGATCCATTTTATGACCCATTTTGGGGAAGTCCTTACGGGTATGGATTCAGAGATCCTTGGAGAAACCCTTATTGGGGAGGCTCATATGCTTGGGGCTATAGAAATGGATATAGAAATGGTTTCTACGATGGATATAATTCAGCACTGTACAATGGATATTATTTAACTGACAATAGGAATTCTAGAAGAACTAGGGCATATAGCAGTAGTCCAAGAATAAGCAGAAGCACCACTACTTCTAGAAATGCTAGAGTAGCTAATAACAGTAGTGTTAGAAGTTCTAGAGAAACCTACAACACAAGCAGAAATGTGGGAACAGAAAGAAGCAGGGCTATAACTCAAGTTTCTGATCGTTCAAGAAACAGTGCTTCTGTAAATAGCCGAAGTAATGCAAGAACTAGTGCAGTTAGAACAAGAGGTTTAGATGATAATACCTTATATAGTAGAACCTCAAGAACTGCAGCTTATGCTAGATCTACTGCTGATAACAATGTAAGATCGACATCTTATACCGGAGATAGATCCAGAACTGTTAGAAGTAATTCTTCTAGTGTAGCAAGATCGAGTAATGCGGCAACAAGAAGCAATGCTCAATATTATAACAGTTCTAGAACCAATAGGTCCACTTACTCTTCAGGTAGAAGTTCAAGTAGTAGTAGAAGCTCATCTTTTGGGAACAGCCCAACTAGGAGCTCTTCTTCATATGGAAGATCATCAGGTTCTAGCAGCTCTTACGGAAGATCTTCTGGATCAAGTAGAAGTTCTTCGTCATTTGGCAGGTCATCTTCTAGCTCAAGAAGTAGTAGTTCCGTTGGAAGATCATCCTCTTCAAGTAGCAGGTCTTCAGGAAGCAGCTCGAGAAGTAGTGGTTCCTCAAGAAGTAGCAGCTCATCACGTGGTGGCAGAGGTGGCTGATAAAATTAAAAGCACCTAGTTTCTGGGTGCTTTTTTTGATTCAATTTTATTTCTTCTTCTTTTTTTGATAGATAACAGAAAAGCTCTGTCAAATTTTTAAAAGTACTATTAACTTTAATTTGATGAAATCGGAACGGTTACAATTCTCGTTTGTCATAGGAATTGCTAATTCTAAAAAAAAAAAGTACTGACTTTTTCCGTTAAAGATTCCATCGAACCAAATAAAAAACTATATACAGATGAAAACGCTCAAATATTTCTTTATTATAATTATAGGAGTTTTAGGCTCTAATAATTTATATAGTCAAATATCACCTTATACTGCTGATGCGGTTCGTTTCAGTCAAACAGATGGAGGTGGAACAGCCAGGTTTGTAGCTCTGGGTGGAGCCAATGTTTCACTTGGTGGAGATATTTCTTCAATATCAGCTAATCCAGCTGGATTAGGATTTTACAATAGATCTAGTTGGGCTATATCCCCCGTGCTGAGAATAGGAGGTTTTAATTCAACCTATAACGTAAACTACAACGACCCTTCATTAAATGAAAATTTTAATAATTCCAATTATGGTTTAAATATTCAAGTACCAAATATGGGGATGGTATTTCACAACAGGTTTGAGGAATATGCAGGTTCAAAGTGGGTTTCTGGTACCTTTGGTATCGCTATTAACCAAAAGCAAAGCTTCTATAATAATATAAACTATAGCGGTAATGTTAATCCTGAAAATGGAATTCCAAGTGATTTTATGGAAAGTATGCTGTCTCCTTTTATCAATGAGGATGGCCAACTCAAACGGTATCAAACTGAAAGCGGATATAATCAAGACTTTGCGACAAACCCTTATTCGGATTTGGCGAGTTTTATCGATCTACTAGTAATATTCGATGTTGAAGATGAAACTGGGAATTTCTTGGGTTATGAAGTCGATAGGTATGATTACGATCAATTGGGAAGTGTAAGGCAGAATGAGAATATTTCTACTTACAGTGGATTAACAACCTTGGATTTTTCATATGGAGCTAATTATAATGATAAGCTATACCTTGGTGCTGGTCTTAATATTAATTTTCTTAACTACAGACAGGAAAAGACCTTTACTGAAAGACCAAGTAATACTATTTTAAACCGTTATGAAGTCAATGAAGAAACTATTATTTCAGGAGCTGGTTTGGGTTTGACGGTAGGAGCAATCTACAAGCCAATTAATATTATCAATTTAGGATTGTCGTATACAAGTCCTACTATAATGAGCATAAATGAAACTCAGGAAATTAGAATGCAATCTTTTTTCGCTGATGGAAGCAGGCCTGAAAGTGATTTACTAAACGAAGTTCCTTCCTATAGCTTTATGATTCCACAGAAAATCTCTGCTGGGGCAACTTTTTTTCTTTCTAAACATGGTTTTGCAACGGCCGATGTGGAGTATGTAGATTATGAATCAGCGCGATTTAATAGTAATAATGGTGCTTTTGGAGGTGATACTCCTGAGGTTGGGAGAGATTTGAGAAGTACATTTAATTTGAAAGCAGGTCTTGAAGCTAGATTAGATGTTTTTAGAGCAAGAGTTGGGTATGCTTACTTTGATAATCCATACAATACGGGGTTTGAGCAGGGTAGGGATGCCATAAGTGGAGGCATTGGTATTTTGAGAAATGGATTTACTGCAGATTTAACCTATAGCTTAAGTAGATTTACTAACCCTACTTATACGCCTTATCAAAAGCGTGTAGTTGCCAATTCAAATACAGTTGATTCTCAATCAAATATTTCTAATTTCAGACTTACAATAGGTAAGAATTTCTAGAGACTCCATTAAATATAAAATGCTGAGAATTATTTCTCAGCATTTTTTTTGTGTAAGCCCTTTATAGAATTTTCACTATAGCTTTTTAGTTCTACTATAGCTTTTTGGTATATTGGGATTCTATCTTCATTTAAACGCTGCAAAACCTCTTGAACATCTTTTATTGAATTGCAGTCTGAAAAAAGGGGTCTTTTTATAATTTCATTGGGATTCCAAACCCTATTAGCAATTTCTTCTATAGGTGGATTCAAGAAAATGCTAATTCCCTTTTCATTCATAAGCAGTAAATTATCCCTAAAGCAAGGAGTTCCACCACCTGTTGAAAGAATCAAGCTACTATAGTTAGCAATTAATTTTTGGAGATAGAAGGTTTCCAAATTACGGAAGTGTTCTTCTCCCTCATTTTTAAAAATTTCATTAATGCTATTGCCTTCATTTTCTACAATAACTTCATCCAAATCGAAGAAAGGAAGTTTTAATTTTTTCGACCATATTCTTCCCCAATGACTTTTGCCGCTACCAGGTAGCCCTAAAAGAAAATATCGCATCAATTCAAGTTTTCAGTAACATCATAAGGATCAGGAACATCATTAAAGTGCCATTTTTCTTTTACTGTACCATCCTGCACTAGAACTAATCCTGGATTTGAGCGAATAATGGTTTTTAATACGGTAGCATCGGCATAGTAAAAATCAGTTTTCATACCCCTTTCAGCTCTAATTCGGAGTACTTCCTCGGCAGAAGAAGAGGTTAATATAATGGGTTTGATGTCTGGACTAAGCCTTAAAAGGAGATTGTTTATATCTATTAAGCCTTCAGTGCTTGCTTTAGATATATCGTAGGCCACAATCCATAATTTCTTTCCACTTAATACTTCATTAGTTTTGTCACCTGATTCATTCCAGGTTGCAAAATCAGTAATTTTTGGAGTTGATGCATCTGGGTTCGTTATCTCATGCCCAGTTAAAGTATATCCTTCTTCTTCAGATTTATATTCATAAGTTTTGATTTCTTTCCCATCCTTTTCAAAAGTATATTGAAATTTCGGGTTCTCCTTTGCTTGCATAGCTTCGGGTATGTTGGTTCCTACTTTATAAGCCCTGAAATCAATAGGCGGCAAATGTCTAACAGAATAAATACATAGTAGAAAGCTAATTGCTGCTGTGCATACTACTATGATATTTTTTGGACCAAAGGTGCTCTCTTTAATTTTTTGAATATTCAGATATAAAAAGCCAATTAATACGACTAATATAACATCTTTAGTAAAGGATTGCCATGGAGTTAAAGTAATGGCGTCACCGAAACAACCACAGTCTGTTACTTTATTGAAATAGGCTGTATAGAAAGTTAGGAAAGTGAAAAATACAATCATGATACTTAGTAGGTTCAATGTATACCTTACTCTCCATCTAATGATCAAGGCAATTCCCAAGGTTACTTCCAAAACATTTAGAACTATTCCGATTACTAAAGCATAAGGTTCAAGAACGGAAAAGAACGAAGCAATATCTCCAGCAAAAACTGCAAAATATTCTTCTAGTTTAATAGCAGTACCTACTGGATCCACTACTTTTACTAGACCACTAAAAATGAATAAACCGCCTACTATATATCGAACTATATCAATTAATATCTTCATAGATGTATTATTTTTCTTCTTTCAACTTAATTAAACAAAAAACAGCATAATTAATCATGTCCTGATAATTGGCTTTTACTGGTTCAGATATGAGGGTTTTACCCTGATTATCTTCTATTTGTTTCACTCTATATAATTTCATTAAAATGATATCAGTTATAGAGCTTACTCTCATATCTCTCCAAGCTTCGCCATAGTCATGATTTTTATTCAATAATAATTGCAAAGTCTCCTCTGCGGCATTTTCATATTTTGGCATCAAATCATCTGCAGGAATCTCAAGAGGGGCGTTCTCTGTAAGAGATTCCTGTATTATTGCAATAATTGAGTAGTTAATAATTCCAATAAATTCATTTTTGATGTCTTCATCAACTTTCTGAGACCCTTTCTCTTGAATGGATCTTATTCGCTGAGCTTTAATAAGAATTTGGTCTGTAATGGAGGGTAATCTTAAAATTCTCCATGCTGTACCATAATCTTTGGTTTTCTTTTCGAAAACATCTTTACACAGCGCAATAACTTGCTTATATTCGCTTTCGGTTTGCGTCATCAACTTTACCGGGTTTTAAAATTCTATCTTAAAAATTATTGGAAGCGAAAGATAAAGCATTTTCTTATAAAAAAACACTCCTTACCAAGGGGAACTTAATCGATTTGTCCCGCCCGAAGGTTATGGGCATTATAAATGCTACTCCAGATTCATTTTACGATGGGGGTCAAAATATTGACATAGATAAAGCTGTGTTGAAAGTAGAAGAGATGTTGAAGGATGGTGCAGATATTATAGATATAGGGGGGTACTCTACTAAACCAAATGCTAGCGAAGTTTCTATTAATGAAGAGGAGAGGAGGGTAATTCCATTAATTGAAACCATAATCGAGAAGTTTCCAAGTACCGTAATTTCAATTGATACATTCCGTTCAGAAGTGGCAGAAAAGGCTGTGGCAGCGGGAGCCTCAATTATAAATGATGTTTCTGGAGGAAATTTGGATGGAGAGATGTTTAATACAGTAGCTAAATTAAAAGTGCCTTATATTTTAATGCATATGCGAGGAACTCCAGCTAGTATGCAAAAATTGACAGATTATGAGCATCTAGTAAAAGATATCGTATTAGAATTAAGTGAAAAACTGGAAATTCTTCGTTCTTTGCAAGTGAATGATATCATTATTGATCCTGGCTTCGGATTTGCAAAAACCTTGGCTCAGAATTATGAAATCCTCAATAATTTGTCCTATTTTAAACAATTAGAATGCCCTATTTTAGTGGGTGTATCTCGTAAATCGATGATATACAAACTTTTGGGTGTTGATGCTGTTAATGCATTAAACGGGACAACCGCCTTAAATATGGCTGCTTTGCTAAATGGAGGTGCTATTTTAAGAGTTCATGATGTGAAAGAAGCAGTGGAAACAGTGAAAATTTTTAACCAATTAACAACTTGATTTTAGGTTTTACCATAGGGTTTTTAGAAGTAAGTCTAGTTGATATTTTAGATATTGGCTTAGTAAGCTTTTTGCTTTTTCAGGTTTATAATCTGATGCGAGGAAGTGTTGCAGTCCGTATTTTCATTGGCTTTCTCTCTCTCTATTTAATTTATTTGGTGGTTCGGGCTGCAGAAATGGAATTGTTATCGGCAATTTTAGGTCAGTTTATGGGTGTTGGGGTTATTGCTGCAATAATTTTATTCCAGCAAGAAATCCGTAAATTCCTTTTACTTTTAGGTAAAACCACTTCCTTTAATTCAGAAAATGGATTTCTTTCTAATCTGCCTTGGAAAAAGAAGAAAGCTGGAGAAGAACTAAACATTACACCATTAATAGAAGCTTCCAAGTCTTTAGGGGGAACCAATACAGGCGCTTTAATTGTGCTATCCAAAGGTTCTGAATTAAAATTTTACTCTGAATCAGGTGATTTAATCGATGCAATTGTTTCCAAGCGTTTGCTAATGGCAATCTTCAATAAAACAAGCCCTTTACATGATGGTGCCGTTATTATTCATAAAGGTAGAATTACAGCGGCAAGATGTGTGCTGCCTGTCACTGAAAAGGATGTTCCAGCACAATTTGGATTAAGACATAGGGCAGCCATTGGAATGTCAGAAACTACCGATACTATTATTCTCATTGTTTCAGAAGAAACTGGCCAGCTTTCTGTTGCTAGAAACGGAACAATTTATCATAACCTTTCCAATCAGGAAATTCGATCAAAAATCAATGATTATCTAACTGAGGATAAAAAGAAAAAGCCAAAAGAGGATAAAAGTCCTGCTACTGAAGAAGAAGTTGTGAAGTAATTATTCCTATATCCTTTTATTTTTCAATTAATTTATAATTTTATTTCGAATTTAATCTACTGTTAATCAGTAGTTTAATTCCATTATTGAAATAATGTAAAAAAAAGTTCTGGGGTAGGGGTTACTTTTTAAAGGCTAGCAGTATATACTATTACAAACACAAATTTTATTCATACACCTGTTTAACACGAAAAGCCTTCTTTGAAAAAAGAAGGTTTTTCTTTTTTATACTCTCCTGCTTTTTCATATTTACATTATGGAATTCATAAAAGTAAACACACAATATAAAAAGCATATTGCGCTCATCAATCTTAACAGACCTAAAGAATTAAATGCCTTGAACTTACAGTTAATGACTGAATTGAAGGACACTTTAAAGGTCTTGGATGAGGATGAAAATGTTAGAGTTATAATTTTAACAGGTAATGAGAAGGCTTTTGCCGCTGGAGCAGACATTAAGCAAATGGCAGGTAAAACGGCTATTGACATGCTCAATGTTGATCAATTCAGCACTTGGGATCAAATCAAAAAAACAAAGAAGCCATTGATTGCAGCCGTTTCAGGATTTGCATTGGGCGGTGGTTGCGAATTAGCGATGACTTGCGATATGATTGTAGCGTCAGAATCTGCTAAATTCGGTCAGCCTGAAATAAAAATCGGAGTAATGCCGGGAGCAGGTGGTACACAAAGGTTAACTAGGGCAATTGGTAAAGCCAAAGCGATGGAATTAGTCTTGACTGGTAATTTTATTAGTGCAGAGGAAGCAATGCATTATGGCTTAGTTAATAAAGTTGTTCCTACAGAGATGTATCTGGAAGCAGCTGCTGAACTGGCTGAGCAAATAGCACAAATGTCTCCTGTAGCAGCTAAGTTGGCAAAAGAATCAGTTAACAGGGCTTTTGAAACGCATTTGGACGAAGGCTTGCACTTTGAGAGAAAAAACTTCTATTTAACATTTGCTTCAGAAGATCAGACTGAAGGTATGGAAGCTTTTGTAGAGAAAAGAAAGCCTGAATTCAAGGGGAAATAATTTTCATGCGATCTAATTTTTATCCCGGCCCATCTAAAATTTATCCGCAAGTGGCCGGATATTTTCAGGAGGCTATGGAATCAGGAATTTTGGAAAGGAATCATAGATCAAAAGCCTTTCAAGAATTATTCTCTGATACCAAAATCCTCTTGAAATCAAAATTGAATATTCCTTTAGATTACGAGATTGTAATGGTTTCCTCTGCAACAGAATGCTGGGAAATCATTGCACAATCTTTTATTCAACATAAATCCTATCATTTCTTTAATGGTGCTTTTGGAGAAAAATGGTGCAATTATACCCGAAAAATTCATCCTAAGGCTGAAGCTATTTCATTTGGATTGGAAGAGAACCCATCTTTTCAATCTGTAGATAAAAAGGCAGAGTTATTAGGGTTCACCCATAATGAAACCTCAAATGGTACAGCTATTTCTGAACAGTTTCAAGAGGAGGTTCGCGTGAAATTTCCTGAAAGTTTAATAGCTTATGATGCAACTTCCTCCATGGCGGGTTATGAATTCAATTGGGAATTGGGTGACATTTGGTACGCATCAGTGCAAAAGTGTTTCGGTCTACCTGCTGGAATGGCTTTGATGGTGGTAAGCCCTAAAGCTTTGGATATGGCAAAGAAAATTGATGAAAATGAGCATTACAATTCATTTAATTTTATTTTAAGGAATGCCTTAAATAACCAAACTCATCATACTCCCAATATTGCGAATTTCTATTTGCTTAATCGATTGATGCAAAATGTGGAGAATATTTCTGCTATTCATCATAACTTGAAGAAGAGGAAGGAGCAGTTTTGCAAGGAGCTTTCAAAATTAGAAAATTTATCATCTTTAATACATTCCAATGTTTTTCAATCTGATACTGTCTTTTGCTTAAGTGGGGAGATAGAAGTTATTAAGAAAATAAAGCAACAAGCTGATAATGAAGGCATCATACTGGGAAATGGATACGGTAAATGGAAAGAAAATACAATTCGAATTGCCAATTTTCCTGCTATTCCGAATCAGCACTATAAAGACTTGATTAATTTCTTATTACGTTTTTGAAAAATGAATTGAAAGCTGATTTTCTTATCGTACTTTTGCGCAAAATTTTACGATATGCTCAACTTTAAAGAAATTATTTCAGTATCCCTTATCTTGTTCTCGGTAATAGACATTTTAGGTTCCGTGCCGATTGTTATTGACTTGAGAAAGAAATTGGGACATGTACAATCTGGAAAGGCTACAATAGTGGCTGGTGTCATAATGATTGTCTTTCTATTCCTTGGTGAATCTATTTTAAAACTATTTGGGATAGATGTGGCTTCTTTTGCCATTGCGGGTGCAATAGTGATGTTCCTTATAGGAATGGAAATGGTTTTGGGCATTGTTTTGTTTAAACATGAAGATGCTTCAGCTGGTAGTGCATCTATTATGCCAATTGCTTTTCCCTTAATTGCTGGAGCTGGAACCATGACCACCTTAATTTCCTTAAAGGCGGAATATCAAACTTTGAATATTATTATCGGAGTGGTGATAAATCTGATCTTAGTTTTTGTAGTTTTAAAAACCTGCGGTTGGTTGGAAAGAAAGATCGGACAAGCAGGATTTAGTATATTGCGAAAAGTATTTGGAATTATACTATTGGCAATTTCTATTAAATTATTTAAAAACTTCTTTTAATGATTACCATCTATACAGACGGCTCTGCTTTAGGAAACCCAGGTCCTGGTGGCTACGGAATCGTGATGCGCTTTGGGGATAAAGCCAAGGAAATCTCTGCAGGATATCGAAAAACGACCAATAATAGAATGGAATTATTGGCAATAATTGTAGCCTTGAAGAGTTTAAAGACTAATAAACATCCTGTACATATTTATAGTGATTCAAAATATGTAATTGATTCCATTACAAAAGGTTGGCTTGCAGGATGGGTAAAAAAAGGCTTTAAAGGCAAGAAAAATATTGATCTATGGAAACAATATCTTGAGGTGTCCAAAGGTTATGATTTACACTTTCATTGGGTAAAAGGTCATGCAGGAAATGCAGATAATGAGCGATGTGATCGCTTGGCAGTAGCTAAAGCTGAAAATGGCCCTCACTTGATTGATGAAGGTTTTGAAAACAGATCAACAGATACAGGCTTGTTTCGTTAACAGCAATGGTTGAATAAAATTTGTGTTTATGAGAAAAATGAAATTGTTAATTCTAGTGTTTGTTTTATTGGGTTCTCAATCCGCTTTTGCCCAGGATTATAAAACTGCTGTCGGTTTTAGGGGTGGGTTTCCAACAGCCATAACTGGGAAACATTTTATCAATAAAACGGATGCCATAGAAGGCTTGCTTTCAGGCTATAGAGGAGGATTTGAGTTGACAGGTCTTTATGAGAAGCATGCTAATGCATTTGACATACCTTATTTAAATTGGTATTATGGTGCAGGTGCTCATATAGGTGCTTTTGATGGTGATATTGCTCGACCTGGCTATTATTTTGATGGCAGGGGCAGGGGATTTACTGTAGGAGTTGATGGTATATTCGGCTTGGAATACACATTAACAGAAATCCCTTTTGTTATTGGTGTGGATATAAAACCGTCTTTAGATTTTGCGCCCGATCCCCGTTTATGGTTTGGTGGAGGTCTTTCTTTCAGATTTTATTTTTAAACTATAGCACTTTATAATTTTTCTAGAAGATTTTGAGCATCTTCATAACGGCTTGCGGAACGTTTGATTTTCGTCAAATATGTTTTGCAAGCCGTATAATTTTTCTCTTTTAATTCATTTAGTGCAGCATACCAGAGTGCTTCTTCGCTGTAAGCATTATCATTCTGAATAAGTTCTTCATATAGCATTCTGGCTTTTTCAGTAGCACCATTTTCAGTATGAGCAATAGCTTTATATAACATAATGGATTGGTTTTGACTATCCTCATTGAGAATTTGATCAAACATTTTGATTGCTTCTGAATATTGTTCTTGGTTAAAGGCATTCTCAGCTTTTGTATAAATTTCTCCATCAATACTTCTCTCTGTCAAATGGATTGTGGGAATCTGTGCAATTTCTTGGTATTGAGGCTTGGACATTTCGCCTATTAGAAAATATAAACCAATAGCTAATATAATGGAAGCAGCCACTGCCATTTTTACCCAAGCAAATTTCGCTTTCTTTCTAGTTACAAAATAGTTGCCAGAGATATCAGAAACTGATTTTTTAAATTGCTCTAGTTTCTCTTCATCCTTAAAGTTATTTTTTAAATGCTGGTTCAATGACTTATAAAGTTCAAATGACTCCTTATAGTCTTGATCTTGTTCAAGCCTTTTCTCATGTACGCTTGCTTCATTAGCAGGTAAAACACCAGCTAAATAAGCTTCGAATAATTGGTAGTCTTGGTCTTTCATTATAAATGGTTTTTAATTGAATTGTATTTTGGAGATGACCTAACTAGTTCAGTCAATTTCCCAATACACAGTGATTTCTTTTTTCTGGCGTAGGCATAGGATATATCTAGTTTTTTAGCAACCTCTTCCATATTATTAATTGTGAAAGAAGTTTTCAATAAATCCTTGCATGCATCCGAGAGCTTCTGAAGCATTTCTTGAAACAACAATTCTTTTTCTTCAAGTAGAGCTGTTTCTTCCGCCATTTCAGATGCGCTGTCGACTATAGATAAGTGATCATTGTTACTTGTTACCTGTTCTTTACTGTTTTTCTTCAATTCATTTAACCATTTTCTTTTACAGAGCAGAAAAAAGTAAGCATCAAATGGACAAGTGAGCATTAAGTCCTGATTTTGAGCTTGTTTAAATATAGTGATTAAAACCTCTTGAATTATATCGGCTGCCTGAGATTCGCTGCCGCTGTTTTTGCAAATAAAATTAATGACTTTCTCTGAAAAGCTATCATAGATTTCTCTGATAACCTTGCTGTCGTTTTGCTTTATGCCATCCACATAACGTTGGTCAGGATGTTTTTTTAAAGTCATATAAAGAGGTTTTTGTACGAAAGTAAAAAAAATATATGAAAAAGGGGTAACACAGGATGAGTACTGTTGATATAAGGGCGAATCAAAAAAATAAATAGTTATGAAAAAATTTAGAAACTTATTCGTAATCAGCCTTTTGGCGATGGTATCCTTTTATGCATGCAATAATGACGATGACGTAAATGAAGTCGTTCCTGATGAAATTATTGAAGCGCCCAGTGCAGATGAATTTCAACAGCTCCAATCCACGGCAATTGATAAAATCAAACAGGAAGCGCAGTTTGAAGCAGAGGAAGGAATTCAATTTGAGTCAGAAAAGGGAGTAGCACTAAGAATATATGCAGGGACATTAAAGTTAAATGGTGAGGATGTTACAGGGCCAGTTGACTTGGAATTTATTGAAATATTTGATGCAGCTAGTATGTTAACTACCAACAAGCCTACTATGGGGCTTAAAGAAGATGGAAGTAAAGCCCTATTAATCTCAGGAGGGGAGTTTTATGTAAATGTAACCCAAAATGGAGAGCAATTAGATGTTTCCAATCATATGCAATTGATAGTGCCAACCAACCTAACGGGTGGAGCAGATCAAGATATGACGCTGTGGAATGGTGAAACCGATGAAAATGAAAACCTTGCCTGGGAAGAAGATCGAGGTGGCCCAGATGGTCAGGGTAATTTGTTCGTAGAGGGTGATCAATATTTCAGTTTTCTTTCTGGGTTTGGATGGACTAATGTTGATCGCTTTTACAATGATCCAAGACCAAAAACAACCTTAGAAGTAATAGTACCTAATGGTTATCACATCCAAAACAGTTCAGTTTATTTGTATTATGATGGAGAGCCTTATGCATTAGCTCAGTTAGATACGTTCAATGAAAATGCTAATTCTTTTTCAGAGCACTATGGTGAGATTCCAATTGGATTAGAAATGCATGTGGTTTTTGTATCTGAAGAAGACGGAGAATGGAAGTATGCTATTCAGCCTCAGACTGTTGAAGATGGAGATGTTTATACTTTTGAGGAGGATGATTTCATTTCAGGTAGTGAGAGTGATGTATATGATGCGATAGATGACTTACCGTAATCATTAATTTTTACGATGGCTTTGCAGTTTTATTGCAAGGCCATTTCATTTTAAAACAAGGATTATGTTTTTTAGAAAAAAAAGATTTAAATGCGTGTTTTGTTTGCTAATTCTGATGGTCATTTCTCTTGTATTTTGTGATACTTATTTAATAGAGAAAAAATTCAGATTGATAAATAGTACATATGATTACATAAGTATTATTATTCGATAAATTGTATTTATTTGTCGAATAAATTATTAATTTCAAGGTTAAATATAACTACTCTTAGTTCGATGTATAAATTTACTTTTCTTTTGCTTATCAGTTCTCATCTTTGTTTGGCCCAACAAATAAATCAAAGTGATACTCTTGTTCGAGAAGCAAAAATTGAGTCAACCGTTTTGAGCAATATCGTTAAATTTGGTGTGGATACTCCACCATTAATTCAGATATCTGGGGCTCCTAAAGGCTATTATACTTTTTTCTGGGAATTTGGGGATGGTGAGTTTAGCCAAGAGGAAAACCCGGAACATACTTACAAAGAAAAAGGGGAATATGATGTAAAACTGTGGGTTACGAATAATTATGATGCAGGAAAGACTCCCGCCACCAGACCTGAAAGTGTGAAAATTGATAAGGTTGATTCTCTATCTAATGCTTCAGCTTCTCTTTTGGAAGAAGGTGAGATAATGGATTTCACTAAAAACAGAGAACCCATTCCGAATGAAGATTTAGTGGTGGTTTTAACTTATAAAAATCCATTTAATGAATTAATGGATGGTCAGCTATTCTTTTTCTATAATGAAACGAAATATAAATCGGATAATTTTCAATTAACTGATATTAGAACTTATCATGGTGAATATCCAATAGTCAATGAAGATAGAGTGGCTGATATAAGCACTAATCCATTTCAGTCGCTGCTGGCTTTTAATGGTGTAAAACCATTTAGAACAGCGCAATTAATGCAAGACACCACTAATCAAGAAGAGCTTCAAAAGAAAATTGAAGAATCTAAAGAGAAATTTAGAGAAATGAAGCAAATTGGGTTTTCTGATTTTCAGCCTGGTGAAGAAAGAAATATTTTCTTTCAATTGAGAACCACGCCTGAGATGTTGAAAGATACCAGTGCCATCATAAGTATCAGAGGTATTTATGTCCCCAATTCTAATTCTGCCAATCATAGTGTGAAGGAAATGGAAATGGAAATTGTAACTTCTCACGATCCCAATAAGATGACTACAAATGCCAATCTAATGAATTTCAGGAATCGGAATCAAAAAGATTTTAAATATAAAATTCAGTTTCAGAATAATGGAGAAGGCCCTGCAAATACCGTCCGTTTAGAGACTGATGTACCTGAATTATTTGATCAGAAGGAAATTGAACTTTTGGACTTTTACCCTAAATGTGAAATTTGTCCTGAAGAGGATGTAGCTTATAGTTGTCTGGATACTACCTTTTCAGAAAATAAGATCATATTTACCTTTAAAAACATTTATCTACCGGGAAGTAATCAAAAAGGAGTGAATTCTTATGATTCTACCAAAGGTTTTGTGAGCTATAAACTCCCGCTTAAGGGCAAAATCAAGAAACAAAAGACACAGAGCCAAACGGCTATTTATTTTGATAAAAACGATCCTATTATTACTAATTATGCTACAACTCGATTTACGCCCGGTCTTTCAGTTGGGGTAAAGGCAGGGGTTATGCGAATCGGTAGTTTAGAAAACTATCAAGAATGGTTTCTAGGCGCAACACTTTCAAGTTATCAAGCATTCAAGGGCTATTTGCAATCAGAAATTATGATTGGATCTAATAATTATACTAGCAGAAGGATCTATACCGAAAGAACTCCACGAGATGAATTTTTTGTTGATGTTTATGATTATGATGAACAATCAGAATTTCAAAATTTAAGCTTTTATTTCGTCCCAACATCTTATCGATATAATTTGACTGATTTTCTAGCCATTGGTGGTGGAATTCAATTGAAATGGGATATTAGATCTAAGGTAGAAAGTGAAAGGGTTGGAGAGTATACTGAGGTTGTGGAGTCTGAGAATTTTGAACGAAGAGATCCTGAGCAAGATACTTTTGAGCAAACTACCACTAGCGATACTTTTACTAACTTTAATGCTGCTGCTTTTTTAGATTTAAATGTTGGGATAGCGAGAATTGGACCAAGCCTTGGGTTTCGTTATCATCTTTATGTTAAAGCGCCTAATCAACAATTACAGTTCTATGCTATATGGAAATTTTAGGGTTTTATGAAAATTGAACTACTAGCCAGAATATCTGTGATTTCCTTAATATCAGTTTTATTAGTATTTAACAGTAAAATAAGTGCCCAAGATTTAAGCGATAGCATTTATCATGATGTAGATGAATTAGTTGCTGATTATCCGTCTTTAACCTCAATCAATACCTATCAATTAAAAATTAAGGAAGAATATTCAAACCTAAAAACAGATGAAGAGCGAATGGCTTTGCTCATTATGCATTGTAATTTGGGTTATTATTTAAAAGAATACCAAAAGCATTATGACGCAATTCATCACTACCAAAAAGCATGGAGTCTTTATCATAATTATGATTTAACTAATTATGATATTATCGAATATTGCCTCAAACCACTAGGGAATCTTTTAACCATTACAGGAAACTATGCAGATGCTGAAAATATAATTACTCAGTACATGAGAATTGCTAAATCACAAAAAAATGAGGAAGCGATCACTGCTGGAATAATAAATTTATCGGTTGTTTACCATAATATTGGTAATTATCAGGATGCGCTTCAATTACTGGAAAGTCATCTTGAAAAAGAAACAATTTCGGAAGAGCAAAAAGGATTGATTGAAAATAATATTGCCACGAATTTACTGGCTCTTCAAATGCATGATGAAGTTAAAAAGAGAGTGGAAAACCAAAAGAAAGAATCTGTTCCCAGCCTTAAAACTAAAGCTCAGTTTTTGATTAAAGAGAAAGAATACGATGCCGCAAGTAAAGTTTTAGATGAGGTTGAATCCCTTCTAATTGAAAGCAATAGCCCTCGCCAATTAGCTAAGTTTTATGTAGAGAAAGCTAGTTTTCATTTTTATAGATCAGAAAAAGATAGTGCGCTAGGATTACTTCATAAAGCATTCAATTTATTGCTTCCAGGCATCGAACTTGAAGAAGTTAAGCAGAATAGCTCCCTTCTTTACCCTGAGAACACATTTATTGATATTTTTGATGGACTTGCTCAATATTCTGAGGGATTAAACCGAAAGCTCAGCTATTATGATCTAAGCTTTTATGTATCTGGTTTATTTATAAATAAAATTAATGATTCACAATCTCAATTGATTTATCAAACCTCCAATAGAGATAGGAGTGAGAAATGCCTTCAATTATTATTTAAAGAATTTCAATATTCAAATAATGACTCATTAATTTGGAGGGGCTTGAAATATGCAGAACAAAATAAAGCAAGAGTTCTAAAAGGCTCTTTACATAGAAAGTCATTGATTGAAGAATATCCAAATGATAGCTTACTGCAATTTCAACAGTATCTAATTGAAGAACAGCAATCATTAATAGGCGAATTAGTTCGAAAGCAATTTTCTAATCATCAAGACGAAAAAGAATCAATGATTAGCCAAAAATTTATTGAGATAAATATTAAGATTAGTGAAACGCAAAACCTATTAAATGAAAAGTATCCTCATTCTTCATTAAGAAATAAAATAAAATTTGATTCTCTGCAGAACCAATTACAAACCGATGATGCTCAACTTCTTTACTATTTCTTCGGAGTTGAGGATTTATATTCTTTTAAAATTGATCAATCAAATATTAGTTGGGTCAAAAATAAAGCTAGTGAAGATTTTAAAAATGAATTGGTTCAGTTCATTCAATTGTTTGAATCCCCTTCAATTATAAATAATGATATTCCTCATTTTATAGATCAGTCCTATAAGTATCATCAGTTATTGGGTAAAGACATTATTGAGCAACACAAAAACTTGATAATTATTCCAGACGGCTTGCTTAGTTTCTTGCCATTTGAAGCTTTAATGAAGGAAAAAGTTGAACATCGTAATTTTAATAAAATGCCATTTTGGTTGAAGGATCATACTATTTCATATAATGCGTCACTCGAATTTTACCAACAAAATCAAAAGGAAATCAGCTTAAAAAGTATCTATGGAGCTTTTCCAATTTATAAGAATACTGATAGATACTTAAAGAGTTCTGAAGAGGAAGCAAAAATGATTCGTGATAAATTTAAAGGTGAGATAGATCAAAATGAAAATGCCACAAAAGTTAATTTCTTAGAAAATGCGAATAGATTTGATATCCTACATCTATCAGCCCATGCTTCAGGAGGTAGTTTTTCGCTTCCTGCTTACGTTGAGTTTATAGATGATGTTTTACTATTGCCCGAGCTTAATGCCCAAAAAATTACGGCAAGTTTGGTGGTTTTAAGTGCTTGTGAAACGGGGGTAGGAAAAATAATTAAAGGGGCAACCCCCATGAGTTTAGCAAGAGGTTTTCATTTTGCAGGTGTAAAAAATGTTTTAATGACCCAATGGAAAGTGAATGATTTTGCTACTTTTAATTTGATGAATCATTTTTATGAGGTTTTGCAAAGCAAACAATCTCCTTCAAACGCCATTCAGAAGGCTAAAATCTCTTATTTAGATGACGAATCGATTAATAATTTAGAAAAATCGCCTTATTATTGGGCAGGTTTTACCTATTACGGAAAACCTATAAATGGTGATCAAACAAATACAAATTTCAGGTATTTTTACATCATCTTTTTAATTGCCATCATCTTTCTTCTTGGGCTTTATGCGTTTAGGAGAGTTCAAAAAAAGCAATAATGTCCATATTCCAATTCAAAGAATTCTCTGTTGAGCAGAAAAATAGTCCGGCTAAAATCACTACTGATGCAACGGTTTTTGCGGCTTCTCTTCAAATTTCATCAAATGTAAGAGCAGTTTTGGAAGTGGGTACGGGTACTGGAGTTCTATCTTTAATGTTAGCTCAGCGATTTTCAGATATTAAAATCGATGCTGTAGAAATTAATCCAATTGCCTACGAAGAAGCTCAAAACAATTTCAAAAATTCTAAATGGAATGCTCGACTAAAAGTTGTTTTAGAAGATTTTATTGAGTTTGAAACTGATCATAAATATGATTTAATATTCTCTAATCCTCCCTTTTTCAAAGACAATCTTCAATCTAAAACCAATCATGGTAAAAATACGGCTTACCATACCAACCAACTCTCTTTTGAAGCCTTAGCAAAAGGGATTGATTTGAATTTAGCTGAAAATGGTGAAGCTCACATTATGCTTCCATTTTATGAAATGTCCTTATTTGAAAAGGAGATGAATAAAGTTGGATTTCAATGCAAAAGAATAACTGAATTAAGGCATCAAGCTGGAAGTAAAGTGATCAGACTTTTTACTGTGTATGATAGGAGAGAAGAGGGAGTGAATATAGAAAAAGAAGTAATAATAGTGAGGGATGAAAACAATGATTTTCACTACTCATATATTAATTCGATGAAAGATTTTTTGACAATATTCTAATTTTTCATCTATATAATTTAATGATAAAACCTGTCAGGTTTTCTTAAATTATCATTTTTAGTTTCCGGTCGGTGTGTCACCGACCGGGGTAGAATCCATGGTTGGTGGCACACCAACCATTTAACCTTCAATTGAAAACCTGACAGGTCTAATTAACTAGAAATAAAGAAGTACCCTAATCCTTTAATTCTCTTTCAGTTTCATTAAAGCTTACGCCCATTCCCTGCAATTCTTCTAAAATTGGAGCATAAATTTCTTCTTTAATCGGTACTTGAACACCTCTTAAATTTATTTTTCCATTTAGAATGTTTTTAATGGCAATACCTAATGGCCAGCCTACTGTTTTTGACATGGCGGTTTCTTTTTGGTCATCGCCTATAGAAACAATAGATGAATCCAATTGATATTTTTTGCCTTCCAATTCATATTCAAATTGGTGTTGCATCACAATCATATCCTTATCATCAGGATCCAAACTCATTTTTTCTTCCATTATGGCTTGCATAACTTGAGCAGGGCTTCCTTCTGAAATGGGTACTTTTTTATCTTCAAAAATACCCATCCACTCCAATCTTTTGAAAACGTCAGAATCTTTTTTGATATTAAGGCTTTCGCATAACTTATCTTCTACAGAAGTTGATTTGTCATATTTTAAAAAGGCATTAATAAAGTCCCTTTTCGACATTTCTTCCAAACCTTCCATTTGGTACGTGTCATCCGTAACGCCTAATTGGACAAAAACATCCCAAGCATCGCAAAATCCAGCTTTTCTGAAAGTTCCCCTTATCAAAGTAGGGATGTCCTCTATTCCATAAACTTTTCTATATGCCAAAGAATCTCTGTTGGGATAGCCTTCAAAATCACCTAAGCTTGCAACTTCAATATTTTCATATCTGCTGAATAATTTGTGATAAGGAATGTATTTGTATCTGCCATTTCTTATGAATCGTGCAGTTCCTTGCCCTGCTAAAACTACATTTCTCGGATTCCATGTAAATTTATAATGCCAAGGGTTATTGTCACTTTCAGGAGAAACCAAACCGCCAGTATAAGATTTGAAGGAAGTCAACTTCCCACCTTTTTTTCTGATATTGTTCATGGCTTCCATGGCCGTCATATGGTCGATTCCAGGATCAAGTCCACATTCCATCAAGATTAGCGTGTTTTTGCTTTTGGCAATGTCGGATAGGTCATTGACTTCCGGGCTGTTGTAAGAAGCCGTAACCATATGTTTACCTAAATCAACGCAAGCGGTGGCCACTTTAGGATGAAAGCGGGCTGGCAACATGGAAATCACTAAATCTGCCTTGGCAATTTCATCTTTAGTTTGGATTTCATTTAAAATATCAAATTGAATAAATGATGTGTTTGGATGTCCGCCTGCTTTTTCTTCAGCAAGTTTTATATCAAAATCACCGATTTTGATATGCCATTCTTCTCTTTCGGCATTCCTTTTAAGGTAATTAATTAATGAGGTTGCAGATCGGCCTGCTCCCAATAATAAAATGTTTTGCATAGTTTTCTTTTCGTTTCCAGTGGGGCAAAGTTATTAATATGAAATGCAGAAAAAACTGAGAAGCAAAAAAATTAGTCGAAAAATGTAATTTAAGTAACATTTTGTAAGAACAGCTCTTTATTATTGCAGATATAATTTATTAATCTTAATATTAAATGACATTTTAATTTTTTAAGATTCTTTAGTATAAAGCAGTTTGAGGTTTTTAGAAATATTAATATAAAACATACATATAGAATGTTTTTCCAGTTGATTTTTATTAATTGTGAGAAGAAATTGTTTTTTAGTAGAACAGATGCATAATCCACATGAATAGACAGGATATAGAAATATCGGATTTGAGGCGCATTACTGAATTGGTAAAGGAGCAGTACAGGTATGATTTTACCAATTATGCAATGTCCTCTTTTCGTAGAAGGATACTTCGAATAATGGAGCTCTATAAATTCGGGTCTGCTGATCTATTGATCAAAAGGTTGAAAGATGATAAATCTTTTTTTGATGAATTTATAGCTGAAATTACTGTGAATGTTACAGAAATGTTCCGTGACCCTCCCTTCTGGCGAGAATTAAGGGATAATGTAATTCCTAATATCTTATTAAACCATAACACCATTAGTATTTGGCATGCTGGCTGCTCCTCCGGTGAAGAAGTATTTTCTATGGCTATATTACTTAAGGAAATGGGTATTTTGGATAAAGCCAAAATAATTGCAACTGATATAGATAAAGTCATTCTTGAGAAAGCTAAAAAAGGACACTACTCCATGAAAAACATGGAGTTGAATGAAAAGAACTATATCCGTTTCGAAGGTAAAAATAATTTCAAAGACTACTTTAAAGAAGAAAACGGAAAAGCCGTTATGGAGAAATCTTTAATACAAAATGTCTCTTTTAGAGAACACGATCTTGTGCAAGGTGTGGTCTTTAATAAATTTGATTTAATCCTGTGTAGAAATGTGATGATTTACTTTAATCAAAACCTGCAAAATGAAGTCTTAAAGAAGCATCACGAAAGTTTATTCAAATATGGTTATCTGGTTATAGGCTCCAAAGAATCTTTAATTTGGTGTGAAATTGCCAATAAATTCATAGTAGTAAATAACGAAGAGAAAATTTATAAGAAAATTAAAGACTGAGGTCTGTACAAAATAGTACTCAATGGCTCGATTTAATCTTGATAATAAATATAAAGCGATAGTAATCGGAGGATCTGCAGGTAGTTTTCAGGGTATAACCCAAATTCTTTCTTCTATTCCTGCTGATTTCAGCTTGCCTATTATCCTATGTTTACATAGATTAAAGCACGTGCGCAATGGTTTTGTGGAAGCATTGTCTATAAAAAGCATTAAGCCCGTAGTGGAGCCTTATGATAAGGAAAATATTAAAAGAGGGAAGGTTTATTTAGCCCCAGCAAACTATCATCTTTCCATTGAGCTAGGTAATTCAATTGCTTTGTCTACAGAAGAGATGTTCAATAATTCCAGGCCTTCTATCGATATCACTTTAGAAACTGCGGCCTATAATTACAGAGATAAATTGATTGGTATTTTATTGTCCGGAGCAAACAAAGATGGAGCCTTGGGGATGAAGAGAATTAAAGATAGAAAAGGGCTTACTATCATCCAAGATCCAGAAGAATGCATGATAGATACCATGCCAACTGCGGCAAAAAATATAACCGAAATTGATTACACTTTAAAAGTTCAAGAGATTATCCAATTCTTAAAGGAATTGGATAAATTGTATAAATGATTTTTAATTTTTTGCCTAAAAAGCGATACAATTATATATATTTGATGATGTTTGCAATTGGCAAGCATATTATTTTTTGGGATTTGGTTGACTTTAAATCAGAAGATAAAATGTGATTTTATTATATTCTAAGTGAAGACTGGGAGTATTTCAAACAGTTGTTTTTTATATAATAATTTTTTTAACATTTTTCTCCTTTATAATTATTCATTTTAAAAATGAAATTGAATTTTAGACATCACAAGAATTTAAGTCCTCATAGTTAAGGGGCAAGTTGTGGCGATTATAAAATTGTACTATTACACATGAAAGCACTATATAAAAATTTAGCACTTATCACCTCTTTGCTGTATACCTTAAGCATCATAGGGTTAGCTTATTACCTCTTCATTTTTCCGGAACGAATTGCTAATCAAACACATCTGATAAGTTTGATGGAAGTGCCTGAATTAAAGCCCGTATTGGACGAATTGTATATTTTTAGTGGCATTTCTATTCTGTTAGGCTTTATATCAATCTTGTTGCATCTCTTTAATAGGAATAATGATGACGAGAGCAATGTGGTGTATATAGAAAAATTTAAAGAAAAGAAGGATTCAAAAGATCATGCTGGAGAAGATGCTAGTGATAGTGATGTGGATGAGGAATTGAAAGAAATAAATGGTAAGATTAAAAAAGAACCTGACAATAAATTAAAAGCAGAGAAATTACTATCCTATTTGGCAGAACAATTAGAAGCAAGCCAAGGTGCAATTTATATAACAGAGAAAAAGGATAATAAAAATATTATCTCGCTTTTTGCAGCTTATGCATTTGTATTACCAGAAAGCCAAACAGTTTCTTATGAATTTGGTGAAGGATTAGCAGGTCAGGTTGCAAAAGAGCAGAAAATGATCAATATTTCAGATATACCTGAAGGATATATTAAGATATTGTCAGGCTTAGGTGAATCAAATCCTGCGCATTTAATTTTATGTCCTATCATGAAAGATAAAAAGTTGATAGGAGTGGCAGAAATTGCTTCATTCAAAGCATTTAATAAATCTCATGAACTCTTGGTTGAGAAGTCATTGGCACTACTTGCGAATGATCTGGACAAAGGACAGCAGAAAGAGAAAAAAGAAAAATAATTCATTTTTAGTATCAAAGAATTCAATATGTTTAAAAACATAAAAATCGGGACTAAAATTACAGCGATACTATTATTTGTAGTGTTGGTAAGCGTTGTAACTGTAAGTTTTATTACCTACAATATGAACCAAGATTCAATTGAAAAGTTGAATTTTGATAAGTTGATGTCTGAAACAACTCAAAAAGCAGATAAGATAGATCAACTATTTACGGGGATTAAGAATAATGCCAATCATATATCTGGTTTGTTATCTATTCAATCAGGTATGCGGAAGTATCAGGAGGAAGATACTACCTTAAATATGGATAGTTTGAGAACGGCTGTCTTATATGAGATAGAATCTGATTTAAGATCTTTTGTTGAAAATTACTCAATTCATGCTGTTTTATTAACAGACTTAAATGGAGAGGTGATATTTAATTCTAATAATTCAATTGCCTCCTTGTCCAAGGGTGAAAATCTCAAGAATCTGGATGAGAATTTTTATGATGTGGCCATGACTTCTGGGACTTTTAGCCAACCAAATCAATTTGGTGATGATGAACTGGTTTTATATGGAATGCCTCTAATCGATGATTATAACAGCCCCGCTGGCTTATTGGTATTGGTGAAAACTATGGAGCCGATCTATGAAATCGTAAAATCCAATCCAACTGGATTTAAATCATTTGAAAGCATTTTAACAGTGCAACAAGATAATCAAGCAATATTTCTTTCACCATTAAAGCAAGTTGCAGATAGCTTAGAGCCTTCTGCAGTTACCATTAAAGAAAGAAATTCTATTGCGGTTCAAAAAGCAGCTCAGGGTGAGCACGGATATGCTAAAGATGTTAATTATAATGGCAAGGCAGTATTATCTTCCTGGACTAACATTCCATCAGTGGAGTGGGGTATTGCCTCAAATGTTAATGAAAGTGAAGTTCAAGAACAATTGAATGGTTTAGTTACTAAATTTATTTATACTGGATTAATTATTTTATTTCTTTCCCTAATTATATCCATTATTTTCTCCAGAGTTTTATTGAATCCGATTCTGTCATTGAAAGAAACGCTGAAATTACTAGGGAAAGGAATTTTGCCGAATAATGTACCCAAGAAATCTGATGATGAAATTGGTGAAATGGCGTTGATTTTGGAAGGCTACGTTTCATCATTAAAGAATACAGCCAATTTTGCAAAACAAATTGGAGAAGGTGATTTTAAGGCAGATTTTAAACCTATTTCAGAAGAAGATACATTAGGAAACTCATTGATTAATATGAGAAATTCTATTCAGGAAGCTGAAAAGAGGGATAAAGAACGAAACTGGATTGTTACCGGGGTTGCTGAAATAGGAGAGATTCTTCGTAGCAATGATAGCTTGGAGCAACTTGGGGATGAGATATTAAAATATGTAACCGAAAAAATTGATGCCATTCAAGGTGCTTTTTACGTTTTAAATGATGATGACTCGGACAATTATTTCTTAGAAATGAAATCGAGTTATGCTTACAATAAAAAGAAGTATTTAAAAGCTCAATTTAAATTTGCTGAAGGTCTAGTAGGGCAATCGGCCATTGAACAAGATACTTTATTAAGAACTGAAATACCGCATGATTATGTAAGTGTCACATCAGGACTTTTGGGTGATCAAAGACCAAGTTGTATCTTAATTGTTCCTTTGATTACAGATGAGAAAGTTTTCGGTGTTTTAGAATTTGCAGGTTTCCAAAAATTTGATTCTAGTCAAATCAAGTTTGTTGAAGAAATCAGCTTGATTATTGCTAGAACTGTTTTCAACATCAAGGTTAATGAGAGAACCCGTAAATTATTAGCGGAGTCACAAACCATGAGTCAGGAGCTTCAGGAGCAGCAGGAAGTATTGAGACAGAATGCAGAAGAAATGGAAGCCACTCAAGAAGAATTGAAGCGAACTAACCAGCGCCTAGAAGATCAAATTGAGGAAGTGAATCGTACGCAGAAACGTATGCAGTTATTACTTGAAAATGCTTCCGAGGTGATCACTATTTATGAAAAGGATGGTATTGTTCGCTATATCTCACCATCAGTAGAGAAGATTTTAGGTTACAGACAAGAAGATATAATAGATACCACAGAGCTGGATAAAGTACACCCTGATTCTAGAGATGAAGTACATAAGCAATTCTTGTATCTAGTAGATCACCCAGAGGAATCTATTACCATGCAACATCAATATTTAAATAGTGATGACGAATATGTATGGGTAGAAGTGACTGGTACTAATCAACTAGAAGATCCAGCAATTCAGGGGATTATATTTAACACAAGAGATATAACGGAAAGAAGACGTGCGGAACAAGAAGAACGCATGCGAAGTAAGATGCAAGCCTTATCTGAAAACTCTATTGATTTGATTACTCGAATTGATAATGAAGGTAAGTTCTTCTATGTGAACCCAATGATTGAGCGATATACAGGTAAACGTCCAGATCAGGTGATTCAAAAAGGATTACATGAAGCCGATATAGAACCTAAAATAGTGGAAGCATGGGCACAGTTATTGGAGAAAGTTAGAGAGCAGAACGAGAAAGTTACCGAAGAAGTGGATTTCCCTTCTGAAATGGGAGACAGGGTAATGCAGGTGAATGCTATTCCTGAATACGATGAAGAGAAGGTTTTGGAATCTATACTGGTTGTTTCTCATGACATTACTGATAGAAAATTAATTGAATTAGAGATTGCCAGTAAGAATAAGAAAATTACTGAATCAATTAATTATGCTAAGCGTATTCAAGGAGCTATCCTTCCTAATAACCAGGTTATTAGGCAAAAATTACCTCAGTCATTTATTCTTTACAAGGCTAAAGATGTGGTTAGTGGTGATTTCCCTTGGTATATTGAAGTAGATGATGTTATTTACATTGCAGCAGTGGATTGTACTGGACATGGCGTTCCAGGAGCTTTGATTTCATTAATAGGATATTTCCTATTGAACGACATAGTTAGATCTCAAAAAATTAGTGATCCGGGTGTAATATTAGATAAATTGGATGCTGGTGTAACTTCGACCTTACGTCAAGATCGGGATGATTCAACTACCAAAGACGGAATGGATATAGCATTCTGTAAAATTGATAAGAAGAAAAATCAAATTGAATACTCAGGAGCTCATCGACCTTTATACTATTTACATGCAAATGGTGAGTTAGATGAAATAAAAGGTAATAAATTCCCAATTGGAGGAGGTATTTATAGAAACCAAACTAATTTTGACAACCATAAGATCAAGTATAAATCAGGTGATGCAGTGTTTTTCTGTTCAGATGGTTATCCTGATCAATTTGGTGGGCCACAAAACAGAAAATTTGGTCCAAAGCGTTTGAGACAGACAATAGTCGATAATCATAGCAAATCCATGGACGAAATGCATATTATATTTGATGAAGCATGGGAAAACTGGAAGGCAGACTATAAGCAAACAGACGATGTTCTGTTAATAGGTATTAGATTTTAACTGGGAAAAGTTTAATTATAAATAAAATTATTTAATTTAAGGCTTGAAATGAATTGGGCTATATTTGAAACGGCTTATTAACCTAATAACAACATGAAGTATATATATGACCTACATAAAACCATGCTGTCCAGAAACCTTATTTTGGTTTATGAAGGGGAATTTACCCAAGAAATAACCAAATCGGTATTGGCAATGGCAGAACGAAACATGGATTCTATGGGTGAGGAGTCTAGCATCAAGAGGAAAGTTTTCAACGTGATGGTAGAATGCTTACAAAACATTGTGAAACATTCCGATGATTTCAATCCTTTATCTGCTAAGCGAAATGCCGCTATTTTCATAATAGGTAAGGAGGATGATCGCTATGTTGTAACCAGTGGTAACCCCGTTGATACGGAAGCTGCAGATGCTTTGAAAAAGAGAATAGATGAGATTAATGAACTTGATAAGGATGGCCTGAAAGCCATGTATAAAGATATCATTAAATCGAATAGTCTTTCTAATAAAGGAGGGGCCGGATTAGGTTTTGTAGATATGGCTCGAAAATCTGGGCAGAAGCTGGAATACGATTTTGAAGATATGGGAGAAGGATTTAAATTTTTCTCTCTTACAACAACTATATTAAGATTCTAAGAGAATTAGTATAATTAATAATTACAACTTTAAATTTTAAACTATAATATGGAAATCATTAACCTAGAAGGCACAGAAGATACCCCGAAAATATTATTGGATAAAGGGAACGGGATTTTTGAAATCTCAGGAAGATCTTTGCCGGAAGATTCCGCAGAATTTTATCAACCAATATTAGATTGGATTACTGCCTATGGTGAGGATCCGAATCCTGAAACATTGTTTACTTTCAAATTGGAATATTTCAATACAGCATCTTCTAAATTAATTTTAGATGTATTGTCTGCATTAGAGGATATCGATGGAGTAGCTATTGATTGGTATTTTCATGAGGATGATGAAGATATGGAAGAAGCTGGCGAGGAATTTTCTGAACTAGTAGAAATCCCATTTGAATTTAAAACCTATTGATTAATTCAATAAGTGTTAGATTTTTTTAGGCCATGATGCTATGGCCTTTTTGTTTTTTCTTAAATTCGCTATAACCGTCTTTTTATATGAGTGAAGAGATACTCAAAGCCTTAACTCAATTATTTGGAATTATTACCAAGCAGGATGGGGGAGCCACTGAAAAGGAAAGGAATTTCGTTATTGGGTTCTTCCAACAGGAGCTGGATCAAGACTCTATAAAAGAGTATTTGGAGCTTTATGATAAATTAGTAGGCTGGGGAGAAGAACCAGCTGAGGAAGAAGATGGTAAAGCAAAAAAGAAAAAACTAACTTCAGTAAGAGATTCTGTAAGGACTCTTGCCATCTGTAAAAAGATTAATAAAACCCTTACCCAAAAGCAAAAAGTGGTTGTTTTAATCAAGCTTTTGGAAATGGTTTCCGCAGATAAAAACTTCACTCCGCAAAGGATGGAAATCATTGATACGGTTTCCAACGTCTTCAACATTGTAAAGGATGAATTTAAGCTTATTGAAAGCTTTGTTATTAAGAGAGAATCAGATGACTTAGAGCAATTTGAGGATATACTTTCTGTTAATAATGATACTCCCGCTGAAGACAGCCTTCATGTTCATGCTGATATAGATGGGGAAATACTTTTCCTCAATGTTCGAAGTGTGGATATGTATTTTGTTAAATATACTGGTACAGAAGAAATAAACCTAAATGGGTTTATTATGAAAACGGATAGTGTTTATTTGTTTTCTCATGGTAGTACTATTAAAACTCCAAAAGGTGCAGCCTTATATTATTCTGAATTAATAAGAAAATTTCTTTCTGATGGTGAACAGGTAAATCTTTCCTTTAATGCAGAGGATATTGTTTTGCAATTCCCGAATGGTGAATTAGGTTTAAGAAATGTAAACGTTTTTGAAGGTCCTGGAGAGTTAGTAGGTATAATGGGGGCTTCTGGTGCTGGTAAAACCACTTTGCTAAATGTTTTGGCAGGTATACAAGCTCCAACTGAAGGGCATATTAAAATTAATGGCCTTGATTTAAATGAAGATAATGAGGAGTTGCAAGGTATCATTGGGTATGTTTCTCAAGATGACCTCCTAATCGAAGAGCTCACGGTTTATCAAAACCTATATTATAACGCAAAATTATGTTTTGCGAAAATGTCCGAGGAGGAAATCCATAAAAGAGTGATGGATACTCTGGAAAACCTTGGTTTGGAGGCTAGAAAGGATTTAAGAGTAGGAGGTGTTTTAGATAAAACAATTTCAGGTGGACAAAGAAAGCGTTTGAACATTGCACTGGAATTAATCCGTGAACCAGCTGTAATGTTTGTGGATGAGCCTACTTCTGGATTGTCATCACGAGATTCCGAAAATGTAATAGATTTATTAAAAGAATTAACCTTAAAAGGAAAGTTAATATTTGTAGTAATCCATCAACCATCATCAGATATCTATAAAATGTTTGATAAGATGATTATTATGGATACTGGTGGATATCAGATATTTTATGGTCATCCTGTTGAGGCAGTAACTTATTTTAAGAAAACCACCAATCAGGTGGATGCTGACAGAGGAGTTTGTCCGACTTGTGGTAATGTAAACCCCGAGCAAATATTTAATATAGTTGAAGCTAAGGTAGTTGATGAATACGGTCAGTTAACAAACAAAAGAAAAATAAATCCAAGTCAATGGAGAGATTTCTATCTTGAAAACTTTGATCATAAAAGAGTCAAAGATGAGAATGAAGCACCGCCATCTACATTATCTATTCCTAATAAATTAAAACAAACTGTCATTTTTACTATTAGAGATACACTCTCTAAATTAAGTAATAAGCAGTATTTACTCATTAATTTATTAGAGGCTCCGTTCTTAGCTTTATTATTGGCGTTTATCATTAAGTATAGAAGCGCTCCATCTGGAGAGGATTACTTATTTAGGTTTAATGATAACCTTCCAGCTTTCTTATTAATGAGCATTATTGTAGCCCTATTTATGGGGCTTACTGTCAGTGCGGAAGAAATTATTAGAGATAGAAAAATTCTAAAGAGGGAGTCCTTTCTAAATCTAAGTTGGAATAGTTATTTACTGTCTAAAATCACAATTTTATTCACTTTATCAGCAATTCAAACATTCACTTATGTGGTAATAGGAGTCTTGGTATTGGAGATTCGCGATGCCACTTTTAGTATGTGGGCTATTTTATTTACCACCTCCTGTTTTGCTAATGTTTTGGGGCTGAATGTGAGTTCAGCGTTTAAATCAGCTGTAACAGTTTATATTCTAATACCATTATTGCTTATTCCTCAAATGATTTTAAGTGGTTTGTTATTTAGCTTTGATAAGTTAAATGATTTTATTAGTACTAAAGGTAAAGTCCCTGTAGTAGCCGATTTAATGACCTCAAGATGGGCATATGAGGCGCTGGCAGTAGATATGTTTAAGAATAATGGTTATCAGGAATATTTCTATGAAATAGAGTCAGATGAAAAAACAGCTGATTTTAAATCATCCTTTCTGACCAAGAAAATCAGGGAAAAACTAAGGGTGATTGAGAATAATATGGATTCCGAAAAACCAGAAGATCAGGAAGAGGTAAATTATGCCCTTACTGTTATTTACAATGCATTAGAAAAGGAACCGTTTAAAGGGAATTTGAAAGATGAGGATTTAGATAAATTATTAGCTTCTGAAGCTATAAGTCCAGATAAAATTAAGAAAATATCAACTTATGTTGATCAGCTTCGAGATCATTATATAACTGAATTTAATTTGGCTGTAAAAAAGAAGGAAACATTGCAGTTTCATCTGGAAAATGATTCTTCCTATGAATTTAACTTGAACGAAGCCAAAGATTTATATTATAATGAAAGTTTGGCGGATTTGGTCAGGAATTTAACAGTTGAAGATCGCGTTATAGAGTTTAAAGGACAGCTTATTCAGCAAATAGATCCAGTATTTAACAAACCGGCAAAGCCTGACAATCCATTAAATTACCGTACGCATTTCTTTGCTCCAGAAAAGTATTTTGCCGGAGCCTATATAGATACATTTTATTTTAATATACTTGTGATATGGTTTATGTCACTATTACTTTATGTGATGTTGTATTTCGAGTTTTTTGGCAAAGTATTAAGATTCTTCGGCAATATTAAATTGAAGAAAAGTGAATCTTAGTTTTAATTTATATTAATTCTTAGATTGGGATAAACTAATTTAACGGGATTGAATTAATTTTTATGGATTTTAAAATCGATAATTTGTATTAACTACTGGAATTTCTATTTTTGTTATGATAAAAAATATTTTTATGAAAAACATATTTCTGGGACTGGTTGTGATTGTAACCATTTCGGCCTGCGACTCGAAGAAAAAACCTTCTGCGGATGAGATATCCGGTGTTTTGGATTCTGTTAAGATCGAGGAGCCCTCTATTTCTGAGGATGTGATTTCTGATATTATTCAGCAGATTCCTTCTCCTTTGGAAATATCTACATTATTGAAAGAGTCAGATACAAAATATGACAAATCTTATCTAAATGATCCTGAAAAGATTTCTGACTATAACAGTAATTATAAGAAGGCTTTAGCATTAGGTGTTTATGGAACTGATTTAGGCTACACTAATATTTACGAGCAAAATCAGGATGCTCTTTTTTACCTGAATTCAATTAAATCCTTAGCAGACGATTTAAGTATAGGTCAGTTTTTTGATATCGGTACTATCAAAAGATTAGCTACAAATAGTAAAAACTTAGATTCTCTATTGTTGATTACTACTAAAAACTTCAACAACATAAATAATTATCTTCAAGAACAGAAAAGGTCTAACCTAAGCATTTTACTTTTATCAGGCGGCTGGCTTGAGGCGCTTTACATTGTTTCAAGAGTTTCAGAGAAGAATCCTGATAATGAGCAATTAAAAGAAACAATTGCCGAACAAAAGATCATAATGGATAATGTTGTTTTGTTGATGTCATTCTATGTTGAAAGTGATCCGAATATCAAGCAATTGTCTGGTAAATTTGCAAAGCTTCAAGAAGAATTTAATAAGATAGAAATTAAGACTGTTTATCGTGAACCTACCTATGAAGTTGTAGATGGCATGCTTGTTGTTAAGGATAATAGTACAAGTGAAATCATCATGAATGATGAGAACATAGAATCGATAAGAAATCAGGTTTACGCAATTAGAGAGAACATTATTAACTAAGAATTTATATGAAAAAGCTAATCTTTGCATTAGGAATTGTTTTATTGACTACATCTATTAGTCAATCATATGCTCAATGTAATACAGAAAAGCATGTAGAGGCTTGTATTCCTAAATTACAATCAGGCTTCACTTTTTTGAAGAGTTATAATATAGATGGTCAAGGTGGAGCAAAGGATAAAGTTGAGTATTCCTATGTATTTACAAAAGGAGCAACATATCAGATAATGATATGTAATGACGGTGAAGCTACTGATGGTATTGTATTGACGTTATATGATTCAAACAGAAAGAAAGTAGCCTCAACCAAGTATGAAGGCTCTACACTCTCCAGTATTGCTTTTCCTTGTCAAGTAACTGGTATTTATTATATCACTTTTACATTTGAAGGTAGTACAAATCATTGCGGTGGTAGTGTTCTTGGCTTCAAACGATAATCTAATTTCATAATTTCAAAATCTTGCGAGCAGGCCATCATTGGCCTGCTTTTTTCATTTATGCGCAATACAGTTTCTTTTTCCCATAAAGCAGTCTTTTATCAATCTTCCCAAATAAGCGAGCAAACCGATGAGATTTGGTTTGTATTGCATGGTTATGGACAGCTACCGCAATATTTTATTCGAAAATTCAAAGGAATTGAAAATGATAGAAGGGTAATTGTTGCACCTGGTGGTTTGTCGAGATTTTATTTAGACGGCTTTTCAGGTAGAGTAGGAAGTACTTGGATGACTAAAGAGGAGAGGTTAATTGATATAGAAAATTATATAGGATACCTAGATCAAGTGGCTGAGAATGTTTTAAGTAAGGCCTCAAAAGATGTTAGAATAACACTTTTAGGTTTTTCTCAAGGTTCAGCTACCGTATGCAGATGGGCTGAAAAACTATCTTTTCCCTTTGAAAAATTGATACTGCACTCAGGTGCATTTCCTCCTGATATAGATTTTTCAGGTTTGAGCAATAAACTTAAAAACAACAAAGTGTATATGCTGAGGGGAACAGAAGACGAATTTATTAATGAAGAGCGAAAAAAAGAACAGAAATCTTTAATTGAAAAGCTTAATATTGAAGTTAAAGAAATTGAGTTTGAAGGAAAACATGATATTCATATTGAATCCTTAAAAGAGATTATTAAACAGTAGCTTTTTGGGTTGAGATAGATGTACCGATCTGCTTATATTTTTTAAACCAGCTATTTACTTTCATTTGGATAACACCGAATATTGCTTCTTTAAATATCTTTTTTGACATTTTTGACGTGCCTTTACTTCGGTCTGTAAAAATTATAGGCACTTCCTCAATACCAAATCCGTGCTTCCATGCTGTGAATTTCATCTCGATTTGGAAAGCGTAACCAATAAATTTAATCTTGTCAAGTTCTATTGTTTCCAAAACAGAACGATGATAGCATATAAAGCCAGCTGTAGCATCATATACTGGTAATCCTGTAATAAATCGTACATATTTGCTGGCCATATATGACATTAGAACCCTACCCATTGGCCAATTCACAACATTCACACCAGTTTTATAACGTGAGCCAATCGATAATTGTACCTCTTCTTTTTCACACGATTTCAATAACTCCAATAAATCCAACGGATTATGAGAGAAATCTGCATCCATTTCGAATATGTATTGGTAGTTATTCTTTAAGGCATATCTAAATCCCTCAATGTAAGCAGTTCCTAAACCTAATTTTCCTGATCTTTTTATGATATGTAATTGTCCTTCATATTCCTCTTGTAATGCCTTTACTATTTCTGCAGTACCATCTGGAGAATTATCATCAATGATGAGGATTTCAAATCGTGTAGACAGTAGAAATACAGCACGAATGATGTCTTCTATATTTTCGCACTCATTATAAGTTGGTATGATGACTAAATTATCCTTCATATATCTTTATAAACTTCAAAACTAAAAAATCTTTTCAGATATTGCCGTCCAATTAATAAAAGAATTTCATGAGAATACATAAATGTATTTTTTTAGACAGAGACGGAGTTTTAAATCGGGAAAGAGGTGAGTATACATTTAAGATTGAGGATTTTGAAATTATTACTGGAGTAGATGAAGCTTTAAAAATCCTTAAGAACTCAGGCTATTTGTTAATTGTGATCACGAATCAGGCTGGCATAGCAAAAGACATCTACAAAGAGGATGCGGTTTTAAATTGTCACGCCTATTTGCAGGCTGAAACAGGAGATTTAATAGATGATTTGTTTTATTGTCCTCATCATCCAGTTACAACTCAATCATTGCTTAGAAAGCCTGATAGCCTTATGTTAGAGAAAGCTATTGCCAAATGGGACATTGATATCGAAAAATCTTATATGGTAGGAGATTCCTTGCGAGATATTCAAGCATCGGAGAAAGTTGGAGTGAAGGGGATTTTGGTGGGTGATAAAGAAAAAGATAAAAATTTGACCGCACCAAAAGCTAAAAGTCTATTGGATGCAGTCAATAAATTTATAGTGAATTAGATTCCAGTATAATTAAAAGGAGTAATATCTTTTAATTCATTTTTTATAGAATCTGAAACCTCCAAACTGTCAATAAATTCTGAAATTGTGTTCTGAGTGATTTTTTCATTCTTACGAGTTAAGGCTTTTAAAGCTTCATAAGGCGCAGGAAAAGCCTCTCTTCTTAGAACAGTTTGTATAGCTTCAGCTACAACAGCCCAATTCTCAGTTAAATCATGCTCAATAGCAGCAGGATTTAATTCTAGTTTACCCAAGCCCTTTTTCAAAGATTCAAATGCAATTAAACCATGTGCAAGCGGAACCCCAATATTTCTTAAAACTGTTGAATCAGTTAAATCTCTTTGCAATCTAGAAATCGGTAGTTTTGCTGACAAATGTTCAAGTATAGCGTTAGCAATTCCTAAATTACCTTCTGCATTTTCAAAATCAATAGGGTTTACTTTATGGGGCATCGCAGAAGATCCAACTTCATCCTTAGCAATTTTCTGCTTGAAATAATTCATGCTGATGTATTGCCAAACATCTTTGCTTAAATCCATCAAGATTGTATTCAATCGCTTAAATGAATCAAAACGAGCAGCTAAATGGTCGTAATGCTCTATTTGGGTAGTCGGCTCAGAACGCTTTAGGCCTAAGTATTTTTCACAGAAGTTATTACCAAAAGCTCTCCAGTCAATTTCAGGATAGGCTACATGATGTGCATTAAAATTACCCGTAGCTCCACCAAATTTGGCTGCGAAAGGAATGTCTTTTTCCAGTTTCAACTGTTCTGCTAACCTTACTTCAAAGACAGCTATTTCTTTACCTAATCTGGTTGGGGAAGCAGGTTGCCCATGTGTTTTTGCCAGCATAGGTACATTTTTCCAATCATTAGCATAGTTGGCAAGAATACTTTTTAGTTCGTTTAAAAAAGGTAAATAGACCTTTTCGGTAGCATCTTTCAACAATAGGGGAGTAGCTGTATTATTAATATCTTGAGAAGTCAAACCAAAATGAATGAATTCTTTTTGGGCACCTATTCCTAAATCATCAAATTTTTGCTTAAGAAAATACTCTACCGCCTTAACATCATGATTGGTTGTTTTTTCAATTTTCTTGATTACCAGCGCATCTTCCTCATTAAAATTTGAAGCTAATTTTCTCATTTTAGGAAAAAGAGCATGATCAAATTCTTTTAGCTGGGGAAGTGGCAATCCGCAAAGTGCAATGAAATATTCTACTTCAACATGCACCCTGTATTTAATTAATGCCCATTCCGAAAAATAGGGAGCAAGGGGTTGGGTTTTATTTCTGTAACGTCCGTCAATAGGACCGATAGCACTTAAAGTAGTTAAATCCATGAGCTGTAAAAATTTAAAGGTGCAAAGATAAGGAATTTAAGCTTTTAGAGGTAGTTATTACGAGATTGTATTTAGTTCTCCATCTTTCGGAACCATTTCCAATCGGCATAGAATGTACCAAATGGGATTAAAGAAGCAGCAAGCGATAGAAGTGTAAGCTTCAAAGTCCAATTTCTTTTGATTGCTATATATAACACTAATCCACAGTAGCCAATAAATAAAACACCATGTGCCATACCTACAAAATAATTCGGCTGCGGCATTGCCATCATATATTTTAATGGCATTGTTACCCCAAGGAGTAAATAGGAAATACCTTCTAAAATTGCTAGAATTCTTAAATTTTTGATCATGATAGATTGTTGTGAATATTGGAATGCAAAGAAAGTACTGCCTGTTTTGTAAACCAATATTTTTAGTGCTTAAAATTGGAAGTTGATTAGGTGAAGGAAATATATTTTAACATTTTTGTGCGACAATTATTAAAATTACTTCAATGGAATTAAAAGGAAAAGTTATTGATATTCTACCAGAAGAAAAAGGACAAGGTAGAAATGGAGAGTGGAGAAAACAGTCTTACATATTTGAAACGCAAGAGCAATATCCCAAGAAAGTCTGTGCAGAAGTTTGGGGGGATAAGATTGATGGTTTTAATATCAAAAAAGGAGAAGAGTTAACTGCAAAAATAAATATTGATAGCAGAGAATTTAATGGTAAATGGTACACCAATGTGAAAATTTGGGCGGTAGATAGAGCTTCAGATGGAAATGTTGGGGGTGTTCCAAATGCACAAAATGAAAATATGCCACCGCAATCATCAGGAAGTGCAAGCAGCGGTCCTCAAGAAACTCCACCTCCTAGTGAGGATGATGAATTGCCTTTTTGACCTATCACTTATGAGGAATATTTGTTATTATTATTGAAATAAAGTTAAATATTGCACTTCAATAATTCTGCAAGTCATCCCTGCGAAGGCAGGGATCTTGTCTTATTGAAACTTTGTTTCAATACATCTTATAAAGTAAGTGATATACATTTCTCAAGTAGTTAGATTAATTTTAACCTTTGGTTAAAATGAGCAGATCCCTGCCTCCCGACTTTTAGTGCGGGACAGGTTACGCAGGGATGACGGCTCTAGTTGAAATTGTAGAGGTTCAAAGGTCGGTGTTATATTGATAAATTAATGGATTAGAATTAATACCCTTTCTCAGTATCAACCAATAATTTATGGTCTTCTCCAGATTTTACGGCCTCATAAGCTAATTTAAAGCTTTGTTTGACGTCTTCTAATAATGTTATTCCTGAAATATGAGGAGTTACTATGCACTGGGGATGTTCCCACAAAGGAGATTCTTGAGACAAGGGTTCCTCTTTGAATACATCTAAAATAGCTTGTCTGAGGTATTTTTGGTCTAAAGCTTCAATTAGATCCTCTTCATTGACTGAGTTCCCTCTTCCTATGTTGATAAATAGTATATTTTCAAGCTGGGAGAAAAATTCTTTATTGAATAAATCAAAAGTGTTTTCAGTTGCAGGAAGCGTATTGATTATTATAGAGTTAGCTTCAAGATTACCCATATCCAATTTGTCAATGGAAAGGCAAACGTCAAAGAACTCTTTGTTTTTACCGCTAGTGTTTACGCCTACAATATTTTTTACCATGGGTTGAAGAACCTGTGCTATATCGGTACTGATATTTCCTGTTCCAAAGAGAATAACACTTTGCTTTGATAAAGACTTAGGAACAACTTGATCCCAGGTTTTAGAAGCTTGGTTTATTTTGTATAGTTCAGTTTTGTTTAAATCTTGTAAGATATACGTAAGGCAGTATTCAGACATTCTTTGCCCCATCTTGCCTTTTGTTTTGGTGAGTGTGCAATGCTCGGGTATATCTAATTTCATAAAGCTGTCAACACCAGCACCAAAAGAATGAATCCATTCCAAATGACTGATATCCTTTTTGGAAAGAAAGTTAAAGCCTGCAACATAATTAGCTTCAGGAAGCAACTTCTCTACTTCTTCTTTATTTGAAGCTAGCAAACAATTAAGCTCCGGATATTCCTTTGTTATAAAAGCGTGAAATCCATCTGCTAAATGTCCATAAGTTAGAATGTTCTTTTTTGGCATATTGTAAATTTAACCTTTTGCTACTAAATTTCTAAAGTTAGAAGGAGGAACTAACTCAAACTTTAAATGTTCGCCACTGATTGGGTGTTTAAGTTCAATTAAATTAGCATGTAAAGCTACTCTGGCTAAGGGGTTTTTCTTGGCAGTATATTTTTTGTCACCCGTTACCGGAAAACCAAAATGAGCCATTTGAACTCTGATTTGATTCTTGAATCCCGTTTCCAGTTTAAATTCCAGCATTGAGTAAGCATTACTCTGTTTCAATAATTTAAAGTGAGTAATAGCTTCAGTTGCATTTTCAGCTGTATTTACTATGAATACCTGATTGTGTTTATTGCTCCTTAAATAATTTCTTAAAGTATGAGAGGATTCTTTGATTTTTCCTTCTACTACAGCTACATATTTTCTGTCTATAATATAGTCCTCCCAATGGTTCTGTAATTGTTCTTGAACTTCTTTGCTTTTGGCAAACAACAATACTCCCGAAGCCTCTCTTTCTAATCTATGGATGATATACACCTTATTTCGTGGATCAATAGCCTCCATGTGTTCCTTTAAAATCTGGACAGCATTTTTTGTTTTCTCTTTTAAAGATGCGACTGAAAGTAATCCAGCTTCTTTTTCAATCGCAATTAAGTGTTGGTCTTCATAGATTATATTGAGTTTCTGCAGTTTTACCTTTTTGGATGGTTTAGCCCAATTGATTTGAATTTCATCTCCTTTTTTTAGTGGATGATTAAACTGCGTAATGACATCCCCATTGATTCTTATTTGACCACCGCCCATTACTTGCTTCAATAAAGCCTTTTTTTTATTGGGATAAGTAGTGGTTAAATGCTTTAATAATTCAGTGTCTTCTTGAATTACATAGCTATTGAGATTTTGATTGGATGGGCCTGATTTTGTTTTCATAATGTAAAATTCCGTATAAGAAATGAGCTTTACAAGTCTAGGATTTTATTAACAATTAAAAACCCTCTCAAATTAAATTTAAGAGGGTTAATATTGAGTTTGAATCCAAGAATTTTTTGTTGATTACACCAAAACGGGAGCGGAGTTAAGAAAATTTCATCCAACTACGCCCTCTTTAAGGTCTTTTTTACCTTAAAGTTTCCGTGAGTTTCCAAGTGCTTTAGGTTTAAAATAATTATATCTAAACAGTTTCAAAGCCTTTTGTTTTAATTAATTCCTGAGAATAGACGTTCCCATCTGATTTTATTGAAGAAAGATTCATTTGGATCCATACTCATCCAAATAAACAATGCTTTACCCACCACGTGATCCTTAGGAACAAAACCCCAGAATCGACTATCCCAAGAGTTATGACGGTTGTCACCCATCATGAAGAAATAATCTTGAGAAAAGGTATACTCATTAACTTCTTTGCCATCTATGTAGAGTTTGTCATTCTTAATTTGAATGTCTTCTAAATGTTCATAATAGCGAAGGACATCACCATACATCTGTAAATTCTTGTGATTAATTGGAATGGTCTGTCCTTCTTTAGGAACTTCTATTGGGCCATAAAAATCTTTATTCCAGCTCGTTTCAGGAGTTTTAGGAAAAGTAGCAGGATCAACGTCACTGCTGTCAGTGCTTAATATTTTTCCGTTTTTATAAGTAGGAGAGAAGATGATTTCATTCACAAAGGGTAATGATTTCATTTTTTCAATCTCCTCAGGCTCTGCATGAACTCTATAACCATAACCAGGTTCATACATTTTATCCCAAATATTATATTCCTCAAAAACTCTATCCCTTATGGTTTGGTCAGTTTTTATAAAATAACTGAATTGAATATCTTCTGGTACATAGGCTTTTTCATCATTGATGTAAAGTTCTGCATTTTTGACTTGCAATTTATCACCAGGTAGCCCTACGCATCTTTTGATATAATATTCTCTTAAATCAAGCGGATACTGAAGTTCTTCTGGGTAATTGAAAACCACTGCATCATTTCTTTTTACTTCACTAAAGCCTGGTAACCTGTACTGTGGCAATTGAATCCAATCCAGATATGCTGGCACATCTTCAGTCCCGTAGAACCTTCGGTGCGTTAATGGAAGTTGCAAAGGAGTTCTAGGGGTTCTCGGCCCGTAATGTAATTTACTTACAAAAAGGTAGTCTCCCACCAATAAAGTACCTTCCATTGAAGGGGTAGGGATCACAAAAGCCTCTAAAGTAGCCCATCTTATTAAGGTGGCTGCTATTACTGCAAATACCAAGGCATCGACCCATTCTCTAACTTTAGATTTTGGTTTGGCAGGCTTCTTCTTTTTATTGAAAAATGGAATTTTCATATTCTAAAGTTTTAAAAAGTCATCAATTACAACTATTCCTTTTTGATCAGGAAGCCATTCAGCTACAAATACTGCACCTTGAACAAAACCATCTCTACTATATGCTTCATGCTCAATGCTGATTTGATCTACCTCTGATTTGTAAGTTATTTTATGAGTTCCGGGAATTTCACCAATTCTTTCAGAAGTAATTGGGATTTCCCCATCTTCAGTTTTAGCATCATTTTTCCAAGCAGTATATTTACCATGCTCACTAATTATTCCTTCAGCTAAAGTAATAGCAGTACCACTTGGCGCATCTTTTTTATGCGTATGATGAACTTCTATCATGGAAGGTTTATATTGGCTTTGGGGACTGATTAACTTGGCCAAGAACTTATTGAGTTTGAAAAACAAATTAACACCTATCGAAAAATTGGATGCGTAAAGGAATGTTCCATTATTTTCCTCGCAAATTTTCTCGATTTCAGGCATTTTATCTAGCCATCCTGTTGTGCCTGATAAAACCGGTAAATTATGCTCAAGGCAAAATTTAATATTATCAAATGCTGCATCAGGGTGAGTAAATTCAATAGCTACATCAGCTTGTTCGGCTAAAGTAGGCATTAAAGTATCATTAACATCAACGGTGGCCACTAAACTATGTCCTCTCTGGATGGCAAATTCTTCAATAGCCTGACCCATTTTACCGTGACCAATTAAAAGTATCTTCATTGCTATTTTAATCTAAAATTTAATGACAAGCCAGCGTGCATGTTGCTGTAAGGGCTGCTTTGAATACTTGGTTGTATATTCAGGCTCAAATCTTGATTGATATTGAACTCCCTTAAATGTGCATCTACAGTAGCATCTACAATGTTCAGAACATAAAAAAGTCCTGCAAGAATAATCCAGTAGTCTCGGTCTCTTTCAAATCTTTGTAAGAGTCTATCAGCTCTATCTTCATCATAACCCAAATTAATAAAATCTTGAATTTCTGAATTATTGGCATCATATTCATCTGCTAAGTTGATAAAGACATTCCTAAATAATAGATAATTCTGGTGATTAGATTTGATTTGGTAGGCAGCTAATGCACCCAAAGCATAAACAACCGGAATCTTCCAGTATTTTTCATTGTAAAACTGCCCCATCCCTGGAACTATCGCAGAATATAAAGCCGCTAGCCGGGGAGAGTGGGTAGTGTCCTGAGTCTGAAAGCTTTCAATTTCTTCAGTATCCGCACCCAATCTCAAAAAGGTAGAATCTGTTGGCTGTACTTCCTGACTTTTTGCTATGGAAGCAAATATGAAAAATATGGTAATGAATAAAAGATTGCGCATTTTATAATTCAACTGAAAGAATGTCTAAAATCCTATTTAAATCGTCCTTCGATAAAAATGGAATCTTAATTTCTCCTTTATTATTTTTGTCGATCTTCATCCCAATTTTTGTGCCAAAATGAGAGGAAAGCTTGCTTTGAACTTGCTTGGCTTCATATGGCATTTCGCTTTTAGCCGGTTGCTCTTTTTCCTTAGATTCACCGCTAGTCAATTCTCGCACTAATGCTTCCACTTTTCTTACTGAGAGATCATCTTTTAAGATTCTGTTGAATACATCCAATTGTTTTTCAACATTATCAATATTGATGATGGCACGAGCATGTCCCATGCTTATTCTTTTATCTCTAATTGCGAGTTGAATATCAGGTGGAAGCTTTAATAATCTTAAATAATTATTAACCGTTGTTCTGTTTTTCCCCACTCTATCACCTAACTGTTCTTGCTTTAAATCACATTCAGTTAACAATCTTTGGTAACTAAGCGCAATTTCGATGGAATTAAGATTTTCTCTTTGGATATTCTCAATTAAGGCCATCTCAAGCATTTGCTGATCATCCGCTATTCGGATGTATGCTGGAATTGATTTAAGACCCGCTAATTTTGAAGCCTGTGTTCTTCTTTCCCCTGAAATAAGCTGGTAACTATCTTTGCTTAATTTCCGAACAGTAATGGGTTGAATTATTCCCTGAACTTTAATTGATTCAGCTAATTCTTCTAAAGCTTGCTTATCAAAATCAGTTCTAGGCTGAAATGGATTCACCTCTATTTGTTCTAAAGGGATTTCATTTATAGAAGCCCCACTTGAGATATCCGTTATATCTCTTTTTTCTTTATTAGAAGAAGATTTTTGATCAGTGTTAGAATCTTCTAAAAGAGCGCCTAAGCCTCTTCCTAATGCTTTTCTGGTTTTCTTCGCCATCCGCTATTTTCCTAATCCGTTATTGTTAATAATTTCTTTCGCTAAATTTAAATAACTAATTGCCCCTTTACTTTCAGCATCATGAGCAATTGCCGGTAATCCAAAACTTGGTGATTCACTCAGTTTGATATTACGTGGAATCAAAGTTTCAAAAACCATCTTACTAAAGTGCTGTTTTACCTCATCCACCACTTGGTTAGAAAGGTTTAAACGAACATCATACATGGTCAATAAAATCCCTTCAATTTCTAAATCTTTATTCAAACGAGTTTGTATAATCTTAATTGTATTCAATAATTTACCTAATCCTTCCAATGCAAAGTATTCACACTGAACTGGAATAATAACTGAGTCTGCTGCAGTTAAGGCATTAATGGTAATTAAACCTAAAGATGGAGAACAGTCAATGATTATGAAATCATATTTCTTACGCACCTTTTTTAGTGCGTCACGCATTCTTTCTTCTCTATTCTTAATATTTACCATTTCAACTTCCGCACCTACCAAGTTGATATGAGAAGGCAAAATATGCAAGTAATCTAAGTCAGTTTCCACAATGATGTCTTGAGCATCAACCTCATCTACCATGCATTCATAAATACTGCTTTCTATCTCTTTAGGGTTATAACCTATTCCTGAAGTTGAATTGGCTTGTGGATCGGCATCAACAATCAGTGTTTTATATTCTAAAGCAGCCAAACTTGCCGCAAGATTAATAGCTGATGTGGTTTTACCTACTCCTCCTTTTTGATTAGCAATTGCAATTACTTTACCCATATTTATTTAAATTTTAGCTTTAAAAAGTTCGTTGGTAAGCTGAGTTTGATTTGAATTGGCTTGTTCAAAATATTGAAGAATCGAGCAAGTGTCTATTTCAGTTACCAAATTTTTTAGCGAACCACAAAGATAAAATTTTATATGAGAAATAGAATGGATTTTTAATTTGCTTTAGCAGGAATTAGATAAAATCCACATCCACATTAAGTGGATATTTCATTAAGTATTGAACTGCTTCTTCCATAGTAAGTCCTTCAAATAGCACTCTATGTAGAATTTCAGTAATTGGAGCCCGAACTTTAAAACTTTCTGCAATTTTTTTCGCAATCATAATTGTGTTCACTCCTTCTGCCACTTCATGCATATCAGCTAAAATATTTTCCAGACTTTCGCCCTCTGCCAATCTTCTTCCCACTGTGAAGTTTCTACTTAAGGTAGAGTGGGAGGTAGCCATTAAATCACCAATTCCGGCCAGTCCAATAAAAGATCGAACCTCTCCGCCTAAAGCTTTCCCTAAGTAAATCATTTCGGCCATGCCACGACTGATAAGCAACGAGCGTGCGTTTTCTCCCAAGCCTAAGCCAGATAGCGCTCCAGAAGCTATGGCAATGATGTTTTTCAAGACACCGCAAAGTTCAATTCCTATTAAGTCAGGATTTCCATACACCTGAAACCTATCGCTGCGGAGCAATTGCTGCCCTATTTGAATTACTTCATTGAAAGGACTAGCTACCACAGTGGCTGCTGGAAGTCCTTGAGAAATCTCTTTTGCTAAATTAGGGCCTGCCAAACATCCCACTCTAACGACAACACTTTCGTCCATAATGAGCTCACTCATAGTTTTGATATGATGTCGTTCTAAAACTGGCATATCGGAGAGTGTTTTCCCTTCAGGTAAATTGAGATTTAAACCTTTAGTACCATGAATTAAAATATGGTAGGGATGTAAAAATGGGGATATGCTTTGCATCATTTCCCTAAAATTAGCTGAGGGAACAACCGGGAAGATGATATCGCAACTATTAGCTAATTGCTCTAAATCGTCAATCGCCTTGATATTTTGATGAATTGGATAGCTGTTCCATTCTCTCTTTTTGTTGATGCTTTCTAAAGCCTCTGGGTTTCTTGCATAAAGAAGTACCTCGGAATTTTCGGCTAAAAGATTAGCAACGGAAAGTCCAAAACTTCCTGCACCAACAACACCTATAGGTTTATCAAATGTGTTTTTCAAGCCCATATCCGTCTAATCTGTTTCTGTAAAAATATAGAAGATTCATATCCATGGTAGTAATATCCCCTTCTTTTGTTTTAATTAAAGGCCTTTTGGAATGGTACATTCCTAAATTCAACAAGCCATGTTCGATGATGTTATCAATATTGTCATCCATGTGTTCTGCTTGAGACATTCTCCCTTCTTGAACCCTTTCGTCAATTTTATTTTTTATCCGCTGACAAGTGCTTCTAAATTCATTGAAGTTAATCACAAGATCTTCTTCAGGTAATCGTAGCAGTGAAAATAGATCAAGTTTTTTATTATGCTTATTGATAATCTCGAAAGCAACAAAAGCTATTAAATGGCTAGAAAATACACGAGCAATTTTGCTGTATTGCTCCACAATTTTTTTAGAGAGCATACGGGTGTATTCAGCCTCTCTTTGCTTATTGATCGTAATTTTATCTTGGAATTTAAAATATTCTTCGGGTTGAATTTCCCTGCCTTTTGGATCAAAGCTTCTTCCTTCCTCATCTACTTTATTACCTAAAATATCCATGGCCTCGCCAATAGAAACTGAAATATCTGATCCTTTAGTGAAGAATTTAAAAAGAAAAGTTATGATTTTGTAAGAGGAGGAAAACTCATCATTTTCAACATAATAACGTTCTTGGCCTCTTTTTTCCAAATACTGACGAATCAAACTTGGAGCTTCCAATACGAAGTGGTAGTTCAAGCTAGCTGGAACTATAAATATTTTTTCAGCCTTATTTCCATGTTCTTGGTAATTGGCTCTTTGGGCTTCAATAGCAGTCCCTAATAGTCCTAATTTCAGTTCTCTTTCCACTCTTCCGTCTCTAGAACGCGTTCCTCCAGGGAAAAACAAACTTTGACATCCTTTTTTCAATGCTAAGGCAGAATAGGCTTTCAAGGTTTCCAGGTAAATCATATTCTTTTTTCGCCTGTCTACCTTATAAGCTCCTAAACTATTCATGAAATAGGAAATGATGCTTATATTAAAAAGATTAAGTCCTGCGCCATAAATTACAGGGGGAAGACCTAAAGTATAAATCACCCAACCAATTAAGATAGAATCCAAGTTACTGGAATGCGTAGGAACAATCACTACTGTGCCTTTTTTGGCTAATGTACGCAGTTTTTCAACCTCGCCATTAATTTGGATTTTGTCATTCATGGTAAGTTCATTACTCCAGAACCCACCTAACTTTTTTATTCTAGCGGCATTTAATAATCTGTTAAAACCAAAAGTTGCCACTCCTCTGGCAAATCGATAGTGACTTGTGTTAAAATTGCCTGCAATTTCCTCTGCATATCGTTCAATTATACTAAGCAGGATTTTATTGGCTTTTTCTTCATCCTTTGCTTTCTGTTGAGAAATTTCAAGGAGTTCGTCTTTAACCTTTCCCCAAAATTGATGTTCGTCATCAGGATCAACTTTCCAGGGTGTTTGTCTTATTCTTGCTTTTTCTTTGTATAAGGTGGTTTCCAGTTCTTCAATGAGAGCTGTTTTATTCCTCGTATTGTTTTTAATGCGCTTGAAGGCTTCTTCAACCACTTCCTTAAGAAATTCTTTTTTATTACGACTCAATTGCACCACGGGCCATTCGCGTGGACCGGGTAAAATAGGTTCGTATTTTCTTTTGCTTCTGTAGCGCTTCAGCTTCATATCAACTTAGGATAATGCTTGTTTTAAATCTTGAATCAAATCCTCTATGTCTTCAACTCCTACACTCAATCGAATTAAAGAATCAGAAAGGCCCACTTTATCGCGCTCTGCTTTTGGAATGCTGGCATGAGTCATGGTCGCTGGATGTCCACTTAATGATTCAACCCCACCTAATGATTCCGCCAAAGTAAATAATTTAAATTTCTTCAAGATTTCCGTAGCTGCGGATTTTGTATTTTCTTTTAATGAAAACGATATCATTCCTCCAAAATCATGCATTTGTTTGCATGCAATTTCATGATTAGGGTGTGATTTAAAACCTGGCCAAAATACCTTGTCCACTTTTGGGTGTGATTTTAAAAAGTTTGCAATACCTGCGCCATTTTCACAATGTCTTTGCATTCTTAGATGCAATGTTTTGATTCCTCTTAAAACTAAAAAACAATCTTGTGGACCTGGCACGGCACCACTTGCATTCTGAATAAAGGTTAATTTTTCAGACAATTCTTTATTGCTTGTAGCTAATGCGCCCATCACTACATCGGAATGTCCAGCTATGTATTTTGTAACCGAATGCATTACCAAATCTGCACCCAAATCTAAAGGATTTTGTAAATAAGGGGTTGAAAAAGTGTTATCCACCGCTAAGGTAACAGCATGTTTTTTGGCAATATCAGCAATCGCTCTAATATCAATGATATTCATCATCGGATTAGTAGGGGTTTCTACCCATATCAATTTTGTTTTTTCTGTAATATGTTTTTCAACATCAGCAGCATTTGACATGTTAACAAAATGGAAATGAATGCCGAAATCTTGAAAGATTTTTGTGAATATTCTATAAGTACCTCCGTAGAGATCGTTGGTGCTAATTACCTCATCACCTGGTTTCAAGGTTTTGATAATGGCATCAATCGCAGCAAGTCCAGAAGCAAAACAATGTCCGAAATCGGCATTTTCCAAAGCTGCAATGCTTTTCTCCAATGCTTCACGGGTTGGGTTTTGAGAACGGCTGTATTCATAGCCTTTGTGTTCACCTGGGGCTGACTGAACATAAGTTGAGGTTTGGTAAATAGGAGTCATGATAGCGCCAGTTGCTGAATCAGGCTCAACTCCAGAATGTATTGCTTTGGTACCAAATCTGTATTTGCTAGACTTGCTCATGAATGCCTATTTTAAGCGTTTATCTAAAATTAGAATCTATTTCGGATTTGACGTTTGAAAGAAGTCTTTCAATTTTTCCGAAACTTGATTTTTTTCTACGTATTTTGGAGATAACGAGGCTTGTCCAGGGAAGTTTTCCATGTGCAAAGTTTGCGTAGGGAAAGCAAAATTGATTCCGAGTTGCTTAGCTAATTTCATTATGCTCAGTAAAATTTCTTCTTTATATTTCAATTCCTCTCCCCAGGTAGGGACATCTAAGAACACATAAAACATAATGTCCAATGAATAAGCAGACATATTGTTGAAATAGATGTTATAGAATTCTTTCCAGGTTTTAGGGTGTTCTTCAACTATTTTTTTTAATCCATCAGTGAAAGCCTCAATTAAATGAGTAGGAGTATCATAGGTGACGGTGATGGTGGTGTAAAATCTTCTGTATTTTCTCAAGCCGTGGTTATCAACCGCCATATCGGCTAATTTACCATTAGGTACTGTAATTAATGAATTTCTGAAGGTTCTCACTCTTGTTGAACGGAAACCTACTTCTTCAACAGTGCCATCAATGTCTCCAGCTGTCACCCAATCACCTATTTGAAAAGGCTTATCAAAAAGAATCATTAAGGAGCCAAAGAAATTTTTAATGGTGTCTTGAGCGGCTAATGCAAAAGCTAAACCACCAATCGAAATACCGGCAAGGAGAGCGGTAATGTCAAACCTTAAATTGTTGAGGATATAAAGAAAACCAATGATGACCACAAAAATTTTCAATACCCTTTTCAGAATGGGTACAATCTGGTCGTCCATTGTAGTTTCAGTTTGGGCTGCTTTTTTCAGCATGTACTCGCCTAAAATATCTACAATTTTGTACACCATCATCGTACCGAAAAGTGGTAGCAGTGCCCTAAGCAACAAAATGAAATAATGATTGAAGGTAATAGGTAGTTGCAGAACTGGAATCAGAATAATTAAAATTCCGACAATGATTAAAAGACTAAAAGGCCTAGCAACAGGCATGATATAGTCGTGGGCAATATTCCCATAGCCTTTGTTTTTTAGCAATTGATAAATAAGCCAATCAAAAAACCAGCTTAGTAATTTGTGAATTAACACGCAGATGATAACTAAAATTAAAATGCTAATGTACTGCCAGGCATGAAGTCCTAGGATTTTTTGCATTCCCATTTTTGGTAAAATGTTCATCAATTTGTCTGTCCCGAAAGGATAAACTTCTTGATGCAATGCTGGTATTTTCTCAATGGTTTTTTTACTAAAATACCATTTCCCGTTACTTCTCTCTAAGTAGATTTGAGGAAACTCAATTTCAGATAAATAATATCTTTTCCGATCCGATGAATCTGAATAATTAGGGTTTTCAGGAATTTCATCTAAATCAATTAATACACCAGCACCGTCCAGCACTTGTTTTAGTTGAGTAATGATTAATTCAGCATCTTTTCCTTTGATATGTTTCGGATTGAGCGTTTTTGCTGCAATTTCAGGGTGAAATTCTTCTTCCTGAAGATTTTGAAGAAAAGTGTTGACCGTTGCTTTTGGTGTAGCTAAGCTATTTTTGGGTAAGGTTTTTGTTTCCTCATTTTGGCCAAAAGTGGTGTATGTAAAAAGTAGAAATAGTATTAAAAAATATCTCATCATTAAATTTTGAATTTTAGAATACTGAATTTGTTTCCATGGCATTTATACACATGAACTTCATTATCTTTATTGTAATAGATCAAGGCAATTTCGTCTATGCTCTCAATAGGTTGTTGGTTTATTAATTGCCCTTCACTTGTATAAAGATAAGTAAATGCTTGTTTTTTATCAGTTACAGCAATAATTTCTTTGTTTGGAGCTAGTTCATAATATTGAATTTCCATTTCCTCTTGATTGATATAATCTTTTTCGAACATCATTTCTCCAGAGGGCTGCAATAAACTCACTCTGCTCAAATCTTGTCTTGCAAGAATGTAGCTTCTGTTAGAGGTGTTTTTGACTATTTTAAATAAGGTTTCTTTATTCGGCATATAAAGTTGTTCCTTCTCCTTTATCTTTCCTGTAAAGCTGATTTTTGCTAAAGCACCTCCATTTGTAATAGTGACCAAATGACTACTTTCAAAGCTATTTCCAATTTCAAAGAATAGGTTGTTCGATAATCTATCATTTATATTGACTGGAAAATTAGGTTTCATTTCGCCATTTCGACTCATGACTTTAACCAATCCATTTTCTTGAAGCACCACCATGAAATCCTTACTTCTGATCCTGATATGTTCTGGTTTAGCCGCAATTTTATCTTTCATTTTCAATGGATTCCAATCACCCAGCATATCTCCATATTTACTAGTCAGGTAGATATCTCCATTTTCTTTTGCGATTAGCAGTCTGTAGGTTCTGCTTTTATCATAATCAATTACATTAAAGTATTGATTTTCAATATTTGGTTCACCGTAAGATTTTGGGAAGTACTCTAATGCGATACCATTTCGATCCAGAAGGAATACTTTTTCAGTAGTAGCGAAAGCATATTGCAGTTTATTATTTTGGTAATAATCAATTTGGAATACATCGCCTATGATAGGAGCACCCAATGGTTCTGTCCAAATGACATCTCCATTGGTTGATATTAAATGGAGGTTTAATGCGGAATCCTGCACTAAAGTTTCAAATAAGCCTGTGTTGTGGTTTTTGACTACATAAGGTTTACTGATTATAGGAGCATCTAATTCAACTTGCATCACTTCATCAAAATGTTTCATCTCATTGTTGACTTTATTGTCTGAGTGTGTAAGTTCAACATTGCTGTAATAGCGATCATTTTCATGGCTAAATTGAATTGCCAGCATATCAAAGTTTTTGATTGGAAATTCATTTTCTCTAAAGTTTTTTCTCCATTTATCGTTCAGGCTATTCAGTAATAATGACCAGGCTTGAGGTAAATTTATAAATACATTTAAGTTGGATTCTTGAAGAGTTGATTCTAAAAACTGATTTTCCTTAATCGATTTTCCCCATGTGTTTTCTGTTTCCATATCCAATATCAGTTCTTTTAAAGATTGGATATCATTGCTAATAATCATTACATTATCAATGGATGTGAAAAATGTGTGCGAAAAGCCTTTAAAATTTTTACCCAATAAATAGTAAGGAAATTCTTCAATAACTAATTCCCTTATTTCATTTTCCGCATAAAATTCATAGTACAATGTATCTTGATTGAGCTGAGCAGCTTCTTCTGCCAACCTATTGAATTTGTTCAGTCCTTCATTTTTATCATTCATCTTGATAAAAATCAATTTGTTGTTTTCTTCTAAGTTTTGGTTGCTGTTCAATATAGCTTGTGCATTTTCGCCAGCCATAAATTCATGGAAACCCCTGAAATCAGTATCATATTGCTCAGCTAAAAGGTTTCTCTTTTGCCCAAACTTAGCATCGATTTTATTCCAGAATTTAAATTTTTCATCCTGAAAAGCCTTAGCATCACTAAATCTTTCATGCAGCACAACAGCTGTTTTGGAGGGTAAATAGTTTTCTAATGTTATGTCTCCGCCTTCTTGGTTTGTGTAGGTATTCAAATAGCTGATAGAGTCGTGCGGGAATGTGAATCCATTTAAATACAAATCATCGCCATCCAGAAATAAGTCAAGAAAGGCACCCTCTGAAAATTGGGCTAGGATATTAAATAAGATCGATTGATTCGATTTGGTAAAGGTTTTGACTATTTTATCTAACCTGTTGAAGTTAATGTAGAGGTTTCCTAAGTCGTCTTGAAAATTGGCGATTTTGAATACTTCCTCTATACTTTCTTTAAAATTGTCCTCATCTTTTTCCAAGTTTCTGATCACATCCTCAACCAGTACTGGGGAAAAACTACCCACGAAATTCCCCCTCAAAAGCACATAACTAAAGGTTTTTTCGCTTTTTTCACTTTTTAATTCATAGATGGTGTTTTTGTTATAAACTCTTTCTGATTTTTCAAACTCATCAAATTTTGATTCTATTTTTTTAATGACTTCAATCTGTTCTGTGTTTTTTAAAGTTTGGTAAAAAACAAAATCGAAATCGTCATTAGCTATTACAGACATTCCTATCAGCAGATGATTATTTCTGAAAACCTCATCAAGCATTCCGCTATTTCCAGATAAGCTATCTAATGCTTCAAAATTATTTTTAAGAGAGGAGAAGTATTCTATGTTTTGAAGATCTTTCCAGATTGGGTTTTCTTGAATGCTGTTCCAAGCACCCACTAGATTCTTGTTTTCGTAAACTAAAAAGGTGTTTTCGGGTACTAAGGACCAAGCATCTAAGCTTTTTTGTTTGTCCCAATAGTAATAGATTCCATATCCGCTTGCTAAAATTAAGATGAACAGAAATAGTATGATGAAGATTCTTCTCAAAGGTGTTTTAAATTTTTATTTTGCTATGCAAATATAGGATTATTAATAACTATGGAGGTACGTTAGTCTAACAATATTTACACTAAGACAACCTCAATCCCCTTTGCTTCCAATGTAGTAATAAATTGCTTGGAAGCGCTTTTATTCGTGATGATTTGGTCAACATCTTCTAAATCACAAATTTTACCAAATCCTTTCTTTCCAAACTTGCTGGCATCTGCCAAGACAATGGTTTTCTGAACTGATTCAATCATTTTTGCATTCAAATGGGCTTCCATCATATTGGAAGTAGTAAAGCCATGTTCTAAACTTATCCCGTCCACGCTTAAGTACAATTTACTGCAAGCGAAACTTTGCATCATTTCTTCTGCATAATGCCCGACTACGGATGAGCTGCCTTTCCTGACAACGCCTCCTAATTGTACGATTTCAATATCCTTGCAGTCTAATAATGCCATGGTAACATTCATGGCGGAGGTTAGAACCGTTAGATTAGAATTTCGAGGGATAGCTTGGGCAAATGCTCCTACCGTGGTTCCCGACCCAATAATAATAGCTTCATGCATTTTTAGAGATTCAACTGCTGCTTTTGCTATAGCTTGCTTTTCTTCAACATTCACCAATTCCTTTTCATCAACTGGCTTTTCATTTACATAAGGCGAAACCAAAGTAGCGCTCCCGTGAGAGCGATAAAGCAAGCCTTTATCTTCTAATAATTTTAAGTCTTTTCGGATGGTTACCTTGGTAACTTCCAGTGAATTGCTTAAATCACTTACACTTACAAAGCCTTCTTGCTGAAGCTGCGTTAATATGTATTTATGTCTTTCTGCAATGGTCATAGACTCAAAAATATAACTAAAAGTCATAAAAAGAAACTAAAAGTAAATAAAAAGAAAGGTAAAATAATCTAAATTGTTATTTATTCTTTTGATATCTTTCTTTTAGTGTTATATTTGAACCAAACGAAACAAAATGAATAGAAAAGAAAACATAAAGCAAATTTCAGATATAGATAAGGTCTGGGATATTGCGGTGATAGGAGGTGGTTCTTCTGGGCTTGGTGTTGCTTTAGATGCTGTTTCCAGAGGATTGAGTGTTGCTTTATTTGAAAAATCTGATTTTGCCAAAGGGACGAGCAGCAGAAGTACGAAGCTAGTGCATGGCGGAGTGCGATATTTAGCGCAAGGTGATGTTTTCTTGGTTTTGGAAGCTTTAAAGGAAAGAGGGAGATTATTGAAAAATGCTCCTCATTTAGCCCATAACCAATCTTTTGTGATCCCAATTTACACATTTTTTGACCGATTGAAATATACGGTTGGTTTAAAGATGTATGATTGGATGGCTGGGAAACTAAGCTTAGGTAAATCTACTTTCATCTCAAAAGAAAAAACGATTGAGCGTTTGCCGACCATCAAGCAAGAAGGCTTGAAAGGTGGGGTTGTTTATCACGATGGGCAATTTGATGATGCACGTTTAGCACTGAATATAGCACAAACCTGCGATGATAAGGGAGTGGCTGTTTTAAACTATTTTAAAGTAAATCAACTCCATAAAAATGGTGAAGGCAAAATAACTGGACTTTCTGTAAAGGATCAGTTCTCAAAAAATAATTATGATATAAGAGCAAAAATGGTAGTGAATGCTACTGGGGTTTTTGCTGATAAGATATTGCAATTAGATAATCCTGAAGCAAAGAAAATGATCCGACCAAGCCAGGGTATTCATTTGGTTTTAGATCGTTCGTTTTTATCTGGAGAAGATGCCTTAATGATACCAGAAACCAGCGATGGTCGAGTTTTATTTGCGGTACCTTGGCATGATAAGATTGTTGTGGGTACTACTGATACTATGCGTAAAAAGCCAAAATTGGAGCCAGCGGCTTTAGAGAAAGAAATTGACTTTGTTTTAGCAACTGCTCAAGAGTACTTGACCAAAAAACCTCAAAGAAGCGATGTGCTATCTGTTTATGCAGGTCTAAGACCATTGGCAGCCCCAACTGATGAAAGTGAAAAGACAAAAGAGATTTCTCGAAGCCATAAAGTAATCGTATCGGATAGTAACTTAATTACGCTGACTGGAGGAAAATGGACTACTTTTCGTAAAATGGGAGAGGATACAGTGGAATATTTCTCCAAAATAACGGGTGACAAACTAAAGGACAGTACCTCTGCAGCTATTAAAATTCATGGTTATTCTAATGAAAAGCCAATCGATTATATAGGCGTTTATGGTGCGGACAGAATAGCCATTAAAAAATTGCAGGATGAAAACTCAGAATGGAATAAGCCCTTGCATCCAAAATATCCTTATACTCAAGCAGAAGTGATTTTTGCCTGCAGAAATGAAATGGCCATGAAAGTGGAGGATGTTTTAGCCAGAAGAATAAGAATTCTGTTTTTGGATGCTAAGGCAAGTATGGAAATGACACCTAAAGTAGCAGAGTTAATGGCGAAAGAATTAGGAAAAGAAGAAGCTTGGATTGAAAAGCAATTGAAAGATTTTAATAAATTGGCAATGCGATATTTAATTGAATCCTAAAAAATCATTTAGCTAATAACTGGATAGACATTAATAATTTATTTTTACTGTGGTTGTAAATCTTTTTAAGAAAGGTGCTGAATTTGTCCATTGGGACACCCCCCTTCGCCCCCCTCAAGGGGGGAGTCGCACGGAATGACATTTATTTATTAGTATAAAGAAGTGATAAAAATTGTTATTAACTATTGAAGTAAATCTGTGAGAAATATCCCCTTGAGGGGATCATAGGGGTGTTACTTGAGCGGACTTTAGGGGTGTTGTTTGATTAGGATGAAAGCAATTAAAAATAAGAATGAAAGTATAAATTAATTATGTGTAAATAGTCAATATGCTTTATGGGATTATTTAAAGTGATGCTTTTTGAATTAAAAATGACTGTTTTTTACATTAAACTTCAATAAAACTATGGAAAAATCTCAATATATTTTATCCCTCGATCAGGGAACCACAAGCTCAAGAGCTATTTTATTCAATGAAAAAGCCGAGATAGTAGCGGTTGCTCAAAAGGAATTTGAACAGTTTTTCCCGCAATCGGGCTGGGTGGAACATGATGCCAACGAAATCTGGACTTCCCAAGCTTCAGTTGCTACTGAAGCCATCACAAAGGCAAATATTACGCCCACTCAAATTGCAGGAATCGGGATAACCAATCAAAGAGAAACCACTATAGTTTGGGATAGAAACACTGGAAAACCCATCCATAAAGCAATTGTTTGGCAAGACAGGAGAACGGCAAATTATTGCAATGAATTAAAAAAGAAAGGCTTATCTGAAAAGATCAATGATAAAACAGGGTTAATTATAGACGCCTATTTTTCAGCCACTAAAATTAAATGGATTTTAGATAATGTAGAAGGAGCTAGGGCTAAAGCCGAAAATGGAGATTTATGTTTTGGTACGGTGGATAGCTGGCTGGTTTATAAATTGACTTCTGGCAAACATCATTTTACCGATATCACCAATGCCAGTCGAACCATGATTTTCAATATCCATGAGAAAAAGTGGGATAAGGAATTGCTGGATTTATTTGAGATCCCTGAATCTATGTTGCCTGAAGTAAAGTCAAGCAGCGAAGTTTATTGCACCACAGCAGGCGATTTGTTTTCTCATAAAATTCCAATTGCAGGAATAGCTGGAGACCAACAAGCCGCACTTTTCGGACAGCTTTGCTCTGAAAAGGGAATGGCAAAAACAACTTATGGAACAGGTTGCTTTTTGGTAATGAATACTGGAGATGAACCCGTTAAATCCAAGAATAAATTATTGACTACTGTGGCTTGGCAAATAGGAGATAAGGTTCAATATGCTTTAGAAGGCAGTGTTTTTATAGGAGGGGCAGCCATTCAATGGCTACGAGATGGATTGGAGCTTTTCAGAAAAGCAAGTGAATCAGAAACGCTGGCGACTTCCTTGAAGGATAATGAAGGCGTTTATTTTGTGCCTGCATTGACGGGATTAGGTGCGCCTTACTGGAATCAAGATGCGAGAGGTACATTTTTTGGAATTACCAGAGGAACTACAAAAGCACATATGGCTAGAGCAGCCTTGGAAGCGATTGCCTATCAGGTAAATGATGTTTTGGCAGCCATGGAAAAAGATGCTGGACATAAAACCCAAGAAATGAGAGTAGATGGTGGAGCTTCTGAAAATAATTTCCTAATGCAATTCCAATCTGATTTGGTGGATTGTACCATTACACGTCCGAAAATAACCGAGACGACTGCAGTGGGTGCCGCATTCTTGGCAGGATTAGCAGTAGGTTATTGGAAAGATATGAATGCCTTGCAATCCCTTTGGGAAGCCGAACAATCCTATAATCCTGAAATGGATAAAGAAGAAGTTAAAAAATTATTGCATTTTTGGCACAAGGCTGTTGACCGCAGTCAAGATTGGTTAGAATCATAAAAACAGATGAACTATTTTGTAGCAGAATTTTTAGGTACATTTTTATTAATATTAATGGGCTCTGGGGTTGTCGCCAATGTAGTTTTACCCAAAACTAAGGGTACACAATCAGGATGGATCGTAATAACTACTGCTTGGGCTTTTGGAGTTTTTATAGCGGTAGTAGTCGCAGGTCCTCATAGTGGAGCTCACATAAATCCTGCAGTAAGTTTAGCCTTGGCCATAACAGGTGATTTCGCTTGGAATCTTTTGTGGATTTATATTCCAGCTCAGATTTTAGGAGCAGCATCTGGATCTTTTTGTGCATGGCTAATTTATCAAAGACATTTTGAAGCTACGGATGATAAAGGCTTGTTATTTGCACCTTTTGCCACTGCTCCAGCCATTCGAGATGTAAAGACTAATTTCATCTCTGAATTTATTGGAACATTTGTTTTAATTATAGTTATTCTTTTCTCAACTCCACCTCAATTAATGGACTCGAATAGTACTCCGATCGGTTTGGGTGATTTAGGAGCTTTACCTGTAGCAATTTTAGTTTGGGTAATAGGATTAGCTTTAGGAGGTACAACAGGCTACGCTATAAACCCAGCTCGGGATTTAGGGCCGCGAATAATGCATCAAATCTTACCTATTAAAGGAAAAGGAAGTAGTGATTGGGCTTATAGTTGGATTCCAATTATTGGTCCTTTAACAGGTGCAGCCTTTGCAGCATTTATTTACATAGTATTGAATTAATTTATATTCCATGATGGATAAGAAAATCTCACATTTCAAAACTTCAGATAACTTATCGTTAGAAGTCCAAAAATATATTCAATCTGATAATCCTGAAAAGATAATATTGATTGTTCATGGTCATGGAGAGCATGCCGGAAGATTTCAAAAGGTAGCGGAACATTTCAATGGAAAAGGAATTTCTGTTATTGCCTTAACGTTAAGAGGTCACGGTAATTCTGAGGGCAAAAGAGGACATGCTCCTGGAATGGAGCAGCTTTTGACTGATATAGAATATTTCATTCGTTTTATCAGGGTTGATTATTTAAATGCTGATTTATATCTCTATGGTCACAGCATGGGAGGAAACATTGTATTGAATTATTTAGCCAAAGATCAATCCAATGAAATCACAGCGGGAATAGCGACTTCCCCATGGATTAAATTGGCTTTTGCACCACCAAAATGGAAAGTGAACTTAGGGAATTGGGTGGCAGATATAATTCCAAGTTTAATACAATCTACGGGACTAAAAGCAGAGGATATTTCCAGTATAAAAGAGGAGGTTGAGAAATATGAAAATGACGCCCTAGTTCATAGTAAAATATCAGCAAAATTATTTAGCTCTATCATGAAAGGAGGGGAGTACCTTATTCATAATACACACAAATTTAAGCATCCTATATTTTTGGCTCATGGTCAGTTAGATAAGATCATTTCCCACGATGCCACAGCTGAATTTGCCAAAGATAGCAATTTATTCACCTTCAAAAGCTATCCCAAATCCAAACACGAAATCCATCATGATGTGGATTTTGAAAATTTGATGGGGGATGTTTTGGGGTGGATGGAAAAATAAAAACCCTCACAATTTTTAATTATGAGGGTTTATAAATATAATAAAGTTAGAATTACTCTTCTACTGTATCAATACCATGCAATTTTCCTAGCTCAATGTCGATATGCCATAATCCCATACCTTCTTCACCGATGATATCGAATATTTCCAAGGCTCTTCTTGAGATGGTTTCTTCCTCTCTTTGCTCGGTTACAAACCACTGCAAGAAATTGAAAGTAGTGAAATCTTTGGTACTGAAACAATGATCTACCAATTCGTGAATTGATTTGGTTACTTTGATTTCATGTTCTAAAATCAGTTCAAACACTTCTCTCAAACTGTTGAACTCATGTCTGATTTCACTAATAGCAGGTTGTCTAGCATGTCCGCCAGCTTCATTGATGTAGCTAAATAATTTGAGCATATGACCTCTTTCTTCATCTGAATGGTCGTATAAGAATTTAGCAGAGTTTACATAACCCTTGGTCTCGCACCAAGAAGCCATGGACAAATAGTAGGCAGATGATTTGCCTTCCATTTCAATCTGCTGATTTAGTTTCTTTTCAGTTTCTTTAGCTAATGATCTATTAGGTGTTATTAAGTCTTTCATGTTTGTATTTTATCTATTGTATGCATTATACATAATATTATGCAATAAAGTTGAGTCAAATCTTAATCTTAAATTAGATTTCATCTAAATATGGATTGAGTATAAATAATTAGTAATAAAAAAAGGAGCTTTCAATTTGAAAACTCCTTTTAATCTGACTCTTGAATCTAGACTCTTGATTCTAGTATCTAAATATTATCCTCTAGCCTTCGCTTCCTCCTTGATCTTATTCAATGCAGAACCTGCTTTAAACCACTCAATCTGCGCATCATTATAAGTATGTAAAGCTTTGATAACATCTTTACTACCATCCGCATGAACTGCTTCTATGGTAATTGGCTTTTCAGGAGCAAATTGGTTTAGATCAGTGAAGTTAAATGTATCATCTTCCTGAATTTTGTCGTAATCCGCTTCGTTTTCGAAAGTCAATGCTAGCATACCTTGCTTTTTTAAGTTGGTTTCGTGAATACGAGCAAAAGATTTTACCAATACAGCTTTAACACCTAAATGTCTTGGCTCCATGGCAGCATGCTCTCTTGAAGAACCCTCGCCATAATTATGGTCACCCACAACGATAGTCGGAATTCCTTTTGCTTTGTACTCTCTCTGAGTTGCAGGAACAGCACCATATTCACCAGTTATCTGGCTTTTTACTTTATTGGTTTCTTCATTGTAAGCATTTACAGCTCCAATTAAGCAGTTATCAGAAATATTATCCAAATGACCTCTGAATCTCAACCAAGGACCCGCCATAGAGATATGGTCAGTTGTACATTTTCCTAAAGCTTTAATTAATAATTTAGCACCAGTTATATTTTGACCATCCCAAGCATCGAATCCTTCTAATAATTGTAATCTTTTAGAATCAGGAGCAACTTTTACTTCAACAGTGCTACCGTCTTTAGCTGGTTCTTGATATCCATTATCTTCAACTGCAAAACCAGCATCAGGCAATTCAGCTCCAAAAGGAGGATCTAATTTTACCTGCTCACCTTTTTCATTGGTTAAAGTATCCGTTAGTGGATTGAATCCTAAATCACCGCTAATAGCAATTGCTGCTACCATTTCTGGTGAAGTTACAAATGCGTGAGTGTTTGGATTTCCATCTGCTCTTTTCGAGAAGTTTCTGTTAAAAGAGTGTACAATAGTGTTTTTCTCACCTTTATCTGCACCAGTTCTTGACCATTGCCCGATGCAAGGACCGCAAGCGTTGGTGAAGATCGTAGCATCCAAATCTTCAAATATTTTCAAAAGACCATCACGGTCAGCAGTAAATCTTACTTGCTCAGAACCAGGGTTGATTCCAAATTCTGATTTTGTTTTCAAGCCTTTTTCAACAGCTTGTTTTGCAATTGAGGAGGCTCTTGATAAATCTTCATAAGAAGAGTTGGTACAAGAACCAATCAATCCCCATTCTACTTTAGTTGGCCATCCGTTTTTCTCAGCTTCCGCTTTTAATTGAGAAATAGGAGTGGCTCTGTCTGGAGTGAAAGGACCATTAACATGTGGTTCTAAAGTTGATAAATCAATTTCAATTACTTGATCAAAATACTGCTCAGGATTAGCATAAACCTCATCATCACCGGTTAGATGCTCACGAACTTCATTGGCAGCATCTGCAACATCATTTCTATCAGTTGATCTTAAATAACGCTCCATAGCATCATCATAACCAAAAGTTGAGGTAGTAGCACCAATTTCAGCACCCATATTACAGATCGTTCCCTTTCCGGTTGCAGAAAGTGATTGTGCACCAGGGCCGAAATATTCTACTATTGAACCTGTTCCACCTTTTACAGTTAAGATTCCGGCAACTTTTAATATAACATCTTTAGCGGAAGTCCAACCGTTTAATTTTCCAGTTAACTTCACACCAATTAATTTAGGGAATTTCAACTCCCAAGGCATTCCAGCCATAACATCTACTGCATCAGCTCCACCAACACCGATAGCAACCATTCCTAAACCACCTGCATTAACAGTGTGAGAATCAGTTCCAATCATCATTCCACCAGGGAATGCATAATTTTCTAAAACTACTTGGTGAATAATACCAGCACCAGGCTTCCAGAAGCCAATTCCATATTTATTTGAAACGGATTCCAAGAAATTAAAAACCTCACCAGAAGCAGTTAAGGAACTTCTTAAATCTTCTTTAGCACCTTCTTTGGCCAAGATTAAGTGATCACAATGAACTGTGGAAGGAACAGCAGCCTGATCTCTTCCAGCTTGCATAAATTGCAAAAGCGCCATTTGAGCAGTTGCATCTTGCATAGCCACTCTGTCTGGAGCAAAATCTACGTAAGATTTACCTCTTTGAAATGCATTTTTTGCCTTGCCGTCCCATAAATGAGAATAAAGTATCTTTTCTGATAGGGTTAAAGGTTTGTTGACTACCTGTCTAGCTGCAGCGATTTTATCACTCATTTCAGCATAAACAGCTTTTATCATGTCTATATCAAAAGCCATATTGTTATTTTTAATTAAAATTCTCTGATTTTGTGCAAAGATACAAAATCAACACTTTTATCCTATGTGGAATTAAGGTTTATCCGTATTTGTAAAAATTCTAATTATCGATATAAGATACTGTTTGATAGAAAGTTAAGTTGTTGTACTTAAAGTTTTACTTGTTTTTTATTGTTTAGAAAACTGAATCACTTATATTTGGATTGCTATAAAATCCGAAGACGAATTTGTTTCCGTATGTATGTAAATTCAAAGAATTATTGCTTTCTTTCGATTAATTTATGAGATATGTACCAAAACACCTTAGATTTGTGGTTTAAAAAAGTTATTTAAGCTTATAATTGTATTTGATTAGTTGATTAATATATGTGAGATGAGATATTTTCTATTTATTTTATTTGGTTTGTTTTTATTGAGTTATCCCAGCTTGTCACAAAATTGTGTAGAGGAAATCACTAATGTGAAATTTTCATCTCATGAAAGTAATTATGATTTGTCATTTGACATTAATAATTCATTCGAGTATGAATTTAGTTTATATGATGAAAGTGAAAATAGATTTTTGATTGACAACTCAAATTTTAGACCAGCAAAGGGTTTAGAATCTTTGGCGATTGAATCTTCAGGGTCTACCATTTCGATCAAAGCAATCGATAATAAAAATAAAAGGGAAAATTTAGCAATAATTATATATCGGAAAGATAAGAGTTGTGAACCAGTAAAAGTTGACTTGCAATAATTATGAAATATATTTATACCATAATATTAGGATTTATTTTGAGTATTTCAATAGCAGATGCTCAATGTCCAAATGATTCAAATACCGAGGCAACTATCGTGGCCATAGATGCATTATGCTTTGGGGCTGAGGATGGAACTATTTCTTTTGAGTTGAAAGATGCTTCTGATGTTAGCTTGGACCCATCTGATTTTAATTTCGGTCTTTACGATGGCGGTGAGAATGACTGGGTATATGACGATATTGGCGTTTCTCCGGGTGGTGATATTAATCCAGCTATTACATTAAGTGTTTCAGGCACTGTTATTACCTTTTCAAATGTTCCAACAACTAAAGATGGTATTGGTTACACAATAGGGTCGAGGGATACTGGTATTTGCGGTAATACTCTTCGTTCTTATTCCAGTGGTTTTTCAGGTATAATTATCAGTGAACCAACGGAGTTAGTTGCATCAATTAATTCAATAACAGATGATTGTAGTAATTCTAACTCTGGTGCAATAGATATTGATGTAAGTGGAGGTACTCCAGATGGAGGCGGTAATTATATTTATGCTTGGAGTAATTCTGCCTCAACACAAGATATTTCAGGGCTTGATGATGGGACCTACTCTGTAACAGTTACTGATGATAATGGCTGTACTGCAGAAATAACTGGAATTGTTGTTGAAGCTGGACCCGATGCGGGGACAGCAGGTGCAGCCGATGCGTGCAACAACGATGGAGCCTTTAATCTGTACAATGTTCTTGGTGGTAGCCCAGAGGTGAGTGGAAGTTTTACGGCAGCAGTTGGCAATCCAGAGGCGGTAACGATCAGTCAACCGGGTGACGGGACTACGTCAACGGCCAACTTCAGCGGAGTAGCGGCAGGTGTTTACACCTTTACCTACACGGTAGGTTCTACGGGCTGTCCAGATGCGACAGCAGATGTAACGATAACGGTAAGCGAAGCTCCGGATGCAGGAACGAATGCGACAGTTGAGGCTTGCGAGGACAATAATAATTTTGATTTGTATGCAGCCCTTGGCGGCACTCCAGATGTGGATGGGACATGGACGGAAGATGTAGGTAATCCAGCGACTGGTATATTGACCCAAAGTGGTGATGGCACGACCGGAAGAGCGGATTTAACTACCGCTACAGGAGAATATAACTTCACCTACGAAGTGACAGCGCCAGGTTGTAGCCCATCCACGGCCGTACTGACCATAAATGTGAATGCTCTGCCCGATGCGGGGACAGCAGGTGCAGCCGATGCGTGCAACAACGATGGAGCCTTTAATCTGTACAATGTTCTTGGTGGTAGCCCAGAGGTGAGTGGAAGTTTTACGGCAGCAGTTGGCAATCCAGAGGCGGTAACGATCAGTCAACCGGGTGACGGGACTACGTCAACGGCCAACTTCAGCGGAGTAGCGGCAGGTGTTTACACCTTTACCTACACGGTAGGTTCTACGGGCTGTCCAGATGCGACAGCAGATGTAACGATAACGGTAAGTAGCTTAACGGTTTCTGAATCGATTACTAATACTACAGGATGTGGTGTTCCTGATGGGGAAATAGCTTTAAATGTGACAAGTTCTTTTGCAGGTGATAGCTTTACATTCACTTGGACAAGTCCCGATGGATTTAGTGCCACAACAGAAGATATAACTGGTTTAGAAGGCGGAGATTATACTGTTGTAGTAACTTCTGATAATACAGGATGTACTTTTACTGATACTTATACCGTTGTTGACCCAGTACCTTTTACAATTGCAACTACATCAGTGGATCAATCTCAGTGTAATGTAGGCAATGGCGAAATTAGTGTCAGTGTCTCCGGTGGGGCTGGCCCATTCAATTATTATGTAGTAGATACAAATACTACTTCAGAAGTAGATAGGTCGGATGCTGATGCTTCAACGAACTATAGCTTCACTAGTTTAGCCCCAGGCGATTATGAAGTATTTGTAGAAGAAGGAGCATGTACTCAGTCAGAGACATTTACTATTGATGCAGTAACAGAAATTGTAGCAACTGTTGACAGTGAAACTCCAGCAGATTGCGGTGGTGGTGCAAACGGAACTATTACTTTAGCCATTACTGATGCTGGAAATGATTTTGATATTTTAGTGGATGGGGTTTCTGAAGGTGTTCAAACAGCAGGAACAAATACTTACACTATCACAGGTTTAACACTAGGTTCTTACGATATAATTGTAAGAGATCAAGTGACAAACTGTGAAGTAAATATTACGGAAGATGTTAATGAAAATGCAACATTCACTATTGATACCGAAACAGTAAATGATATTACAACTTGTGGTGGAAGTGATGGTTCAATAGAATTGACTGTATCCGGTGGAACTCCTACTTTCACATGGACGGGTCCTACAGGCTTTGCAGATCCAGGTAATACTAATTCAATTACTGGATTGGATATTTCAGGAACTTATACAGTAACATTAGAAGAAGCTGGTTGTACCGTTGTTAGAAATTATAATATCACTGCTCCAACTCCTCCAACATCTGTTGCAGGTGCTGATTCGACTATATGCTTACCAACGCTGGAGCTTTATGCTGATGCTTTAGCTGCAGATCAAGCAGGTGAATGGCAAATAGTTAGTCAACCAGCAGGTGCAGCTGCAAATATTATTGATCCTACTAGCCCTACAACTACTCTTGAAGATTTATTTGAGTTAGGAACGTATGAATTAGCCTGGATTTTAGAAAATACGATTACGAATTGCTCTGACAGCGATACGATTGTAATTACAAGAAAAGATATTACGGTTGCGGATGCAGGCACTGATCAACAAGTATGTGGCACAACGGCCACTTTAGCAGCTAATGCAGCCGATACAGATGAAACTGGTACATGGACTTTAATTAGCGGGTCAGGTGATTTTGCTCCGGGAGAGGAAAATAACCCTGCTGCAGAGGTTACAAATTTAACAATAGGAGATAATGTCTTCGAATGGACTATTTCGGATGATAATGGAATTTGTGATCCGACTTCAAATCAGGTAACTATTACAGCTGAACCTTTACCAACTGCTTTTGCCGGAAATGACGAGTCATTCTGTGATATTACTGAAATAGATTTAAGCACATTGGATGGAGGAAATACGCCACCAGTAGCTGAGAATGGAACCATAGAGTGGACCACCACTTCAACAGATGGTACATTCAATGACAATACATTAGAAACACCTGTTTATACATTTGGAACAGATGATATAACAGCTGGTGCAGTTACTTTAACAATGACGGTAACTGGTACGGGGGCTTGCTCTGCTGAAGTTGTTTCTGATGAAGTAGTGATAAGTATCAATAATAAACCAACTATTGAACCAATTGCTGATGCTGCTATTTGTTATGTGGATGGAAGTAGCACATTTGATGTGGCGGCAACAGTATCCAATGAAGCAAGTGTATTATGGTCTAGTAATGGTACTGGTACTTTTGATGATGACATTTCTCCTTCTACTTTCTATATTCCAAGTGAAGCTGATTCGACTGCAGGTACAGTTGATTTAACTATAACAGCAACAGGACAAGGAGCTTGTGCTGACAGTGTGCTTACATTTACTTTGGACATCAATAGTATTCGTATTGATGATGCAGTTATTACACAAACCTCTGGTTGTGGTGCTTCAGATGGTGCAATAGATATTACAGTGGCTAGTTCTGAAGTAGGGGATACATTCGATTTTCTATGGACAGATAGTGATGGAAATGTAGTTTCAAATACAGATGAAGACTTAACTGGTCTTGAAGCGGGTATTTATAATGTTCAAATCACTTCTGTAACTGGCTGTACTACTACAGCAACCTATGAAGTAACTGATCCCGTACCGTTTACTGTCACCTTAGGAACACCAGTAGATCAAAGTACGTGTGGTACTGCTAATGGAGAAATTAGTGCTACGGTATCTGATAATACTGATAACCTTTCATATTATATATTAGATTCAAACGGTGATGAGGTAGCTGATAGTAGGGTAGATGATACTTCTGATGTAAGTTATAGCTTCACAGAGTTAGCCCCTGGTGACTATACCTTGGTAGTTGAGGAAAATGCTTGTGTTGCAAACGAAACATTTACAATTAATCCTGCACCATCAATAGTAGCTTCTGTTGATCCTGCAAATGTAACACCTGCATCTTGTGGTGGTGGAAATGATGGTAGTATAACAATTGATGTTACTGATGTTGGCAATGCATATACTGCTACATTAACCGATGAAGATGGTAATGAGACACCGCAAAATTTAGCAGCTGGAACTACTACAGTATTATTTGATGCACTTTCTCAAGGAAGTTATTCTATAACTATTTCTGATGATGTAACTAATTGTGAAGTAGTAATCAATCAAGTTGTAACTGAAGATGCTGCATTCAGTATAGATAGTGAAAATGTTACTGATATAGTGAATTGCGGAGCAGCAGAAGGTGCTATTGATTTGGAAATTGTAGATTTAGTAGGTCCAACTACATACAGCTGGACTGGTCCTGAAGGAAGTGGATTTACAGCGACTACCCTAGATATAAATAATCTGTCAGTTGCCGGAGATTATCAATTAACGATTGAGGATAATGGATGTGTTGTTGAGAGAACCTACACAATCTCCCAACCAGCAGAATGTGATTACGACTGCGAAGATTTCAGAGTTTCTCCTATCACTGAAGCTGCTACTTGCTTAGGTGTGGATGATGGCAAACTGTTCTTCTTGTTAAGAGATGTAAATGCTAGTTCGCCTGAATTGAATTTTGACATCAAGCAAGCTGGAGCTGATGATGCTACATACAACAGATTCATTGTCGATAATATAGGGCGAGGACTGATCATTGAAATTGACAGCTCATTTGCTACAGGTACTTATACTGTTGTGGCCTCTGATCCGAATTTGGATTGTGTGTCCGATACATTCAATATTAATATCGGAACCAAAACCACTTTATCGGCTACAATTGATATTGAGCAACCAACTTGTACTATAGCTACAGGTTCTATTTCGGCAAATATTGCGGGAACTAATGATGACTTTGAATACATACTGTATTTTGAGGGAGATTCATTAACTACCAATATGACTGGTGTTTTTGCTGATTTGGAGGAAGGTGATTATGAATTAGAATTCAATAACCAAAACACCAGTGCTTGCGGTTTAGAAAATCGAACTTTCACCATCGAGAATACTGCAGTGGTAGATCAAAGTGCTGTTGATATCAATATCACTAATCCTGAGTGTGGTGAAGTCTTCGGATCTGTTTCGGCTAGTTTGAATAATTTACCTAGCAATTATGAATTCATTTTGGTAGATGGTAACGGGGATGAAGTGGCTCGGAATGCAACGGGTATATTTAATGAAGTACCAGAAGGAACTTATGTTATGCAGTTTGAAAATGTGGTGGATCCAGGTGCTTGTCCAATTGCAGATAGAGGTGGTTTATTAATCGAAAATAATGGTTCCTTTACAGCTGTGGCAAGTGAAGTCGAAGACATTGTTTGTCATGGTGATTCCGATGGTTCAGCAGTTATTACTTTGCAAGGAATTTCAACCGGATACTATTCAGTTGATAATGGAGTGATATGGAATGAATTTACTTCTGGAAATAGAATAACAGGTCTGCCAGAAGTGAATAATATATTGGTTAGTGATCAAGCAGGTACATCTGATTGTGAATTATCAGTTGCTGTTGGAATTGAGTATTTAAGCGATCCAATAGAATTAGCTGGTGGCTCTCCGATTATTATTACCGAAGCTAGTTGTGATGAATCTGAAACGGATGGGGTCATTGAAATACCTGAAGTATCGGGAGGTGTTGAACCTTATACATTTGAAATTGATGGTAATACTGTAGAACTTGATGGTAACAGACAAATATCAGGTTTGAATAAATTAACACAAACTTTAAGCATCATTGATAATACAGGGTGTAGTGTTGATTTTCCAATAAATAACATGTTAGCGCCAAATCAAATTAGCGCTAATGTTACGGAAATAAATGAGCAACAGGAGAATAGATGTATAGAACAACCTAAGGGTATTAGAGTAACTTTAAGTTCATTTACAGTGAATAATATCCCTGGTCCATTTACCCTTATCCTCAACAGAGCAGATGACGAGCAAGTGGTGGAACTGCCATTGAATTTGGATAGCAATAATGGTGAACCTGTCTTTTTTGTTGGTCCTGATTATGATTTAAATTTCACATTCGAAAAAGGAGAACAGTATAATTGGACCATTAGGACAAATAATAGTGAGCAGTCTTGTTCTACGGACGGAACCATTAGAATTGATGATGGGGCAATTATCCCAACTTTTGATCTCAATTTAGTTGATGTTGCTTGCTTTAATTCGAATGGATTTATTGAGTTAACCAATATCGTAGCGAATAATGATTTCCCTTTGTTCATTCAAATTTCTAAAAATGGTGAAATTAGAGAAACTATAACATACAATGACTTTGAATTAAATGATTCATTTACTGTTAGTACTAATGCTTTACTAAATCCAGATAATGCAAATGAACCTGATGGTGGTACATATGATGTAGTGATCTATCAATCACCCGAAATATGTAACGGTGCTATAATTCAATCTGAAAAGCAAAGTGGAATTATAGAAGAACCGACAAGTGAATTAACCGCAGAATTGATTCCAGAGCCTAATTTACCTCCAGGAGTAGAGCAAACTCGAAATGATATGAATCCTATTCCTGCAACTAGAGAAACTACCGCAGATGGATCTATTTCTATTCGCTTAGCAACTACTTCGGGATCACCTAATGGAATATATTTTGCTGATCTTAATTTGATTGAACCAATAGGAAATAATAGCCGAAGTGACTATACGGGTATTACAGTAGATTCAGTTTTATTTGGTTCTGATGAAATTATAACCTTTGAAGGTCTCCTTCCTGGAATCTATGAAATTGTTTTCTATGATGAATTCGGTTGTGATCAAAACAATAAAATAATTGGTAAAGAAGGTGATTTTCAGATTACTGTTGATTTTGACAGAAGACCATTTATTCCAAATATTTTCACTCCAAATAATGACGGAAATAATGATGAGTTTAGAATTCTAAATTTACCAGATAACGGTGCGAAACTAGTGGTTACTAATCGAAATGGAACCATTATCTATAGTGATAGTAATTACAGAGAATCTAACCTTTGGGATGGAGGAGACAATCCTGATGGCATATATTTCTACCAACTGACCGTAAATGGGACAGTTCAAACTGGTTGGGTCGAAATTATGAGAGGTCGAAGGTAAAAAAGTAACTGCTTTATTATTATTAATTAATACCAACTCAATCAGAGTTGGTATTTTTTTTGATCGAATTAATCTAAACTTGTCAAAATGTAAATTATAGTTTACATTTGAGGTATAATAATTCATTTTGTTTATGATTGCACGTTTTCAATTTTTACCATATTATTTTAAGTATATCGGCTTAACCTTTTTTATTGGTTATTTTATTATGGAATTTTATGCTGGATTTACTGATGGATATTCAGGAAAGCCACCAGGTAGCACAGATATTGATTTTCTTCCCAACTTTATCAGCCAAGAAGTCCTTGAGATTATAGCTTATTGTGGGCTTTTGATGTACGCCTTTGCGAGGGATAAAATTTTTGATGAATTTATTTATAAGATTCGGTTGGAAAGTGTTTATTTGGTGTTTTTCGGTTCACTTATTTTTATTTTAGGTAGAAAAGTTATTCAAGGTGATTGGGAAATGAGTGCTTCCTATCTTTTTGAGGCTCAGATTTTGCTCTATTTGTTGATCAATAAGATTAGAAAATCAGTCAATATCTGATAAATGAAAAATTTAATAAAGGTGGAAAGGGCCCGCCACAGTCTGTCTCAAACCGATTTAGCAGAAAAATGTGGAGTCACACGTCAAACTATTTACGCTATAGAAAAAGGTAAATTTACCCCCTCAGTAATTCTAGCATTTAAAATCTCTAGAATATTAAGTATTAGTATTGAGGATCTTTTTATTATGGAAGACAAAGATTTTAGAATCTAAAATCTCTCTAACATATCAAATAGCCGTAGGTTATATTTTATACTATTTCATCGGGGACTGCGTTTCCTACCCATGAAATGGACACTCTCTTTTATGTTGATGTTGATATGCATTCAGTTATCGGCTCAAAAATATGGTACAGCCGTTGGTTTGCGAATTGGCGAAGATAGATATGGAGTAAGTGTTAAGCAGAGGATTTCACCTCGCTTTAGTGCAGAAGCTATTTCGGATTTAGAACCTGATGCATTTCATTTTGCAGTTTTGCCGAAATATCATTTACCCATTACAGGAGAAGGTTTCAATTTGTTTTTTGGTGCAGGTATGCACGTTGGTGCTCTAAAAGAATACGGATCTACTTATGGCTATGACCTCATTGGTGGGATTGAATGGAAAATTCCAGCACTACCACTTGTAATCTCTGCAGATATAAAACCCGCCTACCATATCAATCATGAAGACTGGTTTGAATTTCCAGCTAGCGTTTCCGTTCATTATGCCATTACGCGTGAATCAAAGGCAAAAAGGAAAAAAGATAGAATAAAAAGAAAGAAGAGAAAGGAAAGAAGGGAGAGGAGAGAAGAGCGTAGAGAAAAACGACAAGAATGGTGGGATGAATTTAGAAATAATTAGGCTGGTCAATAAAATTTAATTCATTTTTCTTGCAAATATTATTTATTTCATTGTACTTTGAATTACAAAGTAAAAAGAATGAATCAAGAAAAATATCTTCAAGACATACGAGAAATTAGAGAAATGATGGACCGCTCGGGTCGTTTCATTTCATTAAGTGGTATCTCAGGAGTAGTAGCTGGTATCATTGCCTTAGTATCTGCTTTTATTGCTTATCACTATATTTACTTAGATACCGACTACACTAGCTTTAAAGTTGTTTATTTATCAGCGGAAACTATAAGAGATATATTTCTTTTGGCTTTAGCTACACTAATACTGTCCATAGGTTCCGTCATCATTTTAACACACCGAACAAGTAAGAAGAAAGCACAGAAACTTTGGAATAAGCATGCCAAGTTATTATTGATGAATTTGGCCATTCCGTTAGTATCTGGCGGATTGGTATGTCTTATATTGATTTTAAATGGGTATATGGGCGTAATTGCTCCTTTAACTTTGATTTTTTATGGCTTAGCTTTGGTAAATGCCAGTAAATATACGCTGCATGATATTCAAAGTCTTGGAATAGCTCAGATCGTCTTAGGATTAATAGGCTTATATTTTATCGGCTATGGCTTATTGCTATGGGCTGCGGGATTTGGGATTTTGCATATTATTTACGGAATTAGAATGCATTTGAAGTACGGATCGTGAAGAATATACTGAACAATCTTGATAAAGCATTTGAAAACAAAGTGCGCTTGGGAATAATGTCTGTCTTGATGGTAAATGACAAGATTGATTTTATCTCTTTAAAGGAGTTATTAGGGGTTACGGATGGTAATTTGGCTAGCCACCTAAAAAATCTAGAAAAAAAGGAATATATCAGCTTTGAAAAGGACTTTGTAGATAGAAAACCAAACACAACTTATATGGCTACAGAATCGGGAAAACGAGCTTTTAAAGCTCATATTAATGCTATTGAAAGTCTATTAAAGTAAAAAAATTTACATTTTAACTTTGAAATACAAAGTACTCTTAAATATAATTATCATGGATAATGAAAACAATCTATTCGAAAAAGTAAGCACTTGGTTGAGGAATTCAGTCATGCTAAAACTGTTAACCATCACAATTTTAATGTTGCTTTTGCTGATACCTTCAGCAATGATTAATGATGTGATTTCAGAAAGACAAAACCTACAACAAGAGGCAATAACTGAAGTCAGCGGTAAGTGGGCAAATAGTCAGGAAATCAATGGGCCGATTTTAACCATACCGCTTTTATATGAGTATGAAAAGGAGGGGGAATTGATAGAAACCATAGTTTATCAATACATTTTGCCACAAAAATTGAATATTGATGGAAAACTGAAGCCCCAAGTATTAAATAGGGGGATATACGATGTAGTGGTATATGATTCTGATTTAATTGTGAATGGTACATTTAATATGGATTTTTCTTTCGATGAAAATCATTTAAAGGAAATTCAATATGATAAAGCTTTTCTCACTATTGGATTCTCTGATTTAAGAGGGATTGGAAATAATATCAATTTTAAATGGGGAGAAGAAAGCCTAAAAGTAGAATCAGGTAGTAAAATAACTGATTTGATTAGTTCTGGCATTACCATTTATCCTCAGAATATTGCTGCTAAGAAGGATCAACAGATAGATTTTAATTTTACAGTGGCTTTGCAAGGAAGTCAGGATTTAATGTTTGTTCCAGTAGGAGGGACTACTCACGTGAATTTGAAATCGGAATGGTCTTCCCCCAGTTTTAAGGGAAGTTTTTTACCAAAGAACAGGGATATAAATGAAGCTGGTTTTATTGCAGACTGGAATGTATTGGAATTGAATAGAAACTATCCGCAAAGCTGGTCGGGAAGGAGCATGAAGGATAAGATGGATGCTTCTGCTTTTGGCGTTAATTTATTGAATGAAGTTGATGATTATAAGAAAGCTCAGCGCTCAGCCAAATATTCTGTGATGACCATTGCACTTACCTTTTTGGTTTTCTTTCTAGTAGAAGTAATCAATAAGAAACGGATTCACCCTTTTCAATATATATTGGTTGGACTTGCTTTAAGCTTATTCTATATTTTGTTGGTTTCCATTTCAGAGCATTCAAATTTTAATTTGGCTTATGCCATTTCCACTTTTGGTATAGTAGGGATGATTTCTTTGTACGCTCTTTATATAATCAAAGCCCGCAAGTTGGTTATCATACTAATTTTAACTTTGATTGGCATTTATGGATTTGTTTATGTTACCCTTCAATTAGCTGATTATTCTCTATTGATTGGAAGCATTGGATTATCTGTAATTTTAGGATTGACCATGTATTTTACCAGAAAGATTGATTGGTATAATTTGCAAAGTGCGAAACAGGAAAAATTAGCTGACCATGAGTAATTTATCCAAATTTTACCAATACTATCTGAAAGCTAAGAGCAATAGATGGTATTGGCTGTTTTCAGTCTTCTGCAGAGTTTCTTTAGCATATGCCTTTATTGTAGCTGGAGGTGTTAAAATTGCGGGAGAACGTTTTGCAAGTGGGTTGTCTGTTTTGCATCCGATGGGAGCTTATCTGGAAGCGTTACATCACACGGGATATTATTATACTTTTATAGGATACGCTCAAATCATAGCAGCTGTTCTACTATTGATTCCAAGAACAGTGGTTTTAGGAGCTATGATCTATTTTCCCATCATCCTAAATATATGTATTCTTTCTATAGCAGTGAGATTTGAAGGTTCTTTTGTGACATCCCCCTTGATGGTGCTAGCAAATCTTTTTCTTTTGGTATGGCACTACGATAAAGTGAGATTTATTCTCCCCTTTAAAAATCATCCTGAAGTACCGATAGTGAAAAAGCCGAAGAAGTATAGTAATAGATTTCCATTTGTTTTCGTCTTAGGAGTTTTAGCAACAGTATTGCTGACCTTAACAGTTTTCCTTTATGGTTTTAAGGCAATGCCTCGGAATTCAATTTTAGATTGTCAATCACAATTTGTCAATACTGAATATGAAACGAAAGGGTTTACTTTTTGTGAGTGTATTCATATGGAAGGGAGAAGTTTGGATGAATGCTTAGAGGAATTTGAAAATGAAAGATGATGAGTGGATATCCAGCACATGCTACCTTATGAAAAAGTAGGAAATACTACCACCTCTGATGATTACTAGCTATGAAGTGCTGGGATATATTTTAAATTCAGGAGGAACACTGTGCCAAAGGCACAAGAAGCAGGCGACAGAAAAAAAGGTCTTGGCTACGGAGCCAAGACCTTTCATATCATAAGTCTAGATTCTAAAATCAAGTATTTTTTCTCAATTACTCACCCTCTTAAATTGCTCAAAATCAGGTTTTCTTTTTTCTAGAAAAGCATTTCTACCTTCTTTCGCTTCTTCTGTCATGTAGGCTAGTCTTGTGGCTTCTCCTGCAAATACCTGCTGTCCCACCATGCCGTCATCTGTGGCATTGAAAGCAAATTTCAGCATTCGGATAGATAAAGGAGATTTTCCTAATACTTCCTGCGCCCAGTCAAAAGCGGTATCTTCTAATTCTGAATGAGGTACTACCGCATTGACCATTCCCATATCAAAGGCTTCCTGTGCGGAATAATTTCTTCCTAAAAAGAAGATTTCACGAGCTCTTTTTTGTCCCACCATTTTAGCTAAATAAGCTGATCCATAGCCACCGTCAAAGCTGGTGACATCGGCATCTGTTTGTTTGAAAATGGCATGCTCTTTACTGGCTAAAGTCATATCGCAAACTACATGCAAACTATGACCGCCACCTACAGCCCAACCTGGAACTACTGCGATAACTACTTTAGGCATGAAGCGGATTAATCTCTGTACTTCCAAAATATTTAGACGCGCAACGCCATCATCTCCAACGTAACCTTGTTCTCCTCTTGCTTTTTGATCTCCGCCACTACAAAAGGCATATTTTCCATCTTTAGGGGAGGGTCCTTCAGCAGAAAGTAATACAACGCCAATGTCATCATCTTCTCTCGCATGGAGAAGTGCATCGAAAAGCTCAGCAGTTGTTTTGGGTCTAAAGGCATTACGCACTTCTGGTCGGTTAAATGCAATTCGTGCCACGTGATTAGCCTTCTTATATGTAATATCGGTATATTCTTTTACCGTAGTCCAGTTAATTTTGCTCATGATATCAATTGTTTTTTAAAGTCTTCGAATATTTTTTGGTTGGTTGTGCTATCTGTTTTTACTTCAATTATGGCCGAATGAGGATACTGCATAAACTTGTCTTTTATCGTATTAAAGCTTTCTGAATTATGCGCTGAAAAATGGGCTATCCCAAATTCCTGACATAAGCTTTTAGCTTCTAGCCGTTGTTCTGTTTCAAAAAATTCTTCTAGCTCTACTTGTTCTTTTGGTCCCTTGATCATTCTGAAAATGGAACCCCCTTGATTATTAAGCAAAATGATTTTCAAATTGGGATATGGATATTTATGCCAAAAAGCATTGCGGTCGTAAAAGAAAGCTACATCTCCTGTGATGAGCAAATGATTTTGGTCTGGATGTGCCAGTGCATGACCTACGGCCGTGCTAGTTGAGCCATCAATTCCACTGGTTCCTCTGTTTGCCCAAACTTGAATATCTTTATTCTTTATTCCAATGAAATTTGCATAGCGCACACTCAAGCTATTAGCTAAATGCAAGTGACTATTTTCTGGTAGATTTTGAATCAAGTCATGTAAAGCGGAAAACTCACTGAAGGATTGCGTGTTTAAAAATTCTTCTGTTTTGTTTTGTGTGTTAGCATTTTTATCAAGCCATAATTCTAAAAATGAAGTAGAGGATTTTTTGTTTAAATGTTGTAAGAATAAAGTTGGTTCAGCTTCACTTTGCTTAGTCAATGACTGAAAAGGATCTGATACAAAGGCATGATGATTTCGCACATGCCATTGTGCTTTCATATTCTTACGGAGAAATAATTTCAGGTTTTTAGAGATAATGCTTTTGCCAAAACTGATGATTAAATCTGGAGTTTCTTCAGCTTTAGAATCTTTTAGCATGGACATGCAAATACTGTCAGGCAAATTTATGCTATTTTTCAGAGAATGACCATTTGAAATAATGTCTGCAAAAATGGGTATATTCAGTTGCTGGGAAGTTTGATTTAGTACTTCTAAAAAGTCTTCAGTATAATCGTCTTGCCCCAAAACAAAAGCGATTTTTTCCTTCTCTTTTAATTCTGCTTGAAGTTGACTGATTTGATTTTCATTCAGTCTTTTTTCTCCAGCAATGCTTTTTATGATCTTGACATTCTGATCATAATTCCAGTTTTCATTCTTTTCAGGATAAAATGGCTCACGAAATGGGATATTGACATGGACTGGTCCTTTGATTCCTTGGGAGCTCTCTAAGACAGCTTCATTGATGATTCTATAGGCTTGCCATTTCGCATCAGTATGTGATAAATCAACTGCAACATTGAAGCTTTTCTTAACATGCTTGCCATAAATATTATCCTGCCGAATGGTTTGTCCATCCCATTGATCAATCCATTCGGGCGGCCGATCAGCTGTGATGACTACCAAAGGAATTTCCTGAAAATAGGCTTCAGCTATAGCAGGCGCATAATTGAGAGCTGCAGAACCTGAAGTGCAAATTAAAGCAACAGACTTAGCATTAGCTTGTGCCATTCCCATTCCAATAAAGGCAGCAGAGCGTTCATCGCTAATGGAATAACATTGCATTTTGGGATGCCGGACAAAAGCTAAAGTCAGAGGAGCATTTCTACTACCAGGAGAAATAATAACTCTTTCAATTCCCTGCTGATAGCAAATCTCTGCTATATTGTTAATAATATCTTGTTGCATAATTAGCCTGCAATTTAGGGATTGAGCGGAGTAATTGCACCATATTTTAAGCCTTTTGTGCTTTTTAGAAATGCTTTTACCCAACCAACCTGAATTTTAGCCTGTACTTTTAATGGGATTTTATTTTTATCATCAGTTACCCAGACGGTCATGTCTTCTCCGCCATCGAAAATGGTGCCTTCTACTAATAAGGCACTGAATTTGATCGTATTGTAAACTTTTTCATCAGGCATTTCCAGTTTTTCTTTTCCTAAGTAGCGAACATATAAATTGTGAACTTTACCATCTACAATCAAATTGAATGGAATTTTTTCTTCTGAACTATAACTTTTGAAATCTAGATTTCTAGCGTAATAAATTGCTGACAGCACATCCCAGATACAATCATTAAATGGTACGTTTTTCTTTATCTTTTCCTCATCATCAGAATTATATACCTCGGCTTTTATAGTTTCCTTTTCTTTATCAAACCAATATTTATTATTGACTTTATAACTTCCTTCGCTAGTATTTCTATGAAAATAAAGCGGTTTGAGTTGCTCTTGTGTACCGATTGCATCGAAGGTATCTCTTACTTTGTAAACCCAGTCCCATTTTGGCATGGAGCGACCGTAGCCTTTGAACCAATGCGCATCATAACCTTCCCACTTGGCATCTTCTACAGCAAACATCACCTCACCGGCATCCACCCAGATTACCCCCCAATTGTATTTAACGTCATACCATATTTCTTCACCTGCTTGGTAGGCGGTTGATTGTTCAAGGCATTGTGCCCATGTATTGAATGAAAAGATAATACTTAAAATAAGAAATAGGAATGACTTCATATCAGCAATAAACGCTTTGTGATTATTTTGTTAGAAGAATAGAAGAATATTTTTATATGGAGTGTTTGCAATTCGAGACGACAATAGATTATTCTTTTATTTTTCCACTATATAAGTCTATAATTGGAAAGATTAGGTCGTAATCGTTCCAGTTTAAATTGCCATCCGTTAATGAAAAATCTGAGAATTTATTTTCATCTAAATATTTCTTAATAGAGGGATGGTTTGACTTTGATAAAAAGGGTTTGAAATCAACAACCTTTTCAGTTCCATCATTAAATTTTATTCGGATTGCATAATCTGCTAAATATTTTGCTGAATGAATTTTTAATTCTTTTAGCTCAGATTTTGAATCATTATAATCAACAATTATTTTCATTTTAATTTCTTTGTAATTTTTTCAAATTCAACGTCCTTGTGATAAACAAAATAATTGACCCACTTCTCAACTATTTTCTCCGCATATTTTTCAAGAAAAATCTCGAAGTTTTTAAGTTCTTTTCCTTTTAATGGACTCGCACCTGAAATATTTTTAATCTTTATTTCAGTAATCTCACCATTTCTAATACCGAATTCCGCTTTGCTTTGAAACTCTCCTTTTTTGGCGTGAACATGAATTGGTTCATGTTCATTAGAGTAAAAGAAAATCACAATACCCAAATATTCGAATATCTTTGGCATTTCTTAGTATTTAACGATTAATCAATACAAAGTTATTAAAATTGTACAATATCATTTTAGAAAGTCAATGTAGGACTTATTTTGCTTCGTGTATATTGCCCGGAATTTCATATCCAATTTTCCTACTAATCATTTGTTGGATGGGCTGTTCTTGTTTCCTTAACTTCAATGAATTCCCTAGTAATTCAATTTTTCCCTGTGCCATAAAGCTATCGTAAGGAGTTAATCGCAGGAATTTAATCTTATGCTGACGACAATACAAATCTAAGCAGAAATTGGCAATGGCATGAAGTTTCCAACCTGGACTACCGTTGCCACCGAAATAGCCTTGTTCATCGGCTTTGCCTACTAAGTTCTCAGCTAACGGATTAGTCCATATTTCATTGGTTAAACCGCCTTTAAAAGCTTCCTTTTCTTTAGATCGACAATAAGTTCTCCATTTTTGTAAATCAAAGAAGGGGATATCTTGATAAAATTTGTTTCTTAATGTTTTGAGCCTATAGCGGTTGAAATGATATTCTGGCTCAAAGAACAAATGATATTCTGTAGGTTGAAGATGAAGTAAGTCAAATGAAAAACCTAAATCCGTTTCAAGGAAATCATCCCATTTCAATTCCATTTCCTCTGCTAGTTCATCGAAATGTGAAGTTTTTTGATGGTAGAGCTTTTTGAAGTCAATGTCTACTTTCAAAAAATCAGTTCTGAGGTCTATCTTTTCAAGATATTGCTGAAGTGGATTGATTAGCTTATTTTGGATAACTGATATTGTTGCCATGTGGCAAAAATATAAAAAGCAATGAAGGGGGCAGGCATAAAGGATTATTTTTATGCCCGGCCACCTTTAGGACTAGTAAAAAAGTTCTACCTAATTTTCCTATCAGGCTTGAGCTAGTTCTCTGTTCTTAATTCTTTTTTTCTTTTTCTTCTTCTTTTTAAATTTTCTCCCATACCACAGTAAAAAACCTGTTACTGGTAAAGAAGCAACCGTTAAACTAGCGAGAAATGCAATTATTTTTCCTGGTAAACCGGCAATTGCTCCTATATGGGTATCGTAATTCATTCGTATTAATTTATCTGGAATATTGGCTTGATCATACTTGCCGTAATAAGTGCCAGAAGGAATCTCTTTAAAGGTGTTTTGATCGAAAAATACAAAGTCAGAATTATAAAATACTCCGTCTTCATTAGAAATCTCCACATAAATGGCGGATGAATCTGAGTGAGGAAGATGAATTTCATAGTCCATAGCAGAAGGATATTCTTTCTGTAATTTTCCCAATAGTTGGTCTATGGATTTAGACACATCAGTTGATTCATATTTGGAACCATCGGGAATTAGGAAGGTAGCTTCTTTCTGGCCGCCCATCGCCCGGTAAACGGCTTTATTTACGATGGGGAAAGCCATTATTAACCCAGTTAGAATAAAAATTAAGGCGAATATGCTCACATAGAAACCAAAAATGCTGTGGAGATCAAAATTTTTTCGTTTCCATTTAGTGGTGGATTTCCAATCAAATTTGAATCTTTGCTTTTTATTCTTTTTATTTCTTGGCCACCAAAGGTAAATTCCGCTAATGACTAAAAGTAAAAAAAGAACCGTAGACCATTTTACGATTTGAGTTCCAATGGCTTCTGGCAGCCAAAGATGAATATGACCATCCAATACAAAAGCAAAGAAGCCAGTTAAATGATTTTCAGTTTTAAGTATAGTGCCCTGAGTCGGGTGAATAAATACAGAGCTATAAAAAAGTGGTTCTGCTTGGTAAAATATGGCCTCAATGGGCTCTGATGTGTCATCATAGAGGATGCCATGTATTAACTTATCGGGATAAACAGTATGTGCAATTTTTTCTGCTTCAGTAATGCTGAGGAACTCATTATTCGAGTTTTCAATTATGAGTTCTTCTTGTGTTACGGCTTTTATTTCTTCTCTAAAAACCCACAGGCATCCCGTAATGGCAACTATAAATACAACCAGGCCTGATCCTAAGCCTAGAATGAGATGAATTTTATTAGTTATTTTCTTCATTTATTTTCTTTCAATTGTGAAGAAACCAGAACAGCCCAGGCTTAAGCCTGAGCTACTGGTTTAGAGTTACTGACTACTTTTAAGAGAGTGCAAGAAATCAGAACTTGAAATTAAGACTTAGAGAAAGGTTTCTTAAATTCTGTGGAGTGACAGTTGACCAACCTGAGAAATATTTCTCGTTCATGATATTATTCATTTTCAATATGATGTCATACTGGAAATTAGAATAGGAAAGAGAAGCGTTGTACACCTGATAAGTAGGTAATACAAAAGTCCCAGTATTGGCTCTGTTTATAGTTTTATGCTCGCTGGCACCATTTCCTCCAAATCCAATTCCTAATCCTTTTAATTCTCCAGAAGGAACAACATAGCTCGCCCAGAAATTAAATAATTGAGCAGGACCATCTTCTTCCGGTCTCAATCCCAAATAGCCTGAAGCCTCATAATCTTCTGTTACTTCACTCTCATTATTGCTATATCCTGCTATCAGATTTAAACCATTAATTGGGTTTGCAGTAAGGCTGACCTCATATCCTTGACTCACCACTTCTCCACCTTGAATGGAATTATTAATATTTTCTGGGTCAGTCATTAATCTATTGGCTACCGTAATATGGTAGTAGCTGGCAGTTACACTTATTCTATTATTAAAGAAGTTAGATTTAATCCCCCCTTCATACTGATTCGCATTTTCAGGATCAAAGCTTTTCAATCGAGGATTAGAACCATCCGCATCAGCAACTTGTTGCGGAGCTTGATTGACAAATCCATTCATATAATTCCCAAAAACAGAAAGTTTTTCATCCAAAACTTGATACACCAAACCTAATTTAGGAGAAATTGCATATTGTTCTTCTATTGGTTCTACAGCATAAATAGAGGGTTTACCTGAGAATCGATCAATTCTTACACTTGCCATAGCTGATAGGGCAGGAGTGATATTGATTACATCAGAAATGTAGGCACTCATCACTTCATTGGTGGCTTCATTTATCCCAGCAAAATTTTCTTCCAGTAATGCATTTGTTCCTGCTGCCGTTAGTACACCATTATCCTCTTGTGTTTGGATATTAACTGTACCATTTTGCACGTATCCAGAACTGTTGTCTCTGAGAATAGAATTATAGTAATCTAAACCTATCACAATTCTATTTCTTAATCCAGCTATTTTGAAATCCCCAAGGAAATTTTGCTGGATGTCGGTAGTATTTGTTTCACTATTTCTTTTTGAAATGTATCGGGCAAAATTTTCACCATCCGTTAAATCCCATAGATAGTGATAGAAGCCGTTTGCCTTTGTATTGCTTCTTGAAATAGCCGTTTGAGAAGTCCAGTTATCAGAAATCTCATATAAGGCCTGAGCTTGCAAGCCAAAAGAAGGATTCTTTATAGTTAAATCATTTGAGGTAAATGATCGACTATACACATCTTCAAACACATTGATGTTATCATAAGAAAGCTCAGCATTTCTATTCAAAAATAGCATTGGAGCATTAGCGCTTTCTGAAGATAGAAAATGCAGTATTCACTAAGAATGTTAATTTATCAGAAGGCTTAAATTTAAATGAGGGTGCTATAAAAAGCGATTCACTAAAACCTGCATCTTGAAAAGAGTTTTGTTTGTTATAAGCCATGTTAACCCTAGCAAAAGATTGATCCGTTATTTTGGAATTCACATCTGCTGCAAATCTATTTAATCCATTACTTCCAGTTATGTAATTGATTGATCCGCCAAATGATTCATACGGCTGTTTGGTCGTGATATTGATCATACCGCCATAAGATATTACAGGACTGCCAAATAATGTCCCAGAAGGACCTTTGATAATATCAATGGATTCCACATTAGCAGGGTCAAGTCCTGCATTATTGATAGCGGGCATTCCATTGACTAAAGTAGGCTGCACTGAAAATCCTCTCATGGAATAGAATTCAGCACCATCTCCACCTCTTCCGGTAGATTCCCATAAACGGGTGACACCAGTGGCATTTTTCAATGCATCATTCATATTGGTAACTACCTGCTCTTTTAAAATAGTTTTAGGGATAGAATTATATACCTGTGGATTTTCAATGTCTTTTAAAGGAATTTTTGAAACAATAAAACTACTATCACGGTGAAATTTATTCTTTTGAGTATAATTAACCGTGATTTCATCCAACTGAAGCGCATCGTCTTTTAAGGTGAAATTAATGTTCAAATTCTCATCTTCTTTAATTTGAATTTTTCTCTCAGCTGATTGATAGCCCACAAAAGAGCAAACTAATGTATATCTACCGGGAGTAATATCGGAAATAATGTACTGTCCGTTTTGGTTAGTAACTGCCCCAGTGTTTTTTTCTTTTAAGGCAACATTCACAAATTCAATGGGATTCCCATTAGTTTTTGTAACGGTTCCTGATATTTGGCTTTGTTGAGCAAAAGCAGACTGCATGCCGATAAGAAGAAGTATCGGGAGTAAGTATTTATTCATTTTATAAATGTATTTAGATTGATTAAAAATAATAATGCAAACATATACACTATTTATAATCAATCCAAATAAAAATAATTGATCGGCTTAAATAAATTTATAGATGATGATAATAATTGAAGAGTATTAACTGCTAATTGATTATACTTTTAGCATAATCGTTTAATGTTTAATAGAAATTGAGTTAATTTTGTAATTACAACAAAAGGAAGGAAGTCTATTTTGAAGCGTTTTAGTTCAGTTGTTCTCACCGTGGTCGTATTATTCAGCTCACTTTCGTTTTGCTGTGAGCAGGAAGATCTTTGTGCAGATGATGAATTAATTACTTGTAAAAATGAGAATTCCGAAAATCACGATCAGGAATTTCCCTGTTCGCCTTTCTTTGAGTGTGGAAATTGCACTGGAAATATATTAATAGATATTCCTTTAGTATTTAAAAATACTAATTTAGAACCCCGATCTACATTGACTCCTTTTATTGAGAGAAACCGCAAGAAGGAGCTACATTTCAAACTTCTAAAGCCACCAATGCAGATATCATAAATAGAATTCAAACACCATTTTACTTCTAGGTAAAATGATTTAACTTATTCATTTATTTTAATCTGTATTTATTATGCTTAAAAAGATTATTTTTGCTAGTGCTCTGTTATTGACAATCAATAACATTGATTTACTAGCGCAATACCAAATTACGACTTTAATACTGGACGAAGAAAGCGAAGAACCAGTAATAGGAGCCACTGTTCATAGCAAAGAATTGAATTTAGGAGCTGTGACCGATACTGATGGAAAAGCGGTTATAATTAATATTCCTGAAGGAAAACATCAGTTTCAAATTAGTTTTGTGGGCTACGAAACCATGACCTTCGAATTGGTATTTCCTTCTAAAGAAGCCACTGAATTATTAACTTTTAAACTTCATCATGGACATGATGAAATGGAAGAGGTCGTAGTGAGTTCTACAAGGTCAAGCCGAACCATTGATGATATTCCGACTAGAATAGAGATGATTGCTGGTGAAGAACTGGCAGAGAAAGGCAATATGAAGCCGGGTGACATCCGGATGTTATTAAATGAAAGTACCGGTATAAGAACTCAGCAAACATCAGCTACAAGTTATAATTCCAGTATTCGGATTCAAGGTCTGGATGGAAAATATACGCAACTCTTGCGTGATGGATTACCACTTTTTTCTGGTTATTCAGGTAGTTTGAGCTTAATGCAAATAGCCCCTTTGGATTTAAAGCAAGTTGAGGTTATTAAAGGTGCCAACTCTACCTTGTATGGTGGAGGTGCCATAGCTGGACTAGTCAATTTGATCTCTAAGGATCCTAAAACTGAACCTGAATTAAGCATGATGTTTAACGGAACATCGGCTTTGGGATTGGATGTTAGCAGTTTTTATGCTAATAGAAATGATAAAATAGGAACTACAATTTTCGCATCTTATAATAAAGGAACTGCTTATGACCCGGCTGGTATAGGATTAACAGCAATCCCTGAATTTGATCGTTTTACACTCAACCCTGAACTTTTTATTTATCCCAGGGACGAAACTAAAATAGAGATTGGATTAAATATGGTGAAAGAAGAGCGTTTGGGTGGAAACATTGATTTTATTAATGGAGAGGTTGTCAATAACCCATATTATGAATTAAATGAAACAGATCGTGTCTCAAGTCAAATTTTAATTGATCATTCTTTTGAAGATAATTTTAAAGCTTCCTTTAAAAATAGCATTAGTTATTTTGATAGAAGAATAGAAATTCCAGATTACAGTTTTTCAGGACTGCAGTTTTCTTCCTTTAGTGAGTTGAACTTCAATTATGTAATGGAAAATTCAGAGTGGATTGGTGGATTAAACTTATGGACTGATAATTTTGATCAAAGCGAAGGTGGTAGTGGTTTTATCCATAATTTCCAAGAAAATACTACAGGTATATTTTTGCAAAACACTTATGATTTCTCTGAAAATATTGCAGTAGAGAGTGGCTTAAGATTGGATTACAACAATCAATATGGGTTTTTCCCTTTGCCAAGATTGTCGCTTATGTACACTCCAACAAACAGTCTTACATTTAGAATGGGGGGAGGTTTAGGGTATAAAACGCCAACGGTATTTTCTGAAGAAGCTGAGACTCTACAATTTCAAAGTGTGAGACCATTGGATAGGTCTGAATTATTAGCAGAACGTTCTTATGGTGCTAATTTTGATATTAATTATAGCTATAGCTTTACAGAAAAGTTATCATTAACCTCTAATGCTTTATTCTTCTACACCCAAATTGAGAATCCATTGAATTTGGTTCCGGTTCAAAATCAATTTGAATTTAGCCAATCCGCTGGCTTTATTGATTCTAAGGGAATAGAATTAAACTTGAAATGGGGTTATGAAGATTTTAAACTTTTCACAGGCTATACTTTTGCAGATGTTAATAGAACCCGTAATAATACCACTGTTCAAATGCCTTTAGTAGCGAAGCATCGATTAAACAATGTGTTGATGTACGAAAAGCATGGAAATTTCTGGTTGGGATTAGAAGCTTATTATTTCAGTCCGCAAAAACTCAATGATGGTGAAACAGGACAGTCCTATTGGATTTTTGGATTAATGTCTGAAAAGCGATTTAGCAAAATGTTTTCTGTGTTTCTAAACTTTGAGAATTTTACCGATACCAGGCAAACGGCTTTTGATACTGTGTATAGAGGAAATATAGAAAATCCACAATTTCGTGATATCTATGCTCCCGTTGATGGGTTTGTGATTAATGGAGGGATTAAATTGAATTTACTATAAGTTAAGGAAGGAGCATTTACAGTTTAGAATGTTTTCGAACTTGATAAATATTTAATTAGAAGCCTGCCGATATTTTTAATCGGCAGGCTTGTTTTTTTATAAACTGCTATTCAAAAACTCTTCATAAGTCATTATTTCAGTAATTTGAATATTGTTTTCCTCCATAAACTGGTTTAACTTTTTCACTTCTTTGCTCTTAATATTCTCAAAATCATCTTTCGCCTTGTTAAACCTCTTTTCTAATAATTTTAGATTTTGGATTTCGGTTCCTGAAGGCTTATCAAATCCAGAAGCAAGTTTGCTATATAATTCTGACAGTTTTTCTCTTAATTGAGGTTCTGCTGCCCCCACGTACATATCACCAGTTGTTACCACTAAGCTTTCTTTAAGTGCTTGTAATTCTTTGGTTACCGTTGTAGCTATTTTAGCTGCTTTTCTGTTTTCTTCGGGAAGACTTTCTGCGGCAGCAAGGTAAGTGTCTAACTCATAAACCATGTAGGCTAATTCTTGAGACAGATCATAAAGTTTTAAAACAGTTTTTTCTTTGAATTTTCTTTCCTCCGCTGTCAGCAATGAAGTTGAATCATATTCAACTATCAAATCTGTGGAGTAAGTGTCTTTTCCCTTCTTCATGACAACTTTGTAGGTGCCAGCAGAGACTCTTGGCGCTGTAAAACCACCAAAAGTAATGGTCTTTCCCTTTGCCATTTTTGGAGCCTTGGAAGTATAATTCCAACTCACCACATTTATACCTTTTGATTTGCCAGGACTCAATTCAGAGATAAATTTACCTTCAGCGTCTTGTATTTCCATTGACATCTTACCAAATGTATGGCGTTTTTTCAGGTAGTATATTATTTGAGCATCCCGAGGAGGATTAGGACCAATAAATTGGGTTTCTGTGCTTCCACCACCAAAACCACTTTGCTCTACCATCATACTAGGTTTAGTCTTGAAGAAATGAACATCTTTAGCTAAAATCTCCTGATTGATTTCTCTTAAAGGACTAATATCATCTATAATAATGATTCCTCTACCATGTGTGGCCATTACGAGATCATTTGTTTTAGGGTGAAGATCTATATGATGAACAGCTGCTGCTGGCATATTATTGGTGAATTTATTCCAATTTTTCCCACCATCTATTGTGATGTATAATCCCAATTCAGTACCTAAGTAAAGCAGATCTTCCTTTTCATAATCTTCTTGTATACTTCTTGCAAAACCTTCAATATTTGGGGTCACAAGTGAAGTCCAGCTTTTTCCAAAATCTGTTGTTTTATAGATATAGGGCTTCATATCATTTAAGGTGTGCCTGTCAAATACTGCATAAGCAGTTCCTGCATTATGAACGCTAGCTTCAATGTGATATACCCAAGAGTTTTTTGGTAATCCGGTGATATTTCCAACCGTATTGGTCCAATTTTTACCTCCATCTTGAGTTACTTGAACATTTCCATCATCAGTACCTACCCATATGATATTTTCATTAAGCGGAGATTCAGCAATAGTAAATATTGTTGTATGGTTTTCTGCTCCAGAGTTATCTACAGACAAGCCACCTGATTCTTCTTGCTGTTGTTTTTTTGGATCATTTGTGGTAAGATCTGGAGATATTTTTACCCAGTTATCACCCATATCTTCAGATTTATGCAAGAATTGGCTTCCTATATAAATTCTATCGTCATTATTTGGACTTAAAGCGATAGGTGCATTCCAATTAAACCTTAGTTTAGGATCACCCTCAGCAGGTAAAGGCTGAATGGTTTTAGTTTTATTTTTCTCAGTGTCATAACGCCAAACATTTTCGGCTCCTTGCATTTCAGAATAAATAATAGGCTTACTTCTATGCTTTAATACTCTAAATCCATCTCCTGCGCCCACGCTATTCCAATCTCTAGCTTCAATTCCACCTGGTGATGATGAAGGGCCGTACCATGATCCATTGTCTTGTAGTCCGCCATAAATATTGTAAGGTTCCGCATTATCCAAGCTGATATGATAAAACTGAGAAACGGGTATGTTTTCTACAATTTCCATAGTTCGTGCTCCATCCCAAGAGCGGTAAACTCCTCCATCGGTACCAGCATATATTCGGTCTGAATCTTTATTGTCAAAAAGAATATCATGAATATCTGCATGCATTGCCCCCATATTTTTGAAGGTTTTACCTCCATCTCTGCTTATAGAGCCAAAAAGACCACCTTTAACAACTGTTTCGGGATCATTAGGGTCAACTACTATTCTTGAAAAGTAGAAGGGTCTTACTACCAGTCCGAAATCATCATTGAGTTTTTTCCAAGATTCTCCAGCGTTTTCAGATCTGTAAAGACCTTTGCCCTCTTCTTTTTCCGTTTCTAAAACTGCATATAATATATTAGGATCAGAAGGTGCTGCTGCAACTGCAATACGTCCTAATGTTCCTTCTGGAAACCCATTGTGTATTTTATTCCAGCTTTTGCCTCCATCTGTTGATTTTAATAAAGCGCTATTCTGACCACCGGAGTTGAAAGACCAAGGTGTTCTACGAAATTCCCACATTGATGCGTAGAGGATATTAGGATTATTAGGATCCATAATTAAATCACTGCAGCCTGTGGTTTCATTACTATAGAGTATTTTAGACCAAGTTGCACCTCCATCGGTAGTTTTATAAACACCACGGTCTGCACTATCTCCCCATAAAGCCCCTAGCACGCCAACATATATTTCTTGGCTGTTTTCAGGGTTTATTTCAATACTACTGATTCGTTCGGAATTCTTAAATGCAGGAATTTCTTCCCAATTAACGCCTCCATCTTTTGAATAAAATAGTCCTTTCCCAATGGAAACACTGTTTCGTACCCAGGTTTCTCCTGTGCCTACCCATATGTTTTGATCAGGTGCATTCGGATCTAAACGGACAACACCGATCGATTGTGGTAAATCATCAGAAATTGAAGTAAACATTGCTCCACCATTAGTGGATTTCCACACACCGCCACCGGCCGTTCCAGCATATATTATTCTGCTATTGGTCGGATGTCCTTCCAAATCAGAAATTCTTCCACTCATTAAAGCTGGTCCAATTTGTCTTGCGGAAAGGTCGCCAAATAGCTCTTTGCCCGATAGCACTATTTCTTGACTGTAACTACCAGTTCCCAACAGCGTTAGGATGGCAGAAATCATAAATATTTTTTTCATTTTAGTAGAATTAAAGTTTTTGTACAAAAAAAAAGCTGCTTAGGTAATTGATTGAGGTTATTTCAATAAAAAAACTAAACAGCTTTAGATATTTTGATTGTTAAATGCTTTTATTCAGTTGGATACATAAATACCTCATCATCAATTTCAGGGTTCAATTCGATTGATTCAATTTGAATGGCTTGAGACCCCATATCCTTAATACCTGAGCTTATGGAGAAAGGAAAATATAAGCCTTCAACCTCCTGATAATCACTCATTGTGGTTTGCTGAATTTTTCCAGCCATAGGGGCTTGTTTAATTTCGGTTTCTTGAAGAATTGGAACGAAATTCTCTGTCTCAAAATAGTAGAATGTTATGTTTTCTACTTCTTTGCCATCTACTTTTTTAGGCTTTTTAGTTAATTTTACTTTATAAGTTTCTGCACCTTCTATGGTTTCTTTCCCCACCAATTCTGCTTGATAGCCTCTTTCTTTATAGTTAAATAATGCATCAGGAAAATCTTTTGTTTCTAATGCAGCATTATCAGTAGTTTCCTGATCGCTTTTCTCGGCTTTCATAGTTTGGAAATTAGTAGACCATAGCACTTCTCCATCAAAAACGTTTTGCATTAGTTCTTTTCCTTGCAAGGAAGCTTTAGTATACATTTTGCCCGTTTTTAGTTGGACAATTTCTACAGGAATTTCCATACCACCCTGATTGATTTTGGCAGTCATTTTAATACCCTCTAAATTTCCCCAGGCTTCTTTTCCACCTGTGTTTTCAAAGTAATTGTTGATTATCTCATCTGCAGTAATATCCTGAGCATAAACTGCGGTTGAAAACAAGAGCGCAATCGTAGGTAATAGTAGTTTTAGTTTCATAAGTATAGTTTTAAGTTTATGGGATAAATATATTCATTTCTTTTAAAATTGTTATCGTATTTCTTCTGTAAATGATAAAATTTCAATTTTTAATAGTTTTTTTTAAATAGTTTTTTTGTGATTACAATGGTAAGCCTTTTGTATGAAGCAATATTTAGAATTTTATCCACTTAATTATTTGATTTTATCACGACAAATAATTTATGTTTATTACTTTAGCAGCTTACGAATTTCAAAATAAATGACATTAAAAGAAGTTTTAGTAGGTTTTGGTAATGCGATGTGGGGGACACCTCTTTTATTATTATTAATGGGAGGCGGACTCTTTTTCCTTATTTACTCCCGTTTTCTTCCTTTTCGATATTTCAAGCATGCTGTACAAATATTAAGAGGTAAGTATGATGGTGAAAAAAGTGAAGGGGATATTAATCATTATCAGGCCCTTTCTACTGCTTTGGCGGCAACCGTTGGCATGGGAAACATCAGTGGTGTCGCAGTTGCAATTACCATGGGTGGCCCAGGAGCCATATTTTGGATGTGGGTCAGTGCATTTGTGGGAATGGCCACTAAATTTTTCACCTGTACTCTTGCAGTGATGTACAGAGGTAAGGATTCACTCGGTCATTTGCAAGGTGGTACAATGTATGTAATTAGTGAAGGGCTAGGCAAAAAATGGCAGCCATTGGCCGTTTTGTTTTGTGTGGCAGGTATGTTTGGAACCATTCCCAGTTTCCAGTCCAATCAGCTGACAGCGGCAATAGGGGAAGGGCTTTTATTGCCCATGGGCATTGAACTCACTTTTGGAATAAAATTAACAATCGGAATTATTTTAGCCATCATTGTAGCTATGGTGATTTTAGGTGGTATCAAAAGAATCGGAAATGTAGCAGGTCGAATGGTTCCTTTGATGGTGGGTATTTATGTAATAGCAGTAATTGCCATACTTATATTGAATTATGAATTAGTCCCACAGTATTTAAAACTTATTTTTGTTGATGCATTTACGGCTAACTCAGTATTGGGTGGGGCAGTAGGTGCGATTGTCGTTGCAGGGGCAAGAAGAGCGGCTTTCTCTAATGAAGCAGGAATTGGAACGGCTCCAATGGCACATGGTGCTGCGAAAACAAATGAACCCGTTCGGGAAGGTTTAGTTGCCATGATGGGACCTGCAATAGATACTATTATTGTTTGTACAATGACGGCACTGGCGATTTTGATCACTGGAATATGGCAAGATCATACAGAAGGCATTAGCGGAGTGACGCTCACCATTAAGGCTTTTGATGACTCCCTTTGGGGCGGTAGGTATTTATTGGTCTTAGCTTTATTTGTTTTTGCTATTACTTCTCTTTTCAGTTATTCCTATTACGGAGGAAAATGCTTTTCCTATTTGTTTGGAGCACAACATGTTCGTTGGTATCTGTACTTTTATATTGGAATGGTAGTATGGGGATCAATTGCCTCCTTAGGAGCAGTGATCGGATTAATAGATGGAATGTATGCATTAATGGCTTTTCCAACTATGATTTCAGCATTTATCTTGGCACCTAAAGTTATGAAGGCAGCGAAGGTTTATTTTGGGAAGAGTGATTTAAAATAAAAGGGGAGAACTAATAAGTCTCCCCTTAATAATTTTTTGACAATTCTGGGATTCTATTCTGGACAAGTAATGGAGCTAAATTGCGGGTTCCCACTATTGTCTACTGTCATTCTCCAGCAGTTTCCGTCAGGTGAAGTCATAATAACGCCACTTAAAGCATTTTCGATGTATATATCTCCATCGGTTACTTGTAATTTCGATTTTGGGTCTGTTGTGCCAATACCCACATTTCCCTTTTCAGAAATTCTCATTCTTTCAGCTCTTTGAGTGGAACCAACACCAGTCGTCCCAAATTTAATATAGCTCGAAACTCCATTTGTTCCGGACAGTTCACCTGCAATAAGTTCAACGGCTGCATTCACGAAATAATTTCCATTTGCAAAACTCTTCCCGTAAACTCCAACAATTCTTTGATTTTCTGTTATGTTAGATGGAGCATCTAATGTACCACCTGAACGATTTCCAACAAAGGCATTAGTTTCATCTAAGTTATTGCTTGCAACAATTGAATTAATTCTACTAAAATTTTCATTTTTAATAGTTATTATGTCAACATTCTCACCATAACCATTTAAATCAATTGGATTATTTGAGTCATATGGTTCAAATAATTCTCCATTTATATATAATTCATTTGTGTTAAGACTACCATTTATATGCAAGAGGTAATTAGGATTTTCAGTTCGATTCCCCACACTATCAGAATGTATGGATTGGGAATATCCAAAATTTATACAGATTATTGTAAAAATTAATACTAAGGGAGTTTTTGCAATAGATTTCATTTTCTAGAAATTAAAATTCTCCAAAGTATAAAAAACTAAAATATTTGTTATTTACTGATGAATAAAAAAGTAGACTTTCAAAATAAAATCATAGTAGTAACAGGTGGTGCCGGATTTATAGGTCATCATTTAGTAAATGAGATTTTAAATTTACAGCCAAAACAGTTAATAGTAGTCGATGATTTATCCACGGGTAAAATTGAAAATCTTAATAGATTAAAAACGGAGTACTCTTTTATTCAGAAAGAGATATTAGATATAGGGTCAGATGACCTACCTCTTGAAATTGATTTTATATTTCATCTGGCTGCTTTAGTGAGTGTTCCCTTATCATTTGAGAAATCGGAACTAACTCATCAAATTAATGAGTCAGGATTTATTAGAATTTTAGAATTAGCGAAAGAAAAAAATGTTAAAAAGGTCATTTATGCTTCGTCCTCAGCTATTTATGGTGAAGTTGAAAAAATGCCAGTCACGGAAGACTTTCCCATGCAACCGCAATCACCTTATGCGGTTTCAAAACAAATGAATGAAATTCATGCTCGTTCCTATTTTGAATTTTATGGGATACAATCAATCGGATTTAGGTTTTTTAATGTGTATGGTGATGGGCAAGATCCTTCCTCACCTTATTCTGGTGTGATTTCCTTATTCACTGATAAGATGAATAGATCAATACCAATATCGATATATGGAGATGGTGAACAAATCCGAGATTTTGTCCATGTGAATGATGTGGTAAATGCTTTGATTAGAGGGGCGTTATCTGCTGTGCAAAATGATGTATTCAATGTAGGTAGTGGAAATCCCACCAGCATCAATGAATTATTTTCCATCCTTAAAGAGATATACGGATACGATAAAGACGCTAATTACCTTGAAAAAAGGAAAGGAGATATTCAAAAAAGCCTTTCATCCATTTCTAAAATCCGAAATCAATTAGGCTATGAACCTTCAATTGATTTATTTAGCGGACTGAAAAAGTTGGCAGAGGGTTTAAAATAGATAGTCGCATGGAAATATTGGTCATTATACCTGCTAGGGGAGGTTCAAAGGGGATTCCGAGGAAAAATTTACGTCCGCTAAATGGAAGGCCTTTAATTTCCTACAGCATTGCCAATGCTTTATCCTCTCATTATAAGCCTGATGTATATGTGAGTACTGATGATGAGGAAATCGCTTTTGTAGCAGAAAAATATGGTGCAAAAATTCATCATCGGGATGCTTCCTTGGCAGTTGACGCTACTACATTAGACCCAGTGATATATGATGCTTTTCAGAAAATCAGTAGTCATGAAAGTAAGGATTATGACTTAATTGTCACACTTCAACCTACTTCTCCTTTACTTTCCAGAAAGTCCCTGGATTCAGCCATTGAAGGAATGATAGGAAAACCTGAAATTGAAACGACTATTTCAGTGGTTAATGACACACATCTGACTTGGAAAGAGAATGATGAAGGGGGATATTTACCAAATTACAAAGCGAGAGTTAATCGTCAACAGTTACCACAGATATTTAAAGAAACAGGAAGTTTTTTCATAAGTAGGAGAGATGTAGTCCAGCCTCATTCCAGAATTGGTGAAAAAGTTGATTTATTTGAATTGCCAGCAAATGAAGCTATCGATATTGATAATTTCGAGGATTGGTCAGTATCAGAATATTTATTGAGAAGGAAAACGATCCTATTCTGCATTTCAGGCTATTCTGAAATTGGTCTGGGGCATGTTTACAACTGTCTATTATTAGCGAGTGAAATTCTTGATCATAAGGTTGTTTTTCTAGTTGATAAAAAAAGTGATTTGGCTTATGAGAAGATCAAATCCTACAATTACCCGGTATATATTCAGCAAGAAAATGAATCATTACTTGAGGCGATAAATGCACTTTCACCTGATGTGGTCATCAATGACCGGCTAGATACTGAACAGGCGTACGTGAAGTCTTTAAAGACCAACAATTATAAAGTCATAAATTTTGAGGATTTAGGAGCAGGTGCTCATGAAGCTGATTTGGTAATAAATGCTATTTACCCTGAAAGTATACAGCTCAATAATCACTATTTTGGTGCTCAATACTTTTGTGCAAGAGAAGAATTTTTCCTGCATCCTGAGAAGGAAATATCCCAAGAAGTTAAAAATGTATTGATTTCTTTTGGTGGAACTGATCCAAATAATCTAACACAAAAAGTACTCGATTGCATATATGAATTTTGCCAATCCAACTCTATTAAGATTGTGGTAGTATTAGGTTTGGGATATGGTCACAATTTAAATCAAGAAGATTATTCAGGAGTGGAGTTTTATCATAATGTAAAAAGCATTTCAGAATTTATGTTCTCGGCTGATATTGCATTTTCATCTGCAGGCAGAACAGTATATGAATTAGCCTTATTGGGAACTCCTTCCATAATTATGGGGCAGAATGAGAGAGAGATGACTCATTTCTTTGCAAGTAAAGAAAATGGCTTTTTACATTTAGGGCTGGGGGAAAATGTAGACAATGAATCTATTCAACAATCTTTTGTAAAATTATATGATGATCAGCATTTAAGACAGGAAATGAACCAGAAAATGTTGAAAAATAATATTAAAGAAGGTAAAAAGAACGTACTAAAATTAATTCGTGAATTAATTAATAATTGAAATGAAATTTTTAGAATTTTTAAATAGTCAGAATCCATACGATTTTAAAATCCAACAACCTTATATGATAGCCGAAGCTGGCGTAAATCATGAAGGTAGCATGGAACTGGCCAAGAGATTAATTGAGGAGGCACAAGAAGGAGGAGCTGATGCCATCAAATTCCAAACGTATAAAGCGGATACAATTGCTTCCAAAAATTCGCCTTCCTACTGGGATTTAAATCAGGAATCTACCACCAGTCAACATGCATTGTTTCAAAAGTATGATAAATTCTGGAAGGGTGAATATGAGCAGTTAAAGAAAATTTGTGACCAAGAAGGAATAGAATTTTTAAGTACTCCTTTTGATGTCACTTCGGCTACATTTTTGAATGATTTGATGCCGGCTTTTAAGGTTTCTTCATCGGATATCACCAATAAGCCTTTTATTGAATTTATGGCGGCATTTAAAAAGCCAATTATTTTATCCACTGGTGCAAGTGAATTACACGAAATTCAAGAAGCAGTTAGCTGGATAAATCCATTCGATATTCCTTTGGTCTTATTGCATTGCGTTTTGAATTATCCTACACCTGATGAAAATGCCAACCTTGGAATGATTAAAGGTTTGCAACATCATTTTCCTGATTATCTGATAGGATATTCTGATCATACTTTACCGAAAGAGATGGATACTTTGATTGCTTCTACGCTCTTGGGTGCTAGAGTTATTGAAAAGCATTTCACGCACGATAAAAGCTTGCCAGGAAATGATCATTACCATGCTATGGATAAGGAGGATTTAAAGCATTTTTATAAGAAGTTAGAGCATCAAATTACTTTGCTAGGTGATTTTGAAGTAAAGAAGCTAGCTTCTGAAAGTATTTCTGCTGAAAATGCAAGGAGAAGCTTAATTGCGACCTCTGATATTCCTAAAGGAACTGTAATCACCAAAGATCATCTCACTTGGAAAAGACCAGCCTATGGTATTAGCCCTAAGTTTATAGATCAACTTATTGGAAAGAAGACCCTTTTTGATATTAAAGAAGATGATGTTTTAAAATGGAATTTATTTGAATTTTAAAAAGGTAAGTTTTTTAAGTAATTCAAAAAGCCTTTCATTGTCTCAAAATGATTTTCGATGAGCTTAAATGTATCTTGAAATGACTTAAACTCCTCCTCTATATAGGAGAGGAGCTGTTTTTCTACTTTTTTGAGCACTTGTTTTTCATCATAATTAAAGACTGGAAGATGGAGGCTTTTCATCATGCCTAATCCTCTACCATCTTCATTAATTAATAAAGAAGGTTTTTTTCGACTTAGAAAATCAAGGTGTGCGTGAACTCTATAACCTATATGTAAATCGCAATCTTCATAAAAGGCAATTTTGCCCAAATCACTTGATACATCTCTTACTTCCATGCCCAAAACTTTAGCATAGCTGGCAATACTCGTGTAGGATAATCCCTTTCTCAATGGAGTGTTTTTTCCAGGAAAAATACCTCTGTGATAGGTAACAATAATTTTACTATCTGGAAAGAGCGATTTTACCATTCCCAGCAAAGAAATCGATTGAAATAGAAGTGATTGTTTCGCTCCAGTTGATATGACTATAGTTTTTGGGTTTTCTAATTTTTCAAATGTTTTTTCGAAAGAATCCAAATGATACCAAACTGGGCAGCCTGTCATTTTAACATTTTCAATCCCATTCTTCTTTAAGATTTCTTCTGTTAATACATCCCTGCAACTTGAAAATTCAATTGATTGATGGATTTGTTTAGCAAATTCTAAGGCAGTGGGAGTGAATTTGAAATTAAGATGTTCATGAAAAGGTTTTCCTGTCCATCCTAGTCCAAAAGGAATGATTGGTACTTTTATTTGATCAAGGATTTCGCTTAGATTATAGATGTTAGGATAGAAATCTGCGGTATAAGCAGGGCCACCACATAAAATGAGCGCTTTGGATTTATTTATTTGATCTAAATATGGAGCTATTTCTCCAAAGCGATTAATTTCCAAAATATCTTCATCTACATAGGTTTTGAGTAAGTTTTTTGCCCTATCACCTATTAAAAAATCGCCTATGTTTTTTTTCGCACCTGTAAGAATTGAAATCATGGGGTAAAGTTAAGGATTAAGTGTGAATTGGAACTTTCTATTCGGATGGGATTTCCTTAATTCTTTCGAAGGCATCAATATATGAACCTTCTGTAGCATTAATAATTTTTTGATTATGCTTTTGGGCTATTTTATTTAATGTAAAATAAGCAGAAAAGGCATAGGTGAATTTTTCCAATATCTCTGGAAGACTTCTATTTCCCTTGCCTAATTTATCCATAGGTTTTGCTTTCGCTTTGCCCTCATCATAAAAATGTTTTTGGGTTAAGAATACATTATTGGCTTCATCCACCCAAATTTCTGGTAACCAGGAATGATCTGCTCCAATTAAATAAATTTTTTCATAGCGCATTCTCATGCATAAAACTGTGGACGGTATCAATACATTGTGGGGTCTAGGCATTCCCCAGCCTTTGTAAATTGATTTTGTCAAAAGTGAATCAAAACCTTCAATAGGAGTGGTATTGAAATAATTGATGTGAATTTGAGGGTTTTGCTTCAAGATATTTTTCCAACGGCTATAGCCATTTGCACTTGCAGGAATAAATAGGTTAATATCCCATTTTGTATTTTCTCTAATGGCATTGAATAATTTCTCTCCTTTTTTAATAAATTCTGGCTCAACATCATCCATCCACATTTCAGGGGCATTTAGAATATAGTGAGTAGGCTTTAAAATGGAATAAGCTTCAGTTTCGGCAAAATGATTAACACACATCAAATCATAATTCGATTTGATTTTAGAAATGGGCTCAATTGATTTTTTCAAAGAAGGGCCATTAGCTAAAATAATGCAATTTTTGTGTATCTTTTTATTATGGATGTTTTTGAAACCGCGTCTTTTTGATATCAAAAAAATCTTAGGTAAACTAAGAGTAGAAAAGAAAATATTTTCAAGAAGTATTTGAACCTTTGATTTCATCTTTCCTTATTTTAAATACCCCTGTAAAACCCAAAATCTAAACTTCACCAGCATATTAGCCTGAGCAAATTTTCCCTGTGCAAAATAAATGAGGAAAAGTAGCAAAGTAGCTCCTGCTTTAATCACTTCACTAAATATTTTCTTAACGGTTTCTACAAATCCCGTTTTAGTAACCCTTCTTTTTTCACTGCTGCCAACACCTATTCCAAGGCCTTTAATGTATTCCATAGTCAATCTTTTCTCAGGAATGATATGATCAACCTTCACTTTTGGAACATAATGAATTGCTTCCTTTTCTCTTTTAAGTCTTAGAAATACTTCTTTTTCGTCTCCACCCTCTAATCCACTGCCTCTTCTTCCTAAATCAGTATTGAAATGGCCATATTTCTCAAATACCTCAGTTCTAAAAGCCATATTTGCACCAATTGGAAATTTACTTCCCTTAAATGTTTTTGGATTATTTCCCATATCTAGTGCGGAAACCAGGGTCAACAAATATTTAGACATCCATTTTGGATGCTTGCCTTCATAAACGGGCAATATTTTACCGCCTATCGCGCTCACCTCAGCGTGTTGATTAAAATAGGAGTGAATTTCTTTTATGAAATGGGTATCTACAAATGCGTCATCATCTATAAAGCTGAGTATTTCACCTTTTGCTTCTTTTATGCCTCTATTTCTAGCAAAAGTATGGCCTTGATTCATCTCGCAAAAATAATGAACATTCAAATCGGGATGACTTTTAATAAAATCACTCGCAATCTTTGCTGTATTATCAGTACTATTATTGTCAATGATCAATACTTCAAAATCTCTATTATCAGCTGATTGATTTGCTAAGTGCTTAAGGCAATCTGGTAAATATTCTTGCCTATTATAGGTGCAAACTATTACGGATATCACGCTTCTTCTTGTTTAGATCGTTTAGAAATAAAGGAATAAGCAATTCCTCCAATTACGACTATGATCAAGATAACAGACCCAATCCACATAATAGTATTTCCAGTGTAATAAGCAGCCGGCTTAAACTCAAATCGGATTTGGTGCTGACCTGCTGGAATCTCTAATGCTCTAAGTACATAATTTGCTTGCAAAATATCGGCTTCTCTACCATCAATATAAGCTTTCCAGCCTTTTGGGTAATAGATTTCTGAAAATAATGCCAGGCCTGTTTGAGCATTATTGGATTGATAGACCAATTCATTTGGAGCATAGCTTTTTAAATCAATATTTCCTTTTGATAAAGTTCCTTGTGTAATATCAAATCGGCTTTGATTGATAACAGCTGTTTGATTTGGATCGATTTGCCCTAAAGTTTCAATTTCCTCATCCGGATTATTTACAGCTTCAATATTTTCTACAAACCATGCATTTCCATAGCTGCTATTATTTTGAATAACTTGTCCTGCTTGATTACCAAATTTGATATACTTAGTATTTAGCATATTGAGTACTCCAAATTCACTTAAATCAGTATCTCCACTTCTTAATTTTTCAATTAGGCCGTTCATTTCTTGTTGAATATGCATACTGATTAAATCTTGATAGCGTCTCATTTTCGCACCATGATAGCCTCCAATACTAGAATGGTAATAAGAGGTTTTTGCTTCATTAAATGGATTCTGTAGGTTTAGAACTCGATAATGGTCATCATCTTGCAATATTTTTTGATCTGCCTCGGTTTTTTGGAAGAAACTTCCTTTTACGTCCTTTTGAAAATTCTCGTCATTTAAATAGCGTTTTCCTACTGGGATAAAATCAATCAATAAAGCAACTATAAATAATCCTATAGCCAGATTTTGTTTTAATTTTCCAGCTTTCCAGAAATACAAAACTCCACCTCCTAAAACAATGAAGAAAAATGAGCGGAATGCGTCAGTTCTAAACATGGAAGCTCTGTGTTCTCTTATTAACTCAACTAACCATGCTTGTTGATCACCTAATTGGGCATCTACAGCTCCTCTAAATCGCATCATAAAGGATGCAACTACCATTAAAAGGCATAGCCCTGCTGAAATTGCTAAAGCTGTTAAAAATTTCTTTTTATTTTCTCTCCAATCAGATTCGATCAATTTTTTAACCCCTAAAAATCCTAATAGAGGCATGGTTAAGAAAGGAATGGCCACTGTCATGGAAACAGATCTGAATTTATTATAGCCAGGGAAATAGTCGAACATAAAGTAATTGAAGGCTTCAAAGTTTTTCCCCCATGACAAAACTATTCCTAAAATGGAGGCTGTAATTAACCACCACTTTTCAGATCCTTTTACGAGAATAGTACCTAAAATGAATAGGAATATGACAATAGCACCCATATAGTATGGGCCGCTCGTGAATGGCTGATCACCCCAATATGTTGGTACGTTCTTTACAAATGATCTCACTTGCCCACTTCCAGCTCCTCTTTGTTTCAAGCCTTCTGCTAAATCGGAGCTCATAGAAACTTCTTCCTGACTCGCACCGCCATAAAAATTAGGGATTAAAAAAGTAAAAGGTTCCCAAATTCCATTACTCCAGGCAAAAGCGTAATCTCTATCCAGTCCTCCAGATGATTCTGTATTCGATGTTAATTCAGCTGGTCCCCTAATGGAGTATTTTCCATATTCATAGGCTGTCCATATTTTACCAATATTTGTACTGACACCTAATAAAACAGCCAAAATCAATACCCCAATTGCTTTAAAGAATTCAGGAAATGTCTTATTTCGAATAGCACTAATCAATTGGAAAAGTCCAAATACTAAAACAATCAACAGTAAATAGTAAGTCACTTGTAAGTGATTAGATCTAATTTCCAAAGCCATTGCAAGTGCAGTTAGGATAAAAGCCCAGAGGTATTGTTTTCTAAAAGCTAGAATGATTCCTCCCAAAACTGCAGGCATCCATGAGATGGCTGCTACTTTCCATATATGTCCTGCTTCAACAGATATGAGGAAAAAAGTATTTAAACCATATACTAAACCACCGCCAAGTGCGAGATAAGGATTTATTCTAAAGACTAATAGAAGAATATAAAAACTAAGCATGGCCACGAAAGTATGACTAGCGGGACTTGGCAGCCACAAGCTTACGGCCTTTTGAATGTAATAAGTTAATTCTCCAGACCACTGTACATTGATCAAATAGGCAGGCATTCCACTGAACATACTATTGGTCCAAAGAGCTTCTTCACCAGTTTCAGCTCTATAATCAACTATTTCTTGATTGGCACCCGCACCTTGCAAAATATCATTTTGATTGAGCCCTTTATTTTCCATGAAAATCGGCCAATACATAATTAGGTTGATGATGATAAATATAACTACAGCAACAATATGGGGAATAGCACTTCTAAAATTCATGTTTCTATGGTTTTTGGAAATACAATAATAGTTATTTCTTATCCCTGTGCCAAGATGAAAGTATTGAAAGCTGTAAAATTACTGTCTATTATTATTGATTTAGAAAATAAAATCTAAATAACTAAATTGTAATCATAATCTAACAACGATAACAATATGAAACCACTTTTTCTAATTCCGATTTTTATTTTTAGCCTAATGTCATGTCAAGCTCAAATTCCTGATAAGGAAGGACAAATTGCAGCTGCTGTTCAAGCCGCACCACCCGAAAAGCAGGAGGGAGCCACTGTTTATGGTTTTGATGAAGATGGCAATAAGGTTTTGTTGCGTGAAGGAACAAATGAACAAATCTGCATAGCTGACGATCCCAATAAAGAAGGTTTTAGCGTTGCCTGTTATCACAAAGATTTGCAACCATTTATGAAGAGAGGAGATGAACTAAGAGCGGAAGGCAAAAGACCGGATGCTATTTTTCAAATTAGAGAGGAAGAAGCAAAATCAGGTAAACTGAAAATGCCTGAAAATCCGACTACATTGCATGTTTTATCAGGAAAACAAGGAAAATACAATCCTGAAACCGGGAAAGTTGAAAATGCCAATTTAAGATATGTGGTTTATATTCCATTTGCCACAGCAGAATCTACAGGCCTGCCAATCAGACCTTTAGTGCCTGGAGGAGCATGGATTATGGATCCTGGAACGCACAGAGCTCATATTATGATTACACCACCGAAAGAATAGTGTGTCATTTATAAAAATCTCTAGATTTGTAAACTTGATAAAGTTTGCTCGAAGTGAGCGGGAAGGAGGACAAAAAGGCGAGGAGGGTGCTGGATTGAAGCGTGGAAGCATCTTTTTGTCTTGACTTTTTGATTCTTTTTTGTCAAGAAAAAAGAATATAGAAGAAGATTTGGAAACGAAAAGCTGAAAATTTAAAAACAGAACCTTTTTAAACGAAAAACCTCATTAGAATTCACAAAAAAAGGTTGAGCTATTCAAAACTCAACCTTTTTCAATTCTTTTAGAATAAAAATCTTAACCTTTAAAAGTCACTTTGTAAATCAAACCAGCTAAATCATCAGAGATTAGCATTTCACCTCTATCATTTAAAATAACATCCACTGGCCTTCCCCAAGCATCTTGTTCGTCCTGATTTAACCAACCATCAATAAATGTGTCATAAGAAGGCTCTCCATCAGTTGTATTGCTCACCATTTGTATTCTATAGCCAATCTTTTCCGAACGATTCCAACTTCCATGCTCAGCTATAAATATTTGGTTTTTATACTTTGCTGGGAATAAATCAGCAGTATAGAATTTGATACCTAAAGGTGCCACATGGGGACCAAGGTTTCTATAAGGCTTTTTAAATTCCTCACAATCTCTCTTATCACCAAATTCAGGGTCTTGAATAGTTCCACCGTGGCAAAAAGGATATCCAAAATGCTGCCCTTTTTCAGTAGCTACATTTAATTCACAAGGAGGAATATTATCCCCCATCATATCTCTTCCGTTATCAGTGAAGAATAAATCCTGAGTTTCTGGGTGCCATGTAAAGCCCACAGTATTTCTTACACCATGAGCATAGACTTCGATGCCAGTTCCATCAGGATTTATGCGAGTGATACTTGCATAAATTGGTTTGTCAGGATTATTGCAAATATTGCAAGGTGCACCAACGGGTACATATAATTTTCCATCAGGGCCAAAAGCAATATATTTCCATCCATGGTGTTTATCGGTTGGGTATTGGTCAAAAATTACCTCATACTCTGGGTTCTCTAAATTATTTTCAATATCAGCAAATTTTAGGATTCGATTTACTTCTGCCACATATAAGTCACCATCTTTAAAAGCTACTCCATTTGGCATATTTAAGCCTTCCGCTAAAATATAATTTTTATCAGCGGTACCATCTCCATCAGTATCTTGAACAGCATACACTTTATCTTCACTTCTGTTACCAACAAATAAAGTCCCGTTTTCAGATAAAGCCATTGAGCGAGCATTTTCAACCTCCGCATAAACAGAAATTTCAAATCCTTCAGGAAGGTTTAAAGTTGAAAGCAAACTGTCTCTAGCAATTTTAGTTGAATCAGAAGTTTGATTTTTTGCTGCTGTTTCAGTTTTCTTTTCCTCTGTACTACCTCCACATGCAATGATTATTGCTGTAGCGATAGTGGGAAATATTAGTTTTAGGTGTTTCATATATTTAGTTTTAGTAATCTTTTTAGTTTTCATAGAAATAGCGTTATTCTAAATCATCAACTTGTAATGTAATCGTTTGTTGAAGATATTTAACCAACCTCTTCATCCTCTCTCATCAATTTCTCCAAAATCTGTGTGGCTGCTTTAGCTATATTGGTTCCAGGACCAAATACAGCACTTACCCCAGCTTCATATAAGAAATCATAATCTTTAGGTGGAATTACGCCACCTGCAATTACCATAATATCTTCTCTGCCAATCCTTTTTAATTCATTGATTAATTTCGGAATCAGCATTTTATGTCCGGCAGCTAAACTTGATGCGCCAACAATATGGACATCATTTTCCGCTGCCTGCATAGCAGATTCTTCAGGGGTTTGGAATAGTGGTCCGATGTCCACATCAAATCCTAAATCCGCAAAACTGGTGGCAATTACTTTGGCGCCTCTGTCGTGACCATCCTGACCCATTTTGGCAATGAGGATTCTAGGTCTTCTGCCTTCCAATTCTGCAAAATCATTAGTCAGTTTTTGTGCTTTTTTAAAGTCATCGCTATTGCCTGCTTCGCCTGAATAAACTCCCTGAATGGAGCGAATAGTGGCTTTATGTCTTCCAAATGATTTTTCCATAGCATCTGAGATTTCACCTAAAGTAGCTCTTTTCCGAGCAGCTTCCACTGCAAATTCTAGTAAATTACCTTTTCCTGATTTAGCGCATTCTGATAAATTATCTAAGGCAGTTTGTACTTCGGAATCATTTCTATCAGCTTTCAACTTTTCAAGTCGCTTAACTTGTGATTTTAGAACTGCGGTATTATCAACCTCACGTAATTCGATATCACTTTCTTCATCAGTTCTATACCGGTTAATACCGACTATTACTTCCCTTCCTGAATCGATTCCAGCTTGTTTTCTGGCAGAAGCTTCTTCAATCCTCATTTTAGGTAGTCCTGATTCAATGGCTTTGGTCATACCGCCCAATTCTTCCACTTCCTCAATCAATTTCCAAGCTTTTTTTACTAGCTGGTCTGTCAAAAACTCTACATAATAAGAACCTCCCCAAGGATCCACAGTCTTGGTGATTTGTGTTTCATTCTGTAGGAATAATTGTGTGTTTCGTGCTATTCGAGCCGAGAAATCTGTTGGTAGGGCAATGGCTTCATCCAATGCGTTAGTATGTAAAGATTGCGTATGTCCAAGGACTGCTGCTTTTGCTTCAATATAAGTTCTGGCCACATTGTTATAAGGGTCTTGCTCAGTTAAGCTATAGCCCGAAGTTTGGCTATGTGTTCTTAATGCTAAAGATTTTGGGTTTTCTGGGTTGAATTGTTTGACAATCTTAGCCCAAAGCAATCTTCCGGCTCTCATTTTAGCAATTTCCATAAAATGATTCATTCCGATTGCCCAGAAAAAGGATAGGCGAGGAGCAAACTTATCAATGGTCAAGCCTGATTTTAATCCAGCTCTAATGTATTCCAATCCATCTGCCAAGGTATAAGCTAATTCCAAATCTGCTGTGGCACCTGCTTCATGCATGTGATAACCACTGATACTAATGGAATTAAATTTTGGCATGTTTTTACTAGTGTATTCGAAAATATCAGAGATAATGCGGACAGATGGGGCAGGAGGGTAGATATAAGTATTCCTCACCATAAACTCCTTCAAAATATCATTTTGAATGGTGCCTGATAATTGTTCAGGTTTCACTCCTTGTTCTTCTGCTGCTACTATATAAAATGCCATGATAGGAATTACAGCGCCATTCATAGTCATAGAAACAGACATTTTATCCAGTGGAATTTGGTCGAATAGCACTTTCATGTCTAAAATGCTATCAATAGCTACACCTGCTTTCCCAACATCTCCTTCAACTCTTGGATGGTCTGAATCATAGCCTCTATGTGTGGCTAAATCAAAAGCAACTGAAAGCCCTTTTTGACCTGCTGCCAAATTCTTTCTGTAAAATGCATTGGACTCCTCAGCCGTGGAAAAACCTGCATATTGGCGAATAGTCCAAGGTCTTTGCACATACATGGTGCTGTATGGACCTCTTAAATAAGGAGCTTTTCCTGCAATAAACCCAATATGTTCAGCGCCTTCAATAGAGGAAGCGTCAATTACAGGAGGAACTACAATGCTTTCAGCTGTTTTCCACTCTGATCTTGAATGTGCTTTACTTTCGGTTTTATCTAAATTTATATTCTTTATTTTTGAAAAATCAGGTTTCATGTGTATTAGTTTATTTCAAAGGTCAAAACTTGTCCCGTATTCATCGGGATGGAATTCGCTACAAATTTTATCCATCATAACTTAATAAACTAAGATGGATAAAATTTATGCTCATTTCATAGTAATTCTATTCCTAAGTCTTTTAATAATCGGTCTAAAAATCTTTTGGTATCCACTTTTCTGTTGATACACCCATATAAGCCAGCTTTTTGCAATTCCGCTTCATTCGGTTCTTGTCCGGCTATCAATAGAATTCCTTTATGTTTAGCAATGTACTTTTCTAAATTTTCAGGAGTTTCGGCATAACATAAAACAGTTATGGCTGCATTCTTATCTAGTTTAATATTCTCCTCTAACTTATCTGTAAATTCTTCAGAGGAGATACCAATTCCAGCTATTCCTAAAAAGCTGTAAGCAAAATCTGATTTAGCTTTGCTGACAGGATCAGTTCCTAATAAAATGATTTGAGCCAGTGGTCTGGCTTCTTCGCCTTTTTCCTCTACCAATTTCTCCACTCTATATCGCATATGCTCAATAGTGGCGGTCAATCTTTTAGATTCTAAGCTTTTTCCACTTTCTTCTGTATCCAAGTAAGCACTGATTTTTTCACCTATCAATTGATAAGTATTGGCGCCTATCATTAATTCTTTTCTAGCCCATAAATTTTGTTCGGCTTTGCCGGCATCGGTATCGATTATTTGATGAACATTTCCGTTTTCGTAATGATGATTATAAGAGCCATCTTCTTCGAATTCCGTAAATATCCTCCATGCGGAAGTTGAGATCTCATTAATTGTATTTTCAATATAGTAGCTACCTTTGGTGGGGTCAACTACTTTATCTAAATGAGATTCCTCTTTTAGTATATTGGAAACATTTAAAGCAATTCTTTGAAAGGTTTTACTTGTTAGCTTACCAGCAGCTTCATCATGTGGCTGTACCCATAAACTATTGCATCCACCTAAAACAGCAGCCATGGCTTCATTGGTATTACGCAATAGGTTTACATTGAAATCAAGGGCTGATTTAGTTCTGATGCTTGTATTGCAATGAATAAATAGATCGTCTGGATTAGTCTTGCTGTCGTAAGCTTCTGCAATTTTCAACAGATTGAATTTTAGTGCTTTTAGCTTAGCAATTTCAAAAAAGAAATGGCTTCCTACTGCAACTGAAAAAACCGTGGATTTCAGAATTTGGTTAAGCTCCAGTTTTAAATCTGTTAATTTATCAAAAAACTCAACAGCTTTTGAAAGCAATAAAGCTGATTCATGGGTGATATTGGCACCTGAATTATGAAATAGATTGCTACTGATACATAAAGGTTTGAAATCAGGATAATCATCTGCATGTCGGATTAATTCAGCTATACTTTCAAAATCATGATCATTTATCCCAATAATGCCTGCATCCCTACATTCAATTATATCACAATGATAAAAGCCGCTTATTTTATGACTATCAATACCGTGGGCACTAATGAAATTTAAATATTGGGATATTAAAGAATAGAAAGGTTCGCTGGATTCAAATGAAATCATGCAGTATTCAGGCTGAATATCATTTAATAGTGTCTCCAGATTTATATCTGCTTTATCAATTACAAAAATGATTCCTTCAGCACCACCGTTTAAAGCTTCCAAAGCAGATTGGTTAGCTCCTTTTTCACTATCCACAACCACTTTGGCTTGGTTTGCCCAATAGCGAGGAGGTAAAGCCTCATTCATCTTTTGTATTGGGTTTTGGATATTCATTTCTGAATGCTCAGCAGTATCTTTATGGTAAAAAGGCTTAATCGAAATTCCTTCAGGCGTTTTGCTTATCAGGTTTTCAAAAGGCTTGTCCTTTAATTCCTTTATGATTTGATTCTTCCAATCTATGGCAGAACTTTTTTCAAAATCGTTAAATAATTTAGTTTCGCTCATTTCCAATTTTGTCGTTTCAATGCTTAAAGTTAACACTTTTCCAGCTATCCTTAAATGTTATATTTATAAAAGGTAAAAGCATGATAATACTCAGTTATTTTGATTAATTTTAAAGACTTGATTGGGAAGATGTTAAATAAATAAATGTAATTT